>NZ_JBQQBQ010000011.1:0-301489 GCF_052245915.1 Nonomuraea sp. 10N515B
CGCGATCGACGACCTCGCCCAACAGGCAGGCCTCGCCGCCTAAACCCCGCCTAAACCAGCCCGTTCGAGCTCATTCGAACAAACTCCGGCTCACCATGACCGCCTCCGGGCGGCTAAGCCTTCTAGCCGGCCACACCGCTTTCGCCGCGCCGAGACCTCTCGGGCCACCAGTTGAGGGGTCCGGCCAGGCGCATGAGAGCCGGCACGAGCACCGCCCTGATCACGGTGGCGTCCACCAGCACGGCCACGGCCATGCCGACGCCCAGCATCTGCACGAACGTCACCTGCGCGGTGGCGTACGCGGCGAAGGTGAGCGCCAGGATGCCGCCGGCCGCCGTGATCAGGGGCGCGCCCCGCTGCAGGCCGGTGGCCACGGCCTCCTCGGTGTCGCCGGTCCTGTCGTACTCCTCCTTGATGCGCGACAGCAGGAACACCTCGTAGTCCATGGACAGGCCGTAGGCCACGCAGAGCATGAGGATGGGGATGCTCGGGTCGAGCGTGCCCGTCGGGGTGAAGCCGAGCAGGCCTGACAGGTTGCCGTCCTGGAAGATCCAGACGATGGCGCCGAACATGACGCCGAGGCTGAGGACGTTCAACAGGGTCGCCTTGATCGGAAGGATCAGACTGCGCGTCATGAGGAGCAGGACGACGAACGTCACGCCCAGCATGAGCGCGAGCACCAGCGGCAGCCGGTCCACGACCGAGGCGCGGTAGTCGGACAGCTCGGCGGGGTAGCCGCCGACCAGCACGCCGAAGGGCGCTTCCACCGCGCGGACGGCCTCGACGAGCCGTACAGGGTCGTCGGCCAGCGCCGCGGCGGACGGGACCACCGACAGCCACGTGCCCTCCCCCTGGAACCTGGACGGGTCCCCGTCGCCCACCCGCTGGCCGTTCGCGAACGACCCGGCGGCGGAGTCGACCTGGGCCACGCCGGGCAGCCTGGACAGGCTCGCCGCGTACGCCGTGACCTCGCCCACCGCGGCCTCACGCGAGACCAGCTGGATGGCGTCGGTCTCCTCAGCGGGGAACTCCTGGCGGATGACCTCCTGAGTCTGCCGGGAGGGCGCCTCCAGCGGCAGGATGCGGTCGTCGGCCACACCGAAGCGCAGGCCCAGGAACGGCGAGGCGAGCACCAGCAGCAGCGCGGTCGCCACTCCCCCGAACACCAGCGGCCGGCGCATCACGCGGGTGGCCAGCGCATGCCAGAATCCCGCCGCCCGCTCCGGCCGCTCCCGCTTGGGCAGCATCGTGCCGCCGATGGAGGCGAGCACGGCAGGCAGCACCAGCACCGCCGCGACCAGGCCGCCGATGACGACGGCGATGCCGGAGTAGGCGAAGGAGCGCAGGAAGTCGAACGGCAGCGCGAACAACACCGCGAGCGACGCGGCCACGGTCGCGCCGCTGAACAACACCGTCCGGCCCGCGTGCTCGACCGCCCCGGCGACGGCCGCCGCCCGGTCCTTGCCGTTTCGTGTCTCCTCGCGGAAGCGCTGGATCACGAACAGGCAGTAGTCGATGCCGAGGCCGAGCCCCATGGCCAGGGTGAGGTTCAGGGCGAACGTCGAAATCTCGGTGAATGTCAGGACGGCACTCAGGAGGGCCAGTCCGATCACCATCGCGAACAGCCCGGCCAGGATCGGCACCAGGGCCGCCATCGCGCGCCGCTGGTAGAGCCAGAGCAGCACGAACGCCAGCGGGAAGATGACGAGCTCGGCCCGGACGAAGTCCTGCCTGGCCAGCGGCACGGTCTCGCGGAAGACCTCCTCCCCTCCCCCGGCCCGCACCCGCAGCAGGTCCGTGCCCCGGGTGATCTCGGGGACCAGCCTGGGCAGCACCCGCGCCCGCACATGATCGGCGTCCCCCGGAATGCGGACGACGATCAGCGCGTGCCTGCCGTCCTCACTGCGCATCGTGGCCGGCTTGCCGCGAGTCCAGTACGAGGCCGCCTCGGCGACGTCGGCCTCGCGTCCGACCCGGGCGGTCAGCTCCCTGCCCGCAGCCTCGATGGCCGGATCGTCCACCGTGCCGCTCTTCGCGGTCACCAGGAAGATCATGTCGGGGCTTCCCGTGCCGAACCGCTCGGCCAGCTCGGCCTGCGCCCGGTCGGACTCCGAGCCCGGGGCCTCGAATCTGGCCAGCGACAGCCGGGGCACCGCGCCCGCGGCGAGGACTCCGGCGGCGATCAGTCCGAGCAGGGCCAGCGTGAGGACAAGCCTGCGGCGGCGTACCAGGAGGAAGCCGAGCCTGCGCAGCGGCGGGCCCGTGGTCGCCGCGGCGGCGGGCCGCAGGCGCGTGTCCACCGTCATGGGAACTCCGATCAAAACTCGGTAAACTACTCGTGTTTGCTGTTCCCAACCAGAAATACAAGTAAATGCTCGCATTTGTCAACGAGGTGCCGCATGGCTGAACGCACGGTGCGCCGGCAGGCGCGCGGCCTGAAGCGCATGGAGGAGATCCTCGACGCCGCCGAGCTGGTGATCGCCGAGGTCGGCTTCCCGGACCTGACGACGAACCAGGTCGCCGCGCGGGCGGGGATGTCGCCGGGGTCGCTGTATCAGTTCTTCCGCAACAAGGAGGAGATCCTGGACGGGCTGGTGTCCCGCTACACCGACGACCGCCAGGAGTTCTGGGCCGCCCGCCTGGCCGAGGTCACGCCGGACGTCCCGCTGGAGGTGCTGGTCGGGCAGCTCGTGGACGAGAGCGTGCGGTTCAAGAGCCGCTCACCGGCCTACTGGTCGCTGCTGTACGGATCCGCCACCGGCGACCGGTTCGCCGCGGCCTCACAGCGGCTGCACGAGGACATCTCCCGGCAGCTCGCGGCCATGCTGCGCCGTCTCAGGCCCGAGCTCGCCGAGGACCGGGCCCGGCTCATGGGCACGATGGTGTTGTCCATGGTGAAGACGGTGATGCCGATGATCACCACGGCCACACCCGAGCACAGCGCCGAACTGGTGGACGAGCTCAAGCTCATGCTCGTCCGCTATTTGACCTAGCCGCGGGAGGCGCCGGTTACGTGTGGCCCTCCCCGAGCTAGCCGCGGAAGGGGCCCGTCACTTCGAATGTGTGGCCCTCCGCGCGGCCGCGCCTGGCCGAGAAGTAGAGCCGGTCGCCGCGCGGCGAGAACGCCAGCCCGGTCAGCTCGGCCCCCTCGTGCCCCTCCAGCCGGAGGAACGGCGTGACCGCGCGGTCCGGCGCGATGACGTCGATCTGCATCGTCTCCCTGGCGACATAGAGGTCGCCGGACGGCGCGGCGGTGATGGCGCGCACGCCCTCGCAGAGCCGGTCGAGTGTGGAGGTCTGCGCGTCATAGGCCCACAGGCCCGTGTCGCCCTTGGTGGTGAAGTAGCAGACCCCGCCCGCGTAGTGGCAGGCATCGCCGCCGTCGAAGTGGCGGGCGTCCTCGACCTGGTGGCGGGTCTCCTGGAGCAGCGCCGCCGGCGACGGCACCACCCGCCAGCGACCGGAGGAGCACAGCACCTCCAGCGTGCCCTCGGTCAGATCGCCCCAGTCGCCCGGCCTGAACCGATAGAAGCAGCCGTCGGGCTCGTCCTCGGTCATGTAGACCACGGCGCGCTCGGGGTCGCAGGCCGCGGCCTCGTGTTTGAAGCGGCCCATGGACAGGCGCGGGCGGGCGGCGCGGGCGCCGTAGGGGTCGCACTCGAAGACACGGCCGCGGTGGCCGAGCTCGCACGACAACCAGCTGTGCCAGGGCGTGGCGCCACCCGCGCAGTTGAGGTCGGTGCCCGACAGGATGCGGTAGGCGTCGCCGACGCTGCCGTCGGCGCGGAACCGCAGCGCGGAGGCGCCGCCGAGCAGGGGCAGCTCGGAGTTGGACACGTAGATCCAGCCGTCGCCGTCGGGGAAGCAGGCGCCGCCGTCGGGCGCCGCGTGCCAGGTGAGGCCGGCGATCTTGTGACCCGAGCGGGCCACGACCCGGCCGGTGAACCCCGAGGGCAGCGCGAGTCCGCCGGCGCCCGGCAGGCCGAGCGGTCCGTAGGGGCTGGCGCCGCCCGGCAAGAGCGGGCCCGTGCGGAGGAGAGTCTTGTGGGACATCGTGGGGCCTCCCTCTAGGTGCCACGCTAGTCGACCGCACCGACATGAATGGGAGGGACTCGCGACATCAAACTCTGCGCAAACCCCATGGGCCCGTCCCGCGATCATCAGGTTGCGGTGACGTTGCCCCTTCCTGCCGGGTCAGCCGTACGGCGTGCGGGAGCGACTCCTCGTCGAGCGGTCCGATCACCTGACCGCGTGCCGCTTACGGCATACGAAAGCCCGGGGCCGATGCGGCTCCCGGACTCCCGTCGTGCCTTGGTCACCTCATGGCCTGGAACATCCAGTGCTGCTTGTCGATGTCCTGCGCCACGGAGATGAGCAGGTCCTGGCTGACCGGGTCGGGCTGGTCGGTGGCCCGGACACGCTCGTGCATGCGCCTGCTGATGCCGTCCAGGACGTCGATGATCGTCGCGAGGACCTTTCCGTCCTCCACCCAGCCGCTCTCCAGCTGCGCGAGCTTGGTCGACTTGGCGACCGTGGCGGCCCGGCCGTCCGGGTTGGCCCCGAGGGCGACCGCACGCTCGGCGATGGTGTCCATGTGCGTCCGCGCCATGTCCGTGACCTTGTCGAGCTGGAGGTGGATGGAGCGGAAGTGCGAGCCGATCAGGTTCCAGTGTGCCTGCTTGGCGACCAGTGACAGGTCTATGAGATCGACCAGGGCGCCCTGCAGGGCGTCCGTGACCGTGTTCTTGGCGTCTCCCGATAGCGGACCAGTGATCTTCGCCATGTTGTAATTCCTCCCCGTTCGATGAGCTTTGTCCGCTTATTTCCGTATAGGCATCCTCATGCCCAAACTTCCGAGCCCTTAACGTTGACACTGTAATAATGACAGTGTCATTGTGGAGGTATGAGCGACACCTGGACCATCGGCGAGCTGGCCGAGCACGCGGCCCGCGCGCTGCGCGCCGGCGCCGCGCCGGCCAACGGCCGGGTCCGTGACGTGCCAGGAGAGCGGCTGATCAGGTGGTATACGACCATCGGCCTCGTCGACCCGCCCCTGACCCGACGCGGCCGGATCGCCCAGTACGGACGGCGGCACCTGCTGCAACTGCTGGCCATCAAGCGACTGCAGGCGGCCGGCCACTCGATCGCCGAGATCCAGGCGGCCCTGGCGGGCGCCACGGATCGGATGCTCGAGGACACGGCGAGTGCTGCGCGTGCCATGGGTCTGGAGGACGCGGACGGCTCAGTTCGTGACGAAGCGGGGCGCGAGCGGTTCTGGACCGAGCGGCCCGACGGGGACGGCGTGCATCGTGCAGCCGAGGCGCCGCCCTATGCCGCCGCGCCCGGCCAGGGGAGCGCCGGCGCCGTCATGCCCGGCAGCGGTGCGGATGCCGTCATGCCCGGCAGCGGTGCAGATCTCGCCCTGCCCCACGGCCGCGTGGGCGTCGAGGCGGCAGGTAATCCCGATGTTGAGAGGCAATCCTCGAGGCGAACGCGTCCCGGGATGTCCGGGTGGCGGACGGGAGAGCGCGCCGACGTGGCCGGGCGGCGGACGGGAGCGGAGGGGCGCGGCGGCGCCGGGGCGGTGGTCGCCGGGGTCAGGTTGGGTGATGGGGTGAGGCTGGTGCTGGATGGCGGGCGCGCCCTGTCCGAGGAGGACGTTCAGGCGGTGCTGGCGGCGGCGGGACCGCTGCTCGCGGTGCTCGAAGAAAGGGAGCTGATATGAAGATCACTTCGTTGGAGCCCGCCCGGTGCCTGCCGGTGCCGGACGCCGGGTTCGGCGCGCTGCTGACCGAGCGCGGCAACCTGCCGCTGGAGAGCGTGGACGTGAGCGCGGACATCTCGGGCCTCATCGCCGGGGTCGAGGTCACGCAGGGGTTCAGGAACCCGTTCGACGTCACGCTGGAGGCCACGTACGTCTTCCCGCTGCCCGACCGGGCGGCCGTGACCGCGTTCCGGATGGAGGCCGACGACCGGGTGGTCGAGGGCGTGCTGAAGGAGCGCGGCCAGGCCAGGGCGGACTACGACCGCGCCCTGCGAGAGGGCAGGCGGGCCGCCATCGCCGAGGAGGACCGGCCGGACGTGTTCACGATCCGGGTGGGCAACATCCTGCCCGGCGAGCAGGTCTCGGTCAGGCTGACGATGAGCCAGCCGCTGCCGTACGAGGACGGGGCGGCCACGTTCCGCTTCCCGCTGGTGGTGGCGCCGCGTTACATCCCGGGCACGCCCATCGACGGCCGGCCCGCGGGTGACGGCGTCGTGCCCGACACCGACGCCGTGCCGGACGCGTCCAGGATCAGCCCGCCCGTGCTGCTGCCCGGCTTCCCCAACCCGGTGCGCCTGTCGCTCGCCGCGACCGTGGACGCCGCCGGTCTGGAGCTGCGTGAGCTGGCCTCCAGCCTGCACGTGGTCGAGGAGGAGGGCCACACGGTGCGGCTGCGTCCGGGAGAGCGGCTGGACCGGGACTTCATCCTGCGGATGTCGTTCGACGCCTCCACATCGTTGCAGCTCGACAGCCCGGCCGGGCAAGGGGGGACGTTCGCGCTCACCGTCGTGCCGCCGCCGCTGCAGGCCACGCGCACGCCGCGGGATCTGGTGGTGCTGCTCGACCGCTCGGGCAGCATGGGCGGCTGGAAGATGGTGGCCGCGCGCCGGGCCGCCGCGCGCATCGTCGACACGCTGACACCGCAGGACCGCTTCGCGGTGCTGACGTTCGACTCAGTGGTGGAGCGGGCGTTCGAGGGGCTCGTGGAGGCGTCGGACCGCAACCGGTACCGCGCCGTGGAGCACCTCGCCCGGGTCGACGCCCGCGGCGGCACCGAGCTGCTCGAGCCGCTGCGCCAGGCCATCGCCCTGCTGGGCGCCCCGGCCGAGCGGGAGCGGGTCGTGGTGCTGGTCACCGACGGCCAGGTGGGCAACGAGGACCAGATCCTGGAGCAGGCGGGCGGCGCGCTGTCGGCCATGCGCGTGCACACGGTCGGCATCGACCGTGCCGTGAACGCCGGCTTCCTCGGCAGGCTCGCCGGGCTCGGCGCGGGCCGGTGTGAGCTGGTCGAGTCGGAGGACCGGCTCGACGCGGCCATGGACCACATCCACCGCAGGATCGGCGCGCCCCTGGTGACCGACCTCTCGCTCAAGGGGCTGGAGGTAGAGCCCGGTACGGTCACGCATCTCGGGTCGATCTTCCCGGGTGTCCCGCTGCGCGTGTACGGGCGCTACCGCGAAGGGTCCTCGGTGACCGTACGCGGGATGGCCACCGGCGGCCCGTGGGAGGAGCAGGTCACGGGCGTCACAGTCGACAATCCGGCCGTCCGCGCCGTGTGGGCCCGCGCGCACCTGCGGGAGCTCGAGGACCGTTATGCCATGGGCGAGCACGAGCTGGAGTCGCGCATCGTCCGCACGTCGCTCGAGCACGGCGTGCTCTGCCGCTTCACCGCGTACGTGGCGGTCGACACCAGGCAGGTCGCCGACGGCGGGCCCGAGCACCGCGTCATCCAGCCGGTCGAGCCGCCGAGCGGCTGGGAGCCGCCGCAGGCCGCGCCGATGATGGGCGGCGGCTTCACAGCGCACGCCGCGATGATGGCCATGCCCGCGGCCGCGCCGCGGATGCGGCGGCCTGAGCCTGGGTTCGGCGCCGCCGAGATGGCCGGTGACGACGAGGGGTTCCTGGCCCGTGGCGGCGGGCCCAAGCCCGGTCCCCGGCCCAGTCAGCCTGGGCGGCTCGGGGGCGGGCCGAGGTTCGCTCCGGGGCCGCGTCCCGCGGGCCGGCTGGAGTCGGTCCGGCCGCAGCTGGTGGCCGAGCTGGATCGGCTCACGGCGCTGCCTGCGCCCGATCTGCTGTACCTGGCCGACCTGGGGTCGCGGCTGGCGGCGCTCGCGGAATACCTGGGCGGCGACGAGCAGCTGGTGAGGCTGGCTCGCGAGCTGGA
Source organism: Nonomuraea sp. 10N515B (assembly GCF_052245915.1). NCBI lineage: Bacteria > Bacillati > Actinomycetota > Actinomycetes > Streptosporangiales > Streptosporangiaceae > Nonomuraea > Nonomuraea sp. 10N515B. The sequence continues at coordinate 7,929 of NZ_JBQQBQ010000011.1, forward strand.
AGCGGCCGAGCGGCCGGGCGCTGACGCCCAGGCGCTGCACGACCACGCCATCGCGGTCCTCAGGGCCCTGATCGGCGGCTCCGCACCGCCGCCCCGACCCACGCCGGGCCGCGGACACCTCGGCGACGAGGGCGGGCAACCCGGTGGTGGGCATCCCGGTGGCCCGCTGCCCGGCGGCGACCGTCGCACGCCCTTCTGGAAGCGTCACTGACCGCCCGCTCCGGCCCTGCCCAGGCATCGGGCGGGGCCGGGGCTGCAGCGCCCCGCTGTCGTCCGCCCACGGCCCGGCGCTCACCAGCCGCCCCTCCTCCTTGAGCCGCCGCAGGTGCTCCCGGTGTGCGGGGCGGGCCGTGAGCCGTCGTGGGTCGCCGTCGAAGGCCAGTTGCAACACGTATCTCGCCATGTCCCCGCACGCTAGGGGGCGATGGGGCCCTCGCTCTGCATCGCGGGGCACCGGCGGGGTGTATACGGGGATACATGACGTATACGCTGGCCGATCTGCCGATGTTGGGTGGGCTTGGCGAGGAGCGGCTGCGGGCGCTGGCGGCCCTGACCCGGCGCAGGCGCTATCCGGCCGGGCAGGTCACCGAGGGCGACCCGGCCGATCAGCTGATCGTGTTGCTCGGCGGCCGGGTGAAGGCGGGCCGCGTACGGCGGTGCTCGAGCTCGTCGCCACCGAGCCGTCCGTCGCGGCGCGGCTGCTGCGCACGCTGGCCGCGACCGTGCGCGACCTCGACGACCGGCTCACCGACGCGACGGTGCGTGACGTGCCGGCACGCGTGGCCACCTGGCTGGTACGCCGGATCACGGACGGCCGGGTGCCGCTGCACGCCGGCCAGGCAGGGCTGGGCGCTGAATGACGACCCCGCCCTCGCCCGCGAAGCCGCCGTCTGAACCGCGGCCGAATATCGGACGAGCGTCTATCCGAGCCGGTCAGGCTGTTCTATCGTCACGACCATGGCGACCCCTCGCGCCCCGCTCCGCTTCGCCGAAGCAGTGTCGGCCACCGTTTCCGAGAGCAGGAAATCCGGCTTCTTCTTCGACTTCGACGGCACGATCGCCCCGATCATGCGAGATCCCGGCGCCGTGCTCCCCGTTCCGGGGGCGGTGGAGCGCTTGCAGGCGCTGACGAGCCTGGTCGGCAGGGTCGCCGTGGTCTCGGCCCGCCCGGCCGCGTTCCTGTGCGAGCGGTTCTCGCGCGCGCCGCAGGTCGCCCTGTTCGGCCTCTACGGGATGCAGACCGTCGTCGACGGCCGGGTGCACACCGATGCGGCGGCCGAGCCGTGGGCCCCGATCATGCGCCGGTTGGCCGCGGACGCCGCCCGCGATCTGCCGGGCGAGGTCCTGATCGAGGACAAGGCGCTGGTGGTGTCGCTGCACTACCGCGCGGTCCCGGCGCTGCGTGGCGCGGTGGAGCGGTGGGCCTCGGGCAAGGCGGCGGAGCTGGGCCTGCGCGAGCAGCACGGCCGCATGGTGGTGGAGCTCCGGCCGCCGGTGGAGTGCGACAAGGGTACGGTCATCGCCCAGGAGGCGGAGACGCTGACCCGCGCCTGGTATTTCGGCGACGACATCTCCGACGGCCGCGCGTTCGACGCGTTGCGCTGCAGGGAGGAGCGGGATCCCGGGTTCATGGGCGTCCGGGTCGCGGTGGCCAACCGGGAGACGGGCGACGAGCTGGCGCGCCGGGCCGACTTCACGCTGGACTCCCCCGAAGACGCGCCGGTCCTGCTCGAGCAGGTGATCAGCGCCTTTCCCGGCCATCCTCCGCCTGCTCTTACCCTGGATGGGTGACCACACTTGTCCTGGACGGGGGCCTGTCCACCCACCTCGAACGGCTCGGCGCCGACCTCAGCGACGACCTCTGGTCGGCGCGGTTGCTGCTGGAGCAGCCGGAGCTGATCCGGCAGGCGCACGCCGACTACTTCACCGCGGGGGCCGACGTGGCCATCACCGCGAGCTACCAGGCCACGATCCCGGGCTTCATGCGGCGCGGCCTGGGAGCGGCACAGGCGGAGGCGCTGATCAGGCTGTCGGTGGTGCTGGCCGGGCAGGCGCGCGACCAGGCCGGCCGCGGGCTGGTGGCGGCCTCGGTCGGCCCGTACGGCGCGTTCCTGGCCAACGGCGCTGAATACACCGGCGACTACGACCTCGACGAGGACGGCCTCTACTCCTGGCACCTGCCGCGCTGGGAGATCCTGGCCACGGCCGGCGCCGACCTGCTGGCCTGCGAGACGATTCCGTCCTATCTGGAGGCGCGGGCTCTGGCCAGGCTGCTGGAGCGCACGCCGGGGGTCAAGGCGTGGGTGAGCTTCTCCTGCCGGGACGGCGAGCGGCTCAACGACGGCACGCCGATCCGTGAGGCGGCCGCCCTGTTCAGCGGGAATCCGCAGGTGGTGGCCGTCGGCGCGAATTGCACGGCGCCCCGCCACATCCCCGGGCTCATCGCGTGCCTGTCCGGCGGGCTGCCCGTCGTGGTCTACCCCAACTCGGGTGAGAGCTGGGACGCCGGGCATCGGCGCTGGCTGGGCCTGGCCGATCCGGTGGAGTTCGGGCAGGCCGCCAAGGAGTGGCAGCTGGCGGGCGCGTCGCTGATCGGCGGCTGCTGCCGGACGACTCCCGAGCACATCACGCAGATCCGCGCCCATCTGTCGTAGGACGCAGCCGGGGCCGGTCCGAGGGACCGGCCTACGACGCCGACCCCGCGCACGCCTGGCTCTGGAAGCGGGTGCGCGGGGTCCTCGGCGGCCGAAGTCAGACGGAGACCGACTCGGCGGTGCGGCGGCGGCCGAAGACGCGGTCGAGCGCCAGCGCGCCGCCGCCGGTGAAGCCGATGGCCAGGCTCGCCGCGGCCAGCGCCAGGACGAGCTCATAGCCACCTTCGGCGGCGCCGAAGCCGTTGGCGGCGTGGACGAAGACGATCGCGCCGATCATGTCGAGGGCCAGCAGCGTGCCGACGATCGGCAGCGCGGCGCCGAGGATCAGCGCCAGGCCGCCGGCCACCTCCAGCACCGCGACGGCCGGAGCGGCCACGCCGGCCAGCGGGATGCCGATGGACTCGAAGAACTTGGTCGTGCCCGCGATGCCCATGGTCGCGAACTTCTGGTAGCCGTGCACGAGGAAGATCACCCCGAGGGCGATTCTCGCGAGCAGCAGGACGACGGGACGGGCCTGGTCGACCATGCGACCTCCTAGTGAGATAGTTGTTCAGTTTTGAACGAGAGCACTGTAGCAGGGAAAGTTAAAATCTGAACAAACGCGGTAGACTGTGCCGGTGACGGAACCCCGATGGCTCGACTCGATGGAGATGGCGGCCTGGCGCGCCTTCCTGTCGACTTCCCACTTGCTCGACAGGCGCATTGAAGAGCAGCTCAAGGCCGCGGCGGGGCTGACGCACCCGCAGTTCGAGATCCTGGTGCGGCTCGCCGAGGCCCCCGGCCGCCAGGAGCGGATGACGGAGCTGGCCAAGGGTGTCGTGGTGTCGAAGAGCGCGCTGACGTACCAGATCACTCAGCTGGAGAAGGCGGGGCTGGTGGAGCGTGCCACGTGTCCGTCGGACGAGCGCGGTGTGCTGGCGGTGATCACCGAGGCGGGCCTGCGGTGCCTGGAGCGGGTGGCGCCGGGGCACGTGGAGGTCGTCAGGAGATATCTGATCGACCGGCTCAGCCGGGAGGAGCTGCACACGATGACGGCCGCCCTGCGGAAGACGGAGGAGGCACTACGCTCCTCGGACGGCCGCTAGTCCCTGGCGGCGGCGCGGGCGGCGCGCTCCATCTCGACACGGGCGCTGGCGGCGTATTTGTCGACGTATTCCTGCTCGGACAGCTCCATCAGCGCATACATGATCTCGTCGGTCACCGCGCGCAGCACCAGGCGGTCGTCCTCCATCCCGTAGTAGCGGGAGAAGTCGAGCGGCTTGCCGAACCGGACGCCCGGCCGGATCCCGAGCTTGGGGAACACCCGCCCCGGCGGCATCATCTCGTACGTGTTGATCATCGCCCACGGGATGACCGGGGCCCGCGACTCCAGGGCCAGCCGGGCCACACCGGTCTTGCCCTTGTAGAGCCGGCCGTCGGGCGAGCGGGTGCCCTCCGGGTAGATGCCCAGGACGTTGCCCTCGCGCAGGATGCGCAGGCCGGTGCGGAGCGCCGCCTCGCTGGCCTTGCCCCCGGAGCGGTCGATCGGCACGGTGCCGACGCCGCTGAAGAACAGCCGGGTGAAGAAGCCCTTCACGCCGCGGCCGGTGAAGTAGTCGGACTTGCCGAGCGAGATGACCTTGCGGCGCAGCTGGAGCGGGCCGAAGAAATGATCGGCGAACGACAGGTGGTTGCCGGCCAGGATCGCCGGCCCTTCCTTCGGCACGTTTTCCGCGCCCTCCGTCCACGGCCTGAACACAAGGTGGAGGATCGGCCCCAAGATGGCCTTGACCACCCAGTAGAACACCGCGGCACCTCTTCTCCAGCACGTCGTCGGCAGGCAGAGTCATCTTCCCATCTCGACGGCCATGCTCCTACACCAGCGCTCGCACAATCACCCCTGAACGTGCGACGATCGGGCCGTTCCTGGATGAACGCCCCGGTCCCCCGGAATGAAATCGCATGGAGGAGCTGTTATGCCGCTCATGCCAGGCGCGGAGCCCTACAACCATGACGCAGGCGAGGTCGGCGTGCTGCTCTGCCATGGGTTCACGGGCACCCCGCAATCGTTACGACCCTGGGGCCAGTTCCTGGCCGGGCACGGGGTCAGCGTTTCGCTGCCCCGCCAGCCGGGGCACGGCACCAGATGGCAGGAGATGAACCGCACGCGGTGGGAGGACTGGTACGCCGAGGTGGAGAAGGCGTTCGCGGACCTGCAGGGCCGCTGTGCGGACGTGTTCGTGGCGGGGTTGTCGCTGGGCGGCTGCCTGGCGCTGCGGCTGGCCGAGGTGCACGGCCCGGCGATCAGGGGCCTGGTGCTGGTCAACCCGTCCATCGCCAACGACGTGCCGCTGATGAAGCTGGCGCCGCTGCTGAAGTGGTTCGTGCCGTCCGTGCCCGGCGTCGCCAATGACGTCAAGAAGCCCGGCGTGACCGAGCTGGCCTACTCCCGCACCCCGGTGAAGGCGGCCGCGTCGCTGCCGGGACTGTGGTCGCTGGTGCAGGCCGACCTGGTGAAGGTGACGCAGCCGCTGCTGGTCTTCCATAGCGTGGACGACCATGTGGTGAAGCCGACGAGTGTGGCGATCATTCGCCAAAGGGTCCCGCAGGCCACGATCGAGGAGCTTACCGATAGCTACCATGTTGCGACGCTCGACAATGATGCCGACAGGATCTTTGCCGGTAGCCTCGACTTCATCCGGACACATGCCTCGGTACCCTTGCAGAGGGACTGATCGCACCCAGGGGGAAGTCGCGATCGCTGCGGAGAGGCCCATCTAGGTGACGCCCCAGAGTGACGAGGACGAGGTCTGGCGGCAGATCGTCGCGTCCTTCAACGACACAGCCGAGCGCGACTCGGCCGACCAGCCATGGCCGGACAGCGAAAACGTCCCTGCTGAGCCCACCCGGCGGGTGGTCAAGCCCTCGGAGGAGCTCGAGGAGGATCTCGACGAGCCCGAGGACAAGCAGGACGACGACGAGGAAGAAGAAGGGGAGGGGCACTTCGTGCCGCCTCCGCCCCCGCCGTTGCCGAAGCTCGACCTGCCGGCCAAGCTGGCGTGGGTGGCGCTGTTCGGCGGCCCGGCCTACCTCCTGGTCGCGGCGATGGCGAGCTGGCAGATGGACGGGTGGGCGCTGTTCACGGCGGTGGCGGCGTTCATCGGCGGGTTCGTGGCCCTGGTGGTGCGCATGGGCGACGGCCCGCCGAACGACTCCGGCTGGGACGACGGCGCGGTCCTTTAGGACCCGCTCTCCATCGCCCCTTTAGGACTTGCCCTCCATCGCCTTGGGTGCGAACGACTCCACGACGTCGGTGTAGCGGTCGCGGGTGTCGACCGCGTGCCCGACCGCCCACACCGTGCTCTTGCCCGCGAGATAGGCCACGGCCTGCAGACGCACGGTGCTCCTGCCCCGCTCGGCCTCGCCGCGGATGATCTCGCACGCGGCCTTCTCGCAGCGCATCATGAACGGCTCGGCCGCCCGCGCCGGGTCATAGCCGGCCATCCAGTAGCGGCCCTTGCCGTCGCCGGTCACGCCGTAGAGGCGGGCGTCTGACTCGGGCAGCGCCAGCTGCTTCCACCGCTTGCCGTTCCAGGTGAGCACGAGCGGGGAGATGTCGCCCGGGCCCCGGTAGACGCCGCCGACGGCCACCGCCCGCTTGGCGCTGTCGGCCTGGACGTCGCGCAGGTAGCCGCCGGGGATGGAGGGCAGCGGCATCGACTTCCACGAGCCACCCGAGTAGTGCACGACCAGCGGCTCGGTGCCGGTGTCGCCGACGGCGAACCCGCCCGCCACCGCGTAGAGAGCGCCTTCTTCCTTGGTCTGCTGGGCGCTCCAGGTGTTGCCCTGCCCGGTGAGGATGAGCCCCTGCTTGTCGCGGCTGCCGACCGCCACCACCTTGCCCTGCTTGGCGTCGACGCCGGCGAGCCAGTCGCCGGCCCGCAGCCCCGGCGGCCTGACCCGGTCGAATCCGGCCAGGTCGCCGTGCGCGAGGTAGGGCAGCCCGTCGTGCCCGTCGCCGACCGCCCACACGTCGGACGACCCGGCGGCGGCCAGGCTGCGCAGGTTGCCCGCGGCCGTGGCGTCGCGGATGGCCACCTCGGTCCACCGGGCGCCGTTCCAGTGGCGGATGGTGCCACGGTTCTTCCACACGTCCCAGATCTCCTGCTGCCCGACCGCCCAGACGTCGCTGGAGGACAGCGCCAGCACGTCGGAGAGCGAGCCGTCGGCCTGCAGGCGCACGCTGGTCGACTGCTGCCACGCCTCGATCGTGGTGGGGCGGCGAGGATCGGCATGCGCGGCGAGCGTGACCTGCGGCAAGGCCACGGACGTCGCCAAGATCAAGGAGAGCGCACGCCGCTGAGAGCGACGAGTCATGGTGCAAATGCTACGGGCTGACCGGCCCCTCTTGCCCTTTAGTGCCCAAGTCGCAACTCTGCGATAACAGGAAGATGGTCACTGGCCCCGGCCAGATCGGCGATCTCGGCGTCCACTCCCCCGCACGACACCACACGCGCCTCGCGCGCGGCGAACACCCCGTCGATGCGTACGGCGGGCCGCGCCGCCGGGAACGTCAGCCCGTCGCCCTTGGGCGCCACCGCGTAGCAGTCGGCCAGCCGCCCGGCCAGATACCGCCAGGCCGGCTGGTGCGGCTGCTCGTTGACGTCGCCGCCGAGCACGATCGCCGCGCCGAACGGGGCGGCCGCCCGCTCCATCAGCGCCACCGCCTCGGCCGCGTGGTGCACCCTGGCCGGGTCGTTGAGGTCGAGGTGGAGCGAGCCGACGGCCAGCCGCGCCCCGTCGGCCTCGACGACGGCCACGGCCAACCCGCGTAGCTCCAGTCCGAGGAAGGCCCGCAGCGCGTGGCTCTCGGCCCGCAGCACCCGGACGCGCCGGCCGACGAGCACGGCCACGCCGCCGAGCCTGCCGGGGGTGGCCAGGCGCAGCCCCGCGGCGGCGGCCAGCGCCCGGCGTCTGGCCCGCCAGCGGTAGAACCTGGGGGCCTCCTGCACGCACAGCACGTCGGCGCGCATGGCGGTGATGACCCTGGTCAGCGCGGGCGCGCTGTCGCGCAGCCCGTGCACGTTGTAGGTGCCGACCCTGATCGTCACGCGGCCCTAGCGCAGCCTGGCCAGGTCGGCGGCGCCCACCACCCCGGCCGAGGCGCCGAGCTCGGCCAGCCTGATCTCGGCGAGCGGCCGGTGCCCGTGCCCGGTGAGCCGCTCGGCGTAGGTCACGCGGGCCTGGTCGATGAACAGGTCGGCGGCCATGGAGAAGCCGCCGCCGACGATGAAGCAGCCGGGGTCGAGCACGGCCGCCAGGTCGGCCATCCCCTGGCCGAGCCAGTCGGCAAAGGCGGCGAACGCGGCCAGCGAGACCTGGTCGCCCAGCCGCGCCGCCTCGGTGACCTCCTCGCCCTCGATCTTGCCGCCGGCCAGCCCGAGCAGGATCTCCGCCTGCTCCGGCCGGGCCGCGGCCAATTCCCTGGCCTCCTTGACGAGGCCCTGGCCGCTGGCATATTGCTCCCAGCAGCCGACGTTGCCGCAGCCGCACGGCCGCCCGCCGGGCTGGACCTGCATGTGGCCGAACTCGGCGCCCGCTCCCCAGCGGCCGCGGTAGAGCGCGCCGTCGAAGACGAGCCCGCCGCCGATGCCGGTGCCGAGCGTGATGCAGACCACGTGGGACTGGCCGCGCCCGGCGCCGAACCTGGTCTCGCCCCAGGCCATGGCGTTGGCGTCGTTCTCGATCACGACCGGCAGGCCGACCAGGCCGCTGATCTTCTTCTGCAGCGGCTCATCGCGCCAGGCGAGGTTGGGCGCGAAGCGCACCATCGACCGGGTCTCGTCGACGAACCCGGCCGCGCCCACCCCGACGGCCTCGATCTCCCGGTCCGCGGACAGCTCGCGAACGACGTCAGCCACCGTCTCGGCCACCACGTCAGGGCGGTCGGCGGCGGTGGGCCGCAACGTATGGGCGACGATCTTCCCTTGGTCGTCGACCACACCCGCGGCGACCTTGGTCCCGCCGATGTCGACACCGATCGTGAGCATGCCCCTGTGTCACTCCTCTTATCGCCCGGGAGCTCCGCTCCCGTTGTCATCCCAGATCTATGTGTTCCACGTCCTCGCGACGATCACGATTATCGCGCTCCCGCTGCTGTGTGCCAGGGGCGGGCCTGCTCAGCACGTCCAGCGCCCCGCGGAACGCGGCGAACAGCTCCCCGCCCGCGGCCATGAGGTGCCCGGTCACGTCGGCGCCCGACTCGCGCCGTGCCGCGATCGCCCGGCAGAGCGGGCAGGCGCGGCAGATGTATTCGTCGTGGGGCTCGGACACCGCTTCTTCCCACACGTCCCGGTCCCTGCGCCCACCGCCGGTGAACGAGTTGAGCACCGTCTTGCCGACCTGGCGCGTGGCGCGTCCCTGGATCGACTCGAACAGCTTGCGTGCCTCGTCGGCGACGGTCCCGATCGGGTCTCTGTCGTTGCTCTCCGTCATCTGGCCCTCCCTGCGTGCCGGGTCCCCGCGTTATGGGGTCCCCGAAATGAACCGTACTCGGAGCACGCCGTCGCGGAGCGCGGCTGCGCTGATCTTCCTGCGGGCCAGCGCCGCGGGCAGCGCCAGGATCCTCCGGTACGGCCCCGCGGTGATGATCAGCTCGTCCCCCTTGCGCGCCAGGTCCACGTCGCCGCGGTCCGCGCCGGGCAGGGCCAGGGTCAGCTCGTCGGCGCTCATCCGCAGCGGCGGGTCGACGGCGGGGGCGGTGAACGGGTCGTGCTCGCCGTAGAGCTTGGCTCCCACCGCGGCCAGCGCGTCCTTGCCGACGGGCTCGGCGGGCAGGTAGGGGACGATGTGGATGGGCAGCGGGGCGAACGACTGCTCCGCCTCGGCCAGCAGTCGCGACTGCGCCGCCACCCACTGGGCGCGCCACGCGTCGGCGTCGTCCGAGGGGAAGACCCGGTTGGCGATCACCGCGTCGACGCGGTAGCCGTAAAGGTTGAGCGAGGTGAGGGTGCGCCTGGCCTCGGCCAGCACCACCGACTCCGGGGTGAGCACGAGCCGCACGGAGGCGCGGTCGCCGGTGAGCAGCTCGCGCACCTCCATGAGGCCACGGTGGAAACGCTCGGCGGCGTTCATGACGCCTTCGCCGGGCGCGCTGACGTGGGCAACGCTGCGCACGAACGGCGAGACCAGCCGCACGAGCTTGCGTCCGACCGGCATGAGCCTGCCGACGTGCCAGTCGAGCGCCTCGGGCAGGGCCAGCAGGCGCAGCGTCTCGGCGGTCGGCGCGCAGTCGACGACGATCACGTCCCAGCGGCCCTCGCGGGCGTGCTCGCGCAGCTCCAGCAGGGCGATGACCTCCTCGGCGCCCGGCAGCACCGTGATCTCCTCGGAGGTGATCTCGTCCAGGCCCAGCTCGCCCAGCAGGCCGCGGGCGTAGTCCTGCAGCTCGCCCCAGTGGCGCTCCAGCGTCTTCTGCGTGTCGACCTGGTGCAGGTGGAGGCCCGGCGCGACCTCGCCCGGCTCGACGGCGAGCGCGTCGGCCAGCGAGTGTGCCGTGTCGGTGGAGACGATGAGCGTCTTGAGGCCGCGCCGCGCGGCGAGCGTGGCCGTCGCGGCGGCAGCCGTGGTCTTGCCGACGCCGCCCTTGCCGGTGAAGAGCAGGACCCGCGGGGTCACCTCAGCGGCCTTCTACGCGCTTCTTGAGACCCTTGAGTGCGGTGTCCACGATCACCTTCTCCGCCTTGCGCTTGATCATGCCGATCATGGGCACGCTCAGATCGACTGTCAGCTCATATGTCACATCGGTGCCACTGCCCTTGTCGGTGAGCTGGTAACTCCCTCTGAGGTCGGAGACCATCTTCCCCGGCTCGACCACCTGCCAGCTCACGCTCTGGTCGTCCTGCCAGGTGTAGCCGAGGGTGTAGGTGTCGCTGATCATCCCGGCGTCGAGGACGAACCGCACCGTCCGCGGCCTGCCGTCGTCGCCGGTGCTGAGGACCTCCGCGTTCTTGATCGACCCGGCCCATTCGGGGTAGGACGGGAAGTCCGCGATGACCGCCATGACGTCGGCGCGCCCGGCGTCGATGGTGGTGCTGGAAGTGGTGCGATCAGCCATGCGACCACGGTAGTGCACAATCCGCTCCTGGCGGTGGAGCGGCCTCCGCGACCTGCTGGTCACCATTCGATGACGAAGGGGACGCCCCTTCCGCGGAAGTGCCCGACGTTCAGGCACTCGGTGCGGCCGACGCGGATCCGGTCGTGGAGGGGGTTGTGCACGTGGCCGAACAGGGCGTAGCGCGGCTGGGTGCGCCTGATCGCCTCCAGCGTGGCCTCGCTGCCGCGCTCGAACCTCCTGGCGACCACGTCGTACAGCAACTCGGGCACGGCGGGCGGGATGTGGCAGCACAGCACGTCCACCTCGCCGATGGCCTCGACCTTGGCGGCGTACTCCTCGTCGCTGATCTCGTAGGGGGTGCGGTAGGGGGTCCTGAGCCCGCCCCCCACGAAGCCGAACCGCAGCCCGCCGATCTCCGCCACCTGCCCGTCGAGCACGTGGTGGCCGGGCTGCGCGAACTCCGGCCACAGACGTGGGATGTCCACGTTGCCATAGGTGAGGTAGGCGGGCGCCGGCATGGCCGCGAAGAGGGCGGCGTACTGGGCGCGGACGTTGCGCTCGATGTGCTCGCGCGGGTCGCCGTCGAGCGTGGCCCACAGCGCCGCCGACATTTCCCTGGCCTCGTCGAACCGCTTGGCCGTGCGCAGCGCGACGTACTCGGCGGCCCTCTGCGCGCCGAACAGGGCGGGGAAGATGCCCTGCGCGTGGTCGGCGTAGTCGATGAAGAGGATCAGGTCGCCCAGGCAGATCAGCGCGTCCGCGCCGTCACCCGCTCTGGCCAGCGCGTCGGCTCTGCCGTGGACGTCGCTCACCACATGGATCCTCATGGTGGGAAATCCTATGAGCGACGGCTGCTAGCGTGATGAATGCCCTTCATAACGCCTCAATGACAGGGCTACCGACGCGTAACTTAACGCGGTAGCGTCACGGCGTCACCCGAAGAGGAGTTGAGTTCGTGCGCGAGTACAGCGTCCCGGTCCTGGTCGACGTGCCCGCCTCGGCGAGCCTGGCCGACACCGTCTTCCGACGGGCCGAGCAGGAGCCCGGCGCCGTCATCATGCGCCGCAAGAGCGACGCGGGGTGGCCGGTGGTCACCGCGTCGGAGTTCCGCGACCAGGTGGTCGCAGTGGCCAAGGGCCTGATCGCGGCAGGCGTCGAGCACGGCGACAGGGTGGCGCTGATGTCGCGCACCCGCTACGAGTGGACGCTCGTCGACTACGCGATCTGGTCCATCGGGGCGGTCACCGTGCCGATCTACGAGACCTCGTCGGCCGATCAGGTCGGCTGGATCATGTCCGACAGCGAGGCCAAGGCGGCCTTCGTCGAGCTGGAGGGGCACGAGGAGACCGTACGCGCGGCGGTGCCCGGCCTGAAGGCGCTCTGGCGGATCGACGGCACACCGGAGGCCGGTGCCGTCACGGACGCCGACGTGGACGAGCGGCGCGCCCGGGTGACGGGCGGCGACCTGGCCACGATCGTCTACACCTCCGGCACCACGGGCCGGCCCAAGGGCTGCCGCATCACCCACGACAACCTGCTGTTCACCGCGCTCAACGTGCTGCGGGGGCCGCTGGAGCCGCTGTTCGCCCGCAAGGACCCAGCCGCGCTGCTGTTCCTGCCGCTGGCGCACATCTTCGCGCGGATGATCCAGGTGGTGCTGCTCGAGGCGGGCGCGGTCATCGCGCACACGCCGAACATGAAGAACGTCGCCCCGGACCTGCAGGACTTCCAGCCCACGTTCCTGCTGGGCGTGCCGCGGGTGTTCGAGAAGGTCTACAACGCGGCCGAGCAGAAGGCCATCGCGGGCGGCAAGGGCAAGATCTTCGCCCGCGCCGTGGACGTGGCGGTGGCCTGGAGCCGCGCGGAGAGCTCGGGCGGCGCGCCGCTGGGGCTGCGGCTGCAGCGGGCGGTGTTCGACAAGCTGGTCTACGGCAAGCTGCGGGCCGCCACCGGCGGGCGGCTGTCGGCCGCCGTGTCCGGCGGCTCGGCGCTGGGCGAGCGGCTCGGCCACTTCTTCAGGGGCGTCGGCATCGAGGTCTTCGAGGGCTACGGCCTGACCGAGACCTCCGCCCCGTGCTCGGTCAACATGCCGGGCGCCAACAAGATCGGCACCGTGGGCAAGCCGCTGCCCGGCGTCACGCTGCGCATCGCCGACGACGGCGAGGTCCTGGCCAAGGGCAGAAACGTCTTCGCCGGCTACTGGAAGAACGACGAGGCCACGGCCGAGGTGATCGACGACGGCGGCTGGTTCCACACGGGTGACGTGGGCGAGCTGGACGCCGACGGCTACCTGCGCATCACGGGACGCAAGAAGGAGATCCTGGTGACCGCGGCGGGCAAGAACGTCGCACCGGGGCCGCTGGAGGACGCGCTGCGCGCCCACCCGCTGGTCTCGCAGGCCATGATCATCGGCGATGGCCGGCCGTTCGTGGCGGCCCTCGTCACACTGGATCCCGAGGCCTTGCCCGCCGGGTCGTCGGTGTCGGAGCTGCGGGCGGACCCGAAGATGCAGGCGGAGATCCAGGAGGCGGTGGACCGGGCGAACCAGTCGGTGTCGAAGGCCGAGCAGATCAAGAAGTTCTTGATCCTGGACCGGGACATCACCGAGGACAGCGGGCATCTGACGCCGACGCTGAAGGTCAAGCGCGGCCTCGTCATGCGCGACTTCGCCAAGGAGATCGACGAGCTCTACAGCAGCCGTTAGGGCAGGTCGGGCGGCCTCGGGAGCGGCAGCGCGCCGGGGAAGCCGTCCGGGAGGGCGCCGGGACCGGGGCTCCGCCTCGCGTACCGCGTTGAGCCGGTGCGAGATCAGCAGGCTCGTCCGGTCGGCCCGGTAGCGGCGCATCCGCTGGTGCACGTCGTGCTCCGCCTCCAGCCCCGAGCTGGGCTCGTCCAGGATCATGAAGTCGGCGTGGTCCCGCAGGAACGCCCTGGCCAGCGCCACCCGCTGCCACTGGCCACCGGACAGCGTGACGCCCGTCGACGGCTGCTTGCCACGCTTGAGGGTGAAGACGAACATCCTCGTCAGCGCCGTGTCGTAGCCGTCGGGCAGCGCCCTGATCGCCTCGTCCACGCCGGCGTGGACGGCCGCCCGCTTGATGCGGTCGAGGTCGTCGAGCACCCTCAGGTCGCCGACCGCGATGTTGTCGCGGGCGCTGAAGTCGTACGTCATGTGGTCCTGGAACACCGCGCCGAGCCGGGCCTGCAGCTCGGCCGGATCCAGCTCGCGCAGGTCCACGCCGTCCCAGTGGATGGACCCGCGCGTCGGGTCGTACAAGCGGCACAGCAGCTTGGCGAGGGTGCTCTTGCCGGCGCCGTTGAGCCCGACGACGACCGCCTTGCCGTACGGGAGGGTGAGCGTGACGCCCCGCAGGGTCCACGGCAGGTCGTCGGCGTAGCGGAACCACACGTCGCGCAGCTCGATGCCCTGCCGCAGCGGCGGCGTGGGGCGGGGGTCGGCAGCGACGGGCAGGTCGGGCTCGATGTGCACGACGTCGGCGTAGTGGCCGAACAGCAGCAACTGGTGGTGCGTGGAGGCGATGCCGCGCACCAGCGACGACAGCCCGCCCTGCAGCCCGGCCACGGCGGCGATGAACATCGACACGTCGCCGACCGTCAGCGTGCCACTGCCGGCGGCGAGCACCGCCCAGACCAGGCCGCCGCCGGCGATCAGTGCGCCCAGCAGCTCGAGGCCGCTCTCGATGAGCAGGTCCCTGCGCTCCAGGGTCCGGTTGGCCACGTCGGCGGTGCGGCGCTCGGCCAGCATCCGTGCACGCATGAACGCGCCGAGCCCGAACAGCCGCACCTCCTTGGCCGCCTCGACGCTGCTGAGCAGGTGGGAGTAGAAGAACTCGCGGCGCTGCACGGGCGCGAGCTCCAGCATCAGCTTGGCCCGCCTCCTGGCCAGTGCGATCTGCGCGATCAGCGCCGGGATGCCCGCGACCATGACGACGCCGGCCATCACCGGGGAGAGCAGCACGACGGAGCCGATGAACCCGCCGATGGTGAGCATGGTGCTGCCCAGTCCGAAGGCGCTGCCGACGAAGACGGGCGCCATCATGCCGCCTTGCGAGGCCAGCCGGAGCCGGTCCAGGAACGCGGGCGTCTCGAACGGGCCGAGGCCGATGATGCGCTCGAGGGCAACGTACAGCCGGTCGAGGGCGTAGGTCGACACGCGCCTGCCCAGCTCCGTCCCAACGTACGCGCCGAGCTGGGGCAACGCGGCGATCACCACGCCGACGGCCACCAGCGGCACGAGGAGGGCGGCCAGCTCCGCGACCGTGGCGCGTCGAGCTCATGACCGTCAGGCTACGTCCGCGATGACGAGTTCGCCGACCTGCTCCGACAGCGCCTCCCGCGCCGAGCGGGGCAGCCCGGCGTCGGAGACGAGCACGTCGGCCTCGCCGAGCTTGGCGATGGTGCTGATGCCGACCGTTCCCCACTTGGTGTGGTCGGCGAGCACGACCAGCCGGCCGGCGGCCTCCACGAGCGCGCGGTCGGTCTCCGCCTCCATCATGTTCGGGGTGGTGAAGCCGGCCCGGACGGTCATGCCGTGCACGCCGAGGAAGAGCAGGTCCACGTTGAGCTGGCGGATCGCCGTCACGGCGACCGGTCCGACCAGGGCGTCGGAGGGGGTGCGCACGCCACCGGTGAGCACGACCGTCTGGTCGGTCCGTCCCGAGCGCTGGAAGACGTCGGCGACGCGCACCGAGTTCGTCACGATGGTCAGGGCGGGGACGGCGGCCAGGCGGTGGGCGAGCGCCCACGTGGTGGTGCCCGCCGACAGCGCGACCGCGGTGCCCGCGTCCACCAGGGCGGCGGCGTGCCGGGCGATGGCCCGTTTCTCCTCCTCCTGGCGTACGGACTTGGCGGCGAAGCCGGGCTCGTCGGTGGAGCCGACAGCGGTGGCGCCGCCGTGTACCTTGGCCAGCAGGCCGCGCTCGGCCAGCATCTCCAGGTCGCGGCGGATGGTGATGTCGGAGACGCCGAACGCGCGCACCAGCTCGATCACCCGGACGCCGCCGTGCTGCCTGACGAGCTCGACAATCGCCTGCTGTCGCTGCGGGGCGAGCATCGCACCACCAGATCCCAACAGATTCCGTCATCGTTCTCGATCGCATGATGACACGATCGTGACGTCGGGACTGTGGCTGATTCGTCATGAAACCGGGCGTTGACAGTCCGAAATATGAGCTTTTCGATGAATGAAGGTGAGCGAACTCGGGGGAATCTGAAGGGTCCGGCTAGGAGGAACCCCCATGGCCCAACGACTGCCGATATCCCGCCGCAATCTGCTGCTCGGAGCCGCCGCGCTCGGCGTCCCCGCCGCGCTCGTCGGATGCGGATCCGACACCCCCTCCCCCGCCCCCGGCGGCGGTACGGCCGCAGGCAACCTCGGCACGGTCACCATCGGCTCGAACGCCTCCGACGAGATCCCGAAGAAGTCCCTCGACACCCAGGTCAAGGCCTTCACCCAGGCCACGGTAAAGATCAACACCGTCGACCACAACACGTTCCAGGAGAACATCAACCGTTACCTCAGGGGCACGCCCGACGACGTGTTCACCTGGTTCGCGGGCTACCGCATGCAGTTCTTCGCCGAGCAGGGGCTGGCCATCGACATCTCGGACGTGTGGCGGGAGATCGGCGGCGACTACACGCAGGCGTTCAAGGACCAGTCGACGGGCGTCGACGGCAAGCAGTACTTCATCCCGTCCACGTACTATCCGTGGGCGGTCTTCTACCGCAAGAGCGTCTGGCAGGAGAAGGGGTACGAGCCGCCCGCGACGCTGGACGAGTTCACCGCGCTGGCCAAGAAGATGAAGGCCGACGGGATCATCCCCATCGCGTTCGCCGACAAGGACGGCTGGCCGGCCATGGGCACGTTCGACATCCTCAACATGCGCACGAACGGCTACGACTTCCACATCTCGCTGATGGGCGGCAAGGAGTCGTGGACGGACCCGAGGGTCAGGCAGGTGTTCGACACCTGGCGGGGGCTGATGGAGTATCACCAGCCCGCGGCGCTGGGGCGTACGTGGCAGGAGGCCGGGCAGTCGCTGGCGCAGAAGAAGACCGGGATGTATGTGCTCGGCATGTTCGTCGCCCAGCAGTTCCCCGAGGCCGACCGCGACGACCTCGACTTCTTCACCTTCCCGGAGATCAACCCGCAGTATGGCACCGACTCGATCGACGCCCCCATCGACGGCTACATGATCTCCGCCAAGGCCAAGAACGTGGACGGCGCCAAGGCCCTGCTCAAGCACCTGGCCCAGGCCTCTTCGCAGAACATCGCCACCAAGCTGGACCCGGGCACGCTCGCGGCCAGCTCCAAGGCCGACACCTCCGGCTACAGCGCCCTGCAGAAGCGCGGCGCCGAGCTGGTGTCGAAGGCCACGCACATCGCGCAGTTCCTCGACCGCGACACGCGGCCGGACTTCGCCTCCACCGTGATGATCCCGTCGCTGCAGTCGTTCGTGAGCAAGCCCAACGAGATCGACTCCCTGCTGGCGAGCATCGAGAAGCAGAAGGCCAACATCTTCCGCTGATGGCTGTCAAGACCCGTCGCTACTCCGCCCGCGACGTGACCGTTCTGGTCATCGGGCTGGGGATGGCCGTCATCGTCAACGTGGGCTTCATCTGGGGGCCCACGCTGGCCTCCGCCGGGCTGTCCGCCACCGACTGGGGCGGCATCGGGCCCATCGAGTGGATCGGCGGACAGAACTACCACGACCTGGCCGCCGAGTATCCGCCGTTCTGGTCGGCCATCCGCAACAACGTGTTGTGGCTGGCCTTCCTCGGGCTGGTCGCGACGCCGTTCGGCCTGTTCTGCGCGGTGCTGCTGGATCGGCGGCTGCGGCTGTCGCGGGTCTACCAGAGCGCGCTCTACATGCCGGTCGTGTTGTCCCTGGCCGTCGTCGGCTTCATCGCGCAGCTGGTCTACTCCTCCGACTACGGCGTGCTGAACGCGGTGACCGGGCTGAGCGTGGACTGGCTCGGCGACAGCTCGATCAACATCTGGGTCGTCGTGGTCGCGGCCGCGTGGCGGCACGTCGGCTACGTCATGATCATCTATCTGGCGGGGCTGAAGGCGGTCGATCCGGCACTGAAGGAGGCGGCGGCCATCGACGGGGCCAACGAGCGGCAGGCGTTCTTCCGCGTGGTGTTCCCGACGCTGCGGCCGATCAACGTGATCGTGCTGGTGATCACGGTGATCGAGGCGCTGCGGGCGTTCGACATCGTCTACGCCATCAACAAGGGCAGGAACGGGCTCGAACTGCTGTCCGTGCTGGTCACCGAGAACATCGTGGGCGAGGCCAGCAGGATCGGGTTCGGCTCGGCGATCGCCGTGGTGCTGCTGGTGATCTCGCTGGGGTTCATCGTCACGTACCTGTCGCAGCTGTTCAAGGGGGAGGAGCGATGACGCTCACCGCACCGGCCGCCGCTCCCCCGGCCGAGTCGCAGCGGTCGCCGTCACGGCGGCCGGTCCGGCCGTTGCGGATCCTGCTGCACGCGTTCCTGGTGCTGGTGGCGCTGGGGTGGCTGCTGCCGCTCGTCTTGGCGGTGTACGCGTCGCTGCGTCCGTACGAGGAGACCGCCCGGCTCGGCTACTTCTCACTGCCCGAGCACCTCACGCTCGACTACTACGGACAGGCGTGGAGCCAGGCCGAGCTGCCCCGCTACTACCTCAACACGTTGATCATCGTGATCCCCGGCGTGCTGATCACGTTGTTCATGGCGTCGTTCACGGCGTTCGCGATCGCACGGCTGCGCATCCCCGGCCGCAAGACGCTGCTGATCGTGTTCACCGCCGGAAACCTGCTGCCGCCGCAGGTCCTCATCACCCCGCTCTACACCCTCTACACGCTCATCCCGCTGCCCGCGTGGCTGTCGGACTCGCAGTCGCTCTACGACTCCTACCTCGGGCTGATCCTCATCCACGTGGCCTTCCAGTTCGGCTTCTGCGTCTTCGTCATGGCCAACTTCATGCGCACGATCCCCGAGGAGATCAGCGAGGCGGCGCTGGTGGACGGGGCCGGGGTGTGGAAACGCTACTGGCGGCTGACGTTGCCGCTGTGCCGGCCGGTGCTGGCGGCGCTGTCCACGCTGCAGTTCACCTGGATGTACAACGACTTCCTGTGGGCGCTGGTGCTGATGTCGTCGGGCGACAAGCTGCCCGTCACCTCGGCGCTGAACAACCTGCGCGGCCAGTTCTTCACCGACTACAACCTGCTGGCCGCCGGGTCGATGCTGGTGGCGCTGCCGACGCTGATCGTGTTCCAGATGTTGCACAAGCAGTTCGTGGCCGGGCTCACGCTCGGCTCCACCAAAGGTTAGAGGAGGCTCTGGAAGCGGGCCGCGACGTGGTCCCACGACCAATCGCCGGCGATCCAGTCGCGGCCGCCCGCGCCCATCTTGCGGGCCTTGTCCGGGTCACTCAGCAGCTCGACGATCGCCTGCGCGATCTCCTCCGGGTCCGTGCCGTCCACCACGAGCCCGGTCTCGCCGTGCTTGACCGCGTCGGGGGCGCCGCCCGACGCGCCGGCTACCACCGGCAGGCCGGTGGCCGACGCCTCCAGGAACACGATCCCGAGCCCTTCCACGTCCACCCCGCCCCACCGGGTACGGCAGGGCATCGCGAACACGTCGGCGGCCGCGTAATAGCCGGGCAGGCTCGCGGCCGGCACCGTACCGGTGAACCTGATCGACTCGTCCCCGGCCGCCAGCCGCTCCAGCGTGCGCCGGTAGGGTCCGCCGCCCACCAGCAGCAGGACGGCGTCGGGCACCGCCCGCAGCACCCGGGGCCAGGCCCTGATGAGCTGGTCCTGGCCCTTGCGTGGCACCAGCCGGGACACGCATGCCACGACCGGCCTGCCCTGCAGGCCCAGCTCGGCCTTGGGCGTGCCGGGGTGGAACAGGCCGGCGTCGACGCCCGGCGCGAGCCGTACGAGCTTGGCCGGCGGGATGGCCGCGACGAGCCGCCGCCGCGTGTACTCCCCCAGATACGTGACCACGTCGGCGTGCTCGCCGATCCTGCGCAGCACGGCGCGGAAGCCAGGTGCGCTCGCCCACGACGCCTCGTGGCCGTGGGTGAGCATCACCACGCGCCGCGCGCCCGCCCTGCGCACGTGCGGCGCGAGCAGGCCGAGCGGCGCCGCCGCCCCGAACACGACGGTGCCCGCCTCGTGCTCGGCCACCAGCCGGGCCGCGCGGCGTGCCACGGCCGGGGTCGGCAGCATGAGCCGTGTCGGATGCCGCACCACCCGGAACGGCTGCCGCCGGTCGAACTCGGCGCAGCCCGGCCAGGCGGGTGCGTAGACGGCCACTCCCGGTGTGCGCAGCGCGAGCCCGTGCACGAACGACTGGATGCCGCCCGGCCTGGGCGGGAAGTCGTTCGTGACGATGACCACATGGGTCACGGCACCGGGATGCCGTTCAGCTTCGCCCATGCGCGGGCCATGGCGATGCGCTCGGGGCTGGTGGGATGGGAGGCATAGAGCACATATTCCACCGCATCCGGCGACAAGTCGGAAATATTGGTTACTGCCAGACGTTTCTGCATTTTTATGAATGTGGCGGGATCTCTGGTGAGGTCGAGGGCGTGGACGTCGGCCCGGGCCTCGACGCGGCGGCTGACCAGGTTCTCCGCCGGTCCCAGGAGCAGTGAGCCCAGGGTCATCAGGCCCAGCACCGCGCCCACCGCGCGAGGGTCGGCGATCGAGGTGACGCCGGTGCGGCGGCGTACCGGATCGAACACCAGGAACAGCAGCACGGCGCCCAGCCCGGCGCCCAGGCCGCCGATGAGCGTACCGGTGAGCACGTCGTTGTCCTTGGCGTGGCCCAGCTCGTGCGCCACGACCAGCTCCACCTCCGGCTGCGGGGCCTTGAGCAGCGTGTCGTAGACGACGATGCGGCGCGTGGCGCCGAAGCCGGACACGTAGGCGTTGAGCGCCGTCGTCCGGCGCGAGGCGTCGGCCACCAGCACGTCCTTAACCGGCACGCCGTCGCGTTCGGCCATGGCCAGCAGGTTCGTGCGCAGCGGGCCCTGCGGCATGGACCTGAAGTCGTTGAACAGCGGCTCGAACAGCACCGGATACACGAACGACGCCACCACTGTCAGCGCGAACGCCCCGACGGCCGCCGGGATCCACCAGCGCCGCACCTTGCGGGCCAAGGCCACGAGCACGACCAGCATCAGGCAGAGGATGGCCGTCTGCACGCCCATGTTCTTGAGCCGGTCGCCGGCCCAGGACGCCCAGTCCTGGGTGGACAGGCCGAAGGCGCGCAGCAGCGTCTCGAACCACATCCCGAGCGGCCAGCGGATCAGCTCGGTGAGCGCGGTGATGACGACGACGCCCAGGATCACCCGCAGCCACCAGGGGCCCCTCAGCCAGCCCACGGCCTTCGCGCCGATCGGGGTGGCCACCAGGAGGCCCGCGATGATGATCGACAGGGCCAGTGACAGGTAGCTCGGGAGGGTGGTGGCCGCGTCGAACGCCTGCGCTCTGGCGATCTGGGCGGCGGTGAAGTCGCGGGCCGGGTCGGGCGGGCCCCCGGCCAGCACCCGCCAGGGGGTGGCGAAGGCGGCCACGGCCAGGATCACCACCCCCAGCGCCACGGCCGCGACCGCCGCCTCTCGCCGCAACCGCCTCCCGTCCGCATCCGGAGCCCCGCCCTTGCCGGCACGCCGATCGCCGCCCACGGCCCGGCCGCCGTCGCCGCCGCCACCCGGGCTCCGAGCGTCGCCGACGGCGGTGGGATCGCCGGTCGAGACCTCGGTTCGGGGCTTCCTCGTCCCTGGTCCTGCGTCGTCCGTGTCGTGCCGTTCGCTCATCGGCCTCCCCCTCTTACGTGAGCTGCTCCCGGACGTACACGCGCCACCGTGCCGTCAGCGTCGCCACGGACAGCCCCAGCGAGGAGAGCGCCCGATCGACGCCGGACGCCTGGGCATCACGGTAGAACCTCACCAGGGTCTCCTCACCGAACCGGTCGGCGAGGAAGCGACACGCCAGCCACGCCTCCTGGTACGCCCGTGCGAGCCGCACGGGATCCCGGCCATCCGCCGCGAACGCCGCAGGCCCGGGCAATTCGCTCGGCACTCGCCCGGCCCGCACCTCGTCGGCCAGCTCGGCGGCGGCCGTCCGCACGGGCAGCCCCGCGTCCCGGTAGCCCACGTAGTCGGCGAACCCCTCGTAGAGCCAGACGGGCAGGTCGCCGGTGCCCGCCACGACGTGGGTGAGCTCGTGCGCGAGCACCACGTCCTTCCCCGTGGAGTTGAGCCTGGCGAAGACCTCCGGGACGACGATCACCCGGCCGCCGTCGGCCACCGCGGCCAGCCCGTCGACCCGCTCGACCCCGGCCAGCCCTGCCGCCTCGCGGGCGGACCCAGGCACGACGACGAGCGGCCGCACAGGCCTGCCGAGGACGTCCAACACCCGGCGTCCCGCCGTGTCAGCCCGCCGCGCCAGCTCGTCGAGCGTGCCGGGCGGGGTGTGGTGGCCGACGACGAGGGAACGCCCTGCGCGGGCCAGGACGACGCCGTCGCGCCACAGATCACGTGCTTCCGGGGGAAGAAGGGGGGACTCGGGGACCGGGGCGCTGGCGGGGGCGAGGAGCAGGAGTCCGGCCACCACGGCTCGTCGACTCACCTGCTCGGACACGATGTCCGATCGTAGCCGGGCCGGATCATAGCCGGGCCCGACCGTCACCGGGCCCGACCGTCACCGGGCCGATCGTCGCCGGGCCCCGATGTGCCACGGCAGGCGGCCCACATCGCGTCGTAACGGCGGCCCGCTTGTGAAGGGATCAGACACCGTCTCCCTGGAGGGCCATCAGCCCCGTACGGCGGGTGGGGGACGGTGGCTCGCCGTACAAGAAAGAGGGTGTGCATGAAGAACAAAAAGCGGGTGTGCATGGAGAAAGGGCCCCGATGGGATCGGAGCCCTTTCCTCACAAGCCGGGACGGACAGCGCCGACGAAAGACGCCTTGCGCCAGCTGCTCAGCTTGTCGATACGCACCCGCTCGCCTGTCCGCGGGGAGTGGAGCATCTTGCCGTTGCCGACGTAGATGCCCACGTGACCGAGCCCTCTGAAGAACATCAGGTCGCCTGGCTGGAGATTCTTCCAGGAGACCTTCTTCCTGATGCCGGCGAACTGGCTGGCCGCCACGCGGGGGATCTTCACACCGGCCTTCTTCCAGGCGTACTGGGTCAGGCCGGAGCAGTCGAACGAACCAGGGCCCGTGGCACCGTACCGGTAAGGGTCACCGATCTGGTCCTTGGCCACGGCGACGGCCTTGAGGGCCTTCGCCTCCTGCCGGGCGATCCTGAGAGCCTTGGCCGACGTCGCGGAGCTAACCGCCGTATTGGCCTTGGTCGTGGAGGCACCGGCTGAATCGCTGGTCGTCGCCGCCTGCGCCGTCGGGGCATGGAGGATCAGACCTCCGGCCGTCACGGTCATGGTGAGCGCTACGCCACTCAGGGCAATGCGGGACAGACGGGGGTTCTGCGGGGAGGTAGACAGGATTTCTCCTTGGGTCTTCCACGAACGCCTACCGGGTTAGCTGACGGATTCGGGCCTGGAAGTCGCCCTACAGCGCGATACGCGCCGATTCACCCCTGATCCCGGGAAGGGATCGATGGTTCCCCGGCTCCGTGCTCCTGGCTGCACGGACTCGGCAGGTCGCCGTCCGGTGTCGTGTTCGACAAGGGGACGTACGGCGGCGACCGGCGGATCTCTATCTGGCTCACATCGGGGGACCGATGCGGATTCGCGGCGACATGGCTTGTCGCTGCGACGCCAGAAGCTACGCCGAAACGTCAAGGATCGGCAAAGCGCCAGTCAGGTTGTAAAGATCCAACAACTGGTTCTGTCAGGTCCGAAACCCCTGTTGGAACGCCAGGTTCAGTTATGGAAATGTGACCCTTCTCACAAACTGCGGCACACTGTCGTGTAAGGTCCCAATTGTCACTTTCGTCACATGCTTCGCGCCGTCATCCTGAAGCCGGTGGGCGGGAGCGTTCCCGCGGCAATACGGTCCCGTTCGATGCGCCATAGCTCGTTGAGGACGTCGGTGCTGCCATTCGTCACCTTTCCGCCGATATATCGCGACAAGTACGGTTCTTGCCGCATGCTCGTGACCTGGAACCGTTCGGCAAGGGCGGCGAGCATGACGTCCGCGGGGGCGTGATCCCCATGCGCCTCGCGCCATCGCTCGAGCGGGTCACGTCCGGGACCGCCGGGCTCGCGGGTGACATCCGCCACTCCCGCGGCGGCAAGCAACGATCCGGCATCGTAGAACCAGGTGGCTGCGGCCCGGTCGGCCCAATCCCACCCGAACTCGTCCACCACCAGCAGCCCGCCCGGCCGGAGCAGCGACCGCACGCGGTCCAGCGCCGCCTGGAGCGGATGCACGTGGTGCAGCGAGAGCGACATGACGACCGCATCGAACAACGATCCACCGTCGTAGTGGCGCGCGAGCGCCGGGTCGTTGTCGGCCGAGTCGGGATAGGTCACGACATCGGCCTGCACCGCCGGCACCCCGGCCGCCCGCGCCGCTCCGACGGCCTCCGGCGAGATGTCGATCGCGGTGACCAAGTGACCGCGCCGCATCAACTCGGAGGCCAGCGCGCCCCGCCCGCAGCCGACGTCGAGGATCCGCTGCGGCTGCCGGGAAAGCACCTGACTCAGCCACGCGTACTGGTGGTTGTCCACCGTTTCTGTCTCCATGCGACCGAGCATGACCGCTCGCAGCCATGCACACCACTGCAGGTTCGGCATGGAAGCCATAAGCTCTATGCATGCTTGATGTGTGGTCGCTGAAGGTGCTGGTGGAGGTGGGGAGGCTGGGATCGTTCTCGGCGGCGGCCGAGGAGCTGTCGATGACGCAGCCCGCCGTGTCCCGGCAGATCGCCACGCTGGAGCGGCACACCCGCGTTCGGCTGTTCGAACGGCTGCCGCGTGGCGTCCGGCCGACGGACGCCGGGCGGGCGGCACTGGAGCAGGCCGATGAGGTGCTGCGGGGGTTGAGGCTGTTCGAAACGCGGATGCGGGCCTTCGCGACGGCGGAGGCGGGGCGGGTCCGGGTGTCGGCCTTCCCGAGCGCCGCGACCAGCTACCTTCCCGACCGGTTCCGTTCGTTCGCGGCCAGGCACCCGGACGTGGAGCTCTCCCTCACGGTCCGCTCCGGCGAACACGACCGGTGCGCCGCCGTCCTGGACGGTGAGACCGACATCGCCCTCCTGACCTCCTGGGACATGAGCGGCCCTTCGGGAACCGCGGGCATGCCCGGGGTGGCGCTGACACCGCTGCACGAGGACGAGCTGCTGGTCGCACTGGCGGTCAGCCATCCGCTGGCGAAGCGAAGCCGGGTGCGGCTGCGGGATCTCGCGGCGGATCCGTGGATCGACGGCACCCATCCCGACTGCCTCGGTCCCATCGCCCAGCTCGCGGCGGCTCTGGGCCGGGCGCCACGGATCAGTCACGTGTGCGACGACTGGAACGGCAGGCAGGGGTTGGTCGCCGCCGGGGTGGGGGTGATGCTCTATCCGTCGATCGCGGGCTACTCGACCGCTCGCCCGGACATCCGGCTCCTGCGCCCCTCACCGCCCCTGCCGTCGCGCACCATCCTCGCCGCCACCCTGCCCCCGACCGACCGCCCTCCGGCCGTCTCCGCCTTCCTGAGCACGCTCACCTCCCGGCCCACCGACCCGGTGCGGTAGACGGAGAAGATGCTGCGGCGGCGAGGGCGTGATGGGCAGGCGCCGCCTTACGGGCGGACGGCGCCGGCGAGGGTGCGGCCGTAGTCGGAGAGCTGGACGACCTTGATGACGTCACCGGTCTGCGGCGCGTGCACGATCTCCCCGTTCCCGGCATAGATGCTGACGTGCCCCAGCCCTTCGCTGAAGATGAGGTCACCGGGCTGGAGGTCGTCCAGAGACACCTTGCGGTCGGCCCCCCACGCCCACTGCTGCCACGTCGTGCGGGGAAGCGACACCCCTCCGGCCTGCCACGCCGCCTGCGTCAGCCCCGAGCAGTCGAACCCGCCGGGCCCCGTACCCCCGTAGACATACGGCTTGCCGACCTGCGCGTACGCGAACCGCAGCACCGCCGCCGCGTTCCCCGACGCCGATCCTGTGTACTTGATGCCGGCGCTGCTGGGATTTCCAGGATTGTAGGCGCCCAGCTTCTTCAGGAGCTTCTTCTGCTCGGCGATCAGCTTGAGGATCTCCGAGCGCTCCTCCTCCACCCCGTCGCGTTCCCTGTCCGCCGCTTCCAGCGCCTCCTGCGCCTTGTCACGCTCGGCCTTCAGCCCGCGGTTCTCCCGGTCGAAAGCGGCGAGCTTCTGCGCCCGCTCTTGCGACATCTGCCCCGCGACCGCCAGCCGCGACAGGAAGTCCTCGGGATTGCCCGCGCCGATCAGCCCGGGAAGGGAGATGACGTCGCCACCGAGCCGGTAGCTGTCCACGGCCATGTTGATCACCTGGGCCCGCAGGTCGGCGACCGTCTCCAGCTTGCGCTTGTAGCTGTCGTTCAGCTTGACGTAGGTGCTCTTGGCCTTCTTGTAGCGTTCCGTCGCCGTGTTGTACTGGTCGACGACCTTGTCGGCCTTGTCGTTGAGCTTCTCGAGCTTGGCCTTCGCCTGGCTGATCGTGGGCTTGGGATCAGCGACGGCGGCTCCCATGGGGGACAGCACCAGCCCGAACGCGATACCCACGGACACCGGCACCCGGCCAAACCTCACTGTGTCGCCTCCCAGGGATAACACCTGGGGCGAAATAGTACAGAAGTGGCGGCTGGGGTTACCCCCAAACAGTCAATTCGTAACCTAGGCCCGGCCCAGCCGGCGCAGCAGCAAGGCAGACGGAACGGGTCTGGCTCCCATCCGCCTGACGGACTCGGCCACCTCGCGGTCCGACGACACCACGGCCATGGCCCGGCCGGGCGGCTCCGCGCGTACGAGCTGGCGGATCAGGTCGTCCGCGGTCTCCCCCGGCGCGCTGAACAGCACCCGCACCCCGCGCGGCGCGACCACCTGGACGGGGGCGTTGAGCTCGGCGCCGTCGAACACCACGGTCACCTCGACCCTGGTCTGCGCGACCAGCCCGCCGAGCCCGGTCATCAGCCGGTTGCGCTGGTCGGCGAGCGTGAGCGTGCCGTAGCCGGTCTTCGTGACGTTGTAACCGTCGATGACCAGGTGCACCTGCGGCACCGCCAGCAGCTGGTCGAGCAGCTGCGGGTCGTCGTCGGCGAGGGCGCGCGCGGGCACCGCGCGCACGCCGGGCCGCTCGCCCGTGACGGCGGCGACCGAGTCCGCGGGCCGGCTGATCGTCGTGGGCAGGGCGAGCTCCCTGCGCAGCCCCGCCGAGGCGTCCTGCAGCGCGTCGAGCAGCACCCTGATGCGGGCGTCCTCGATGCTCCTGCCCTCGCGGGCGGCCCGGCGCGAGGCCTCCAGCTGCTTCTCGACGTCGGCCAGCCGCTCACGCAACCGCCGCAGCTCGGACTCGCCGGCGCTGCCCGCGGCCACGGCGGCCGACCTGGCGTCCTCGGCCGCGCGCTCCATTTCCTCGGCCCGCGCGACCGCGGCCTTGGCGCGCTCGCGGGCGTCGTGGAGTTTGCGCCGCAGGTCGGAATTCTCGGCGCGGGCGAGCTTGACCTGCTCGCGCAGCCGATCGGCCTCCTCCTTGGCGGCGCTCTTCTGTGCGGCGAGCTGCTCACGCAGCCGCGAGACCGCCTCTTCGCGCTCCGACCCCTCGGCCGCCGCGGCCGACTGCTCCAGGTCGGTGCGGGCGAGCTCGATCATCTCCTCCCAGCCGGGCGGCCGGATGAGGTAAGCCGCCGCGGCCACGAGCACGGGATCGGCGGCCGGCGGCACCTGGCCCTCGGCCAGGGAGGCCACCAGCTCGGGCCATCCGGCGGCCACCGACTCGGCGACCAGCTCGCGGAACTTCTTGTCGTTCTCCAGCTGCGCGGCGATGGGCGCGCTGCCGAGTTTGGCCCGCTTACGCGGGTCGAATTTGGCGATGCCGCGCAACGGCGGTGGAATGGAGGCACCGGGCATCGTCCCGAGGACTTGAGCCGCCAGGTCGACGACATTGAGCCGCACCTGCTCGGGAAGCGGGCGAGACAGGCCTTCACCCGCTGAACTCATCCCACTTGTCCCTTCGTGACATGCCCTTTCAGACAAGGGTACGGCTGCCGCGTACCTGACCGTAACGGCCACCTGCATATGGACGAGCGCTTGGTTGGGGGTGTACGACTGTGCCGGGGCGCCTGTTGAGCCGGGAGGCCGGTCATGACCGAGCAGATGCGTACGTCCACCCGCGACCTGGAACAACTACGTGATCAGCTGACCGCCTGGCTCCGCGGCAGGGTCGGCAGGGACGCCTCGGTGTCCGGACTGTCCAGACCGACGAGTAACGGCATGTCGAGCGAGACCCTGTTCTTCACCGCCGCCTGGGATGAGCAGCGAACGCGCTGCGTAGCACGGCTCGCACCGGCGGCAGAATCCGTTCCGGTCTTCCCTTCGTACGATGTGCGGGCGCAGTTCGACGTGATGCGCCTGGCCAGGGAAATAGCTGGAATTCCAGCGCCCAGGACCCTCTGGCTCGAGCCGGATCCCGGCCCGCTCGGCACGCCGTTCTTCGTCATGGAATGCGCCGAGGGCGAGGTGCCGCCGGACGTGATGCCGTACACGTTCGGCGGGTGGCTGTGCGACGCCGCACCCGAGGACCAGCGCAGGCTGCAGGACGCCAGCGTCGGGATCGTGGCGGCGCTGCACCAGGCGCCGTTCACGTCGCGGGAGTTGTCCGTGATCGGGACCGGCGGGCTGCGGGCGCACGTCGAGGCGCAGCAGGCGTACTACCAGTGGGCGCACGGCAAGCGGCGCATCCCCCTGCTGGAGCGGGCCTTCGGCTGGCTGGAGTCGCACTGGCCGGAGGATCCCGGGCCCGACGTGCTGTGCTGGGGCGACGCCAGGATCGGCAACCTGATGTTCCAGGACTTCACCCCGGTCGCGGTCCTCGACTGGGAGATGGCCGCCTTGGGGCCGCGTGAGCTGGATCTGTCCTGGATGATCTTCCTGCACCGGTTCTTCCAGGACCTCACCGTCAGCGCGGGCTTCCCCGGTATGCCTGGATTCATGCGGCGTGACGACGTATGCCAGAAATATCGGGAGCTGACCGGCTACCAGCCCCGCGACATGGACTTCTACGAGATGTATGCCGCCCTCCGGCACGGGATCATCATGGCCCGGGTGTGGCAGCGCAGGATCCACTTCGGCGAGCAGCCCGACCCGGCCGACCCCGACGACCTGGTCCTGCACCGGGCCACGATCGAGCAGCTGCTCAGTCGTTAGCGTCGTAGACCAGCAGCGCCACCTGGACCCGGTTGTTGAGGTCCAGCTTGGTCAGGATCCGCGAGACGTGCGCCTTGACCGTGGGCACGCTCATGTAGAGCTCCCGCGCGATCTCGGCGTTGGACCTGCCCCGGCCCACGGCCAGCGCCACCTCGCGCTCGCGCTCGCTGAGCCGGCCGAGCAGCTTCCTGGCCCGGTCCGTACGCTGCCCCGCGCCGCCGTCCGACACGTGCGTGATCAGCTGCCGGGTCACCGCCGGCGACAGGATCGGCTCCCCCGCGGCCACCTTCCTGATGGCCTGGACGAGGTCGCCGGGCGCGATGTCCTTCAGCAGGAACCCGGCCGCCCCCGCCCGCAACGCCCGCAGCACCTGCGCGTCGGCGTGGAACGTGGTCAGCACCACCACCTCGGGCGGCGACGACGTGCCCCGCAGCGCCTCGGTGGCGGTGAGACCGTCGACGCCCGGCATGCGGATGTCCATCAGCACCACATCGGGCCGGTGCTCGGCCACCATCGGCGGCACCTCGGAACCGTCGCCGGCCTCGGCCACGATCTCGATGTCGGCCACGCCGCCCAGGATCATCGACAGCCCGGCCCGCACCATGGCGTCGTCGTCCACGATCAACAGCCGGATCGGCCCCGTCATGCGTCCTCCAAGGTCGTCTCCACCGGCCACGGCAGCCAGGCGCGTACCACGAACTCCCCCTCGGGCGTCGGGCCGTGCTCGAGTGTGCCGCCGGCGAGCTCCGCCCGCTCCGTCAGCCCGATGAGTCCCGCCCTCGCCCCGGGCAGGCGCAGGGGGCGGCGGGACCACAGCGGGTTGCATACCTCCGCCGACAGCCCCTTGCCGCGCGTGCCCGCCACGGTCACGGTCACCGGCGCGCCGCCCGCGTGTTTGCGCGCGTTGGTGAGCGTCTCCTGGACGATGCGGTAGACGTTGCGGCCCAACCCTTCCGGCACGTCGTCCGCCCGCAGGTCGAGCCGCACGTCCATGCCCGCCTGCCGGCACTCCTCGACCAGCGTCGGCAGGTCGGCCAGAGTGGGCTGCGGACGGTCCGGCACGGTGTCGTCCCCCGTATCGTCCGCGCCCGGTCGCGCGTGCCGCAGCACGCCGATCACCTCACGCAGATCCTGCAGCGCCAGGTGGGCGTTGGTCCTGATGGCCCCGGCCGCCTTGGCGATCTCGCCGGGGGGCGCGTCGGGCCGGAACTCCAGCGCGCCGGCGTGCAGGCTGAGCATCGAGATGCGGTGCGCGAGCACATCGTGCATCTCCCTGGCGATCCGCTCGCGTTCGAGCCGCTTGGCCTCCTCGGCGGCGCTGTCGGCGCGCTGCCTGAGCGACCAGATGAGCTGCCGCCTGGCCCTGATCACGATGCCCCACGCGTACACGGTCAGCACGAGGGCCACGCCGATCAGGCCCCATGTCAGCGGGTCGATGTCCTCCTGTGGCCGGAGGGCGACGTACGGCACCAGGGTGATGAGGGCCAGCAGCGTGATCGGCCCGGAGATCTTGAACGGCCGGTGCACCGCCACGGTGAACAACGCCACGATGGACGCGCCGCCGACGAGCTCCAGATAGGACGACAGCACCCCGGTCACCAGCGCGAGCGCAACCGGCCAGCGGCGCCGCAACCAGACCGCGACGCACGCCAGGGCCCCCGTCACCTGCTCGATCGCGATGACCGGCTCCGGCTGCTTCTCGATCTCCGGCAGCCCCAGGAGCGTGATGCCGCAGGCGATCAGGAACATCGTGATGTCGACGATCCAGTCGCGCAGCGAGCGCCGCACCCGGCGGCCCTCGCGGCCGTCGCCGAGCAGCACGGACGGCAGCGCCCACCGGTATTCGGGGACGTGACCGTCCTCGCCTCGCACTGCCGTCACGTACACCGAGGTTAGGCCCTCCATCGGCGCGGTGACACCGACCAAAGTCGATGCCTGCCGAGACCTCCGGCCGACGCGGGCGCCGCCGGCCGGACAGGACGCTTGTGCGTATGGAAGCGGTATTGAAGGTGTTCGGCTGGCTGCTGCTCCTGCAAGGGGTGGCCGGCCTGGTGAACGCCGTGCTCGGGTGGTGGCGGTGGGCCGAGAGCCTGATCGTGGTCAACCATGTGGCGTTCCTCGACGGGTACGAGGTGTTCGCGGGCGTCGTGATCGGCGTGCTCGGCTTCGTGTTGCTGGCGGTCGCCGACTCGGCGAAGAAGGCGGAGGCGGGCGAATGAGCCCGACGTCGCTGCGGCCGCCACGCCACCAGGCCGATCCGCGGGCGATCCCGTGGTGGACCGTGCAGTGGCTGATCCTCATGGTGCCGGTCGCCGCCGGGGCGGTGGTGTCGTACTGGGTGTTCACCGACCGGCCGGTCTGGCTGGGGATGGTGGTCGCGGCGTTCGCCGTGGGCTGCCTGGTGCTCGCGGTGGTCGCGCCGCGGGCCTCCTACCGGGTGGAGCGGTGGGAGGTCACCGACGAGGCGGTCTACACGCGCAAGGGCTGGCTGACGCACACCTGGAAGGTGGCGCCGATGTCACGGATCCAGCGGATCGACACCGCGCGGGGGCCGGTGCAGCGATGGTTCGGGCTGGCGGACGTCACGGTCACCACGGCGTCGTCGGCGGGCGCCGTCAAGATCGAGGCTCTGGACCACGCGCTGGCCGCCGACCTGGCCGAACGCCTGACTGCCATCACTCAGGCCACCCCCGGTGACGCCACATGAGCGAGATCTCCGTACGGCGCGCGCAGGATGCGAGCCGAAGCCAGGACTGGCAGCGACTGGCGCGCCGCAGCCTGGGGGCGTCGGCGGTCAAGTCATCGGCGTTCGTGGTGCCCGCCGTGCTCGGGCTCGTCCGGTTCCTCACCACCCGGGATTGGCCGGTCGCCGGCGTCGTGGCGGTGTGTGCGGGGGCCGCGGTGCTGATCGTCGCCGGGGTGCTGGCGTACGACGTGATCAGGTTGCGCACGACCCGCTGGCGCCTGACCGGCGACCGGCTCGAACTGCGCTCGGGCATCGCCGTGCGGCAGCGCCGCTCGATCCCGCGCGATCGGGTGCGGAGCGTGGACCTGCGGGCCGATCCGGTGCTGCGAGCGTTCGGGCTGACCGCGGTCAAGGTGGGCACGGGCGAGCGCTCGGCCGGGGACGACGAGCTCCGCCTGGATCCGCTGACCAGGCACGACGCCGAGACGTTGCGCCGTGCGCTGCTGCCCGGCGCCGTCGCGGGGCCGCAGGCGGACGCGCCTCTGGCGGAGCTCAAGTGGTCGTGGATCACCTACGCGCCGCTGTCAGTGTGGACGTTCACGGGCGCGGCGGTCGTGCTGGGCCTGGCCTACAAAGGGCTCAACACGATCGGCGTCAAGGTGCTCACCACGGAGGTCGCCGAGGGACTGTGGAGCTGGGTGACCGCGCGGCCGCTGGTGACCGTCCCGCTGCTGATCGTCGCGAACGCCGCCGTAGGGGTGCTGGGGGCCGTACTGCTGTTCGCCGAGTCGTGGGGGCGTTACCGGCTGGAACGTGAGCCGGGGCGGCTCCGGCTACGCCGCGGCCTGCTGACCGCCCGGTCGCTCACGATGGAGGAGCGTCGCCTGCGGGGTGTGGAGATCAGCGAGCCGCTGCTGCTCCGGCTGGGCGGCGGGGCGCGCGTCAAGGCCATCGCCACCGGGCTCGGCAAGGCCGGCGAGAACGAGACCGAGGACGTCGCCGCCCTGACCCCGCCACTCCCCCGCGCCGTCGCCGGCCACCTCGCCGCCGAGATCGCGCGCACGAACCTCCCCGCCCCGGCGGGGCTCGCGGCACATCCTAGGGCGGCCAGGCGCAGGCGGATCAGGCGGGCTCTGGTGACCGTGCTCGTTCTGGCGGCAGGCGCGGCCGCCGTGTCGTCGCTGGTGCCGTGGGCGTGGGTGCGGGCCTGGGTCTGGGCGGCGCCCGCCGTGGCTCTGCCGCTCGGGTTATGGCTGGCCGCGGAGAGCGCCAGGAGCCTCGGGCATGCGCTCGGCGGACGGCACCTGATCACGCGGACCGGCGCCGTGGTCCGGCGTACGGTGGCGCTCGACCGCGCCGGCATCTCCGGCTGGACCATCACCGAGTCGCTCTTCCAGCGGCGCCACGGCCTGTTGACGGTGTCGGCCACCACCGCCGCCGGCGACGGGCGCTACGACGTCGTGGACGTCGGCCGCGGCGACGGTCTGGACCTGGCCTCGCGCGCGGTGCCGGGCCTGCTGGAGCCCTTCCTGGACCGCACAGCACGCAACGCGTGACGGAAAAGAAGCGAGCCGCGTGATCCCTTTGGTTTGCCCATGCCCCTGTACTGGACAAACGCGGATCGCGCGGCTCAAGTGCTTGCAGACATAACGGTATTTGTCTCACTTGCAACCCGGTTGCAGCCTCATTAACCGCTGACGCGGATCACGGGTCAGGAGGACGATCGGCGAGGGGCGCCGCCCCCGCCTAGCTGCCGGCCGGCTGCTTGTCCAGCTCCGCCATGTACGCCCTGGCCAGGGTGAGCGCGCCGCCCAGCGCGTCCTTCTCGGTCATGAGCTTGACCTTGGGCGAGTTCGTCGCCTCACCCTCGGGCCGCTGGTGCCCCGAGTAGTCGACCCGCACGACGACGGCGCCCTTGCGCATCAGCACCGTCCCAGAAGAGGCCGAGACCTCGCCCCGCCCCCTGGTCTGGACGAACTGCCGGTATGCCTGCTCACCCAGCCCTTCGACGTCGGCGACCTTGCTCCAGGTGATGCCACCCATCGAACTCTCCGCCATATGGCGGTCGCCGCCGCGCTGGCTGGCGTAGTAGCCCTTGGCCGAGGCCTCGTCGACGCCGCCCGCCCGGTTGGTGAACCGGTGCACGGTGATCAGCGCGCTGCGGATCTTGATGATCCCCTCGCCGCCGGACAGATTCTTGTTGAGCCAGCGGCACTCGGTCTGGTTGTCGGCCCCGATCGTGGTGCCGCGGGCCCGCGTTTCCGGATCGGGCACCAGCCGGGTGGCCACCTCCGTCAAGGCGCCGCAGTCGGCGGGGAACGAGGGCAGGACGGACGGCGAGGGCGTCGGCGGAGCGCTCGTCGCGCTCGGGGTCTGCGACGGCTCCGGCTGGGCCAGCACGTCGGGGTTCTTCGCCTGCCAGGCGGCCGCGCCCTTGGCGAAGTGCGCGATCAGGCCGCTCACCTCGCGGATCGCGTTTTCCTCGGTGATCGCCTGCACGGTGTCGTTGGACAGCATCTGCGCGTCCTTGCGCTGCTGACTCGCCTGGTATCGGAGCTCGATCGTCATGTCACCGACCCGGGCGTGCGCCTTGCCGAAGGCGTACCAGCTCAGCTTCTTGTCCCGGGTCCAGGTGTATTGGGCGAATGCGCCCTCGCCCACGCCCGGGATGTCCTTGACCGGGGAGTTGTACATTTTCTCGCCGGGGTCCAGGGTCGGCTTGGCGGTCTCGGCGTATTTGCCGCCGCCGTAGTCGATCTCGTAGGAGTTCTGGGCGAGCGACCTGCCGGTCCTGGCGCCCTCACCCTTCCACTGATCGATCTTGACGTCGATCTCCCGCTCGCGCCGGAACTCCCCGAACGAAATGTTTCGGTTCACCCAGTTGCAGGAGAACGTCACCGTGGTGTCGGACTCTCTGGAGGACTTGGTCACGGTCGCCTCGGGCACGAGCCGGTCGACCTCCTCCTTGGGCAGCATGGCGCACACGTCCGGCCCCTTCGCTCCGCCCGCCGCGGACTGGGACGACGACGGCTGCCCGGTCTTGGCGGGAAACCACGAGCCGGAGACCTTGCCGTACACCAGATAGGCGCCCACACCGCCGGCCGCGACCAACACCACCAGCGCGGCGGCCAGCGTGGGCAGCAGCCAGGCCGGCCGACGCCGCGTCGGCGGCGGAGGCGGGAACGACGGCGGCAGGTACGGCGCACTCGGCATGGTCGGAGGCGGTCCCTGCGGCTCGAACGGCCTGCCCGGCACCTGGTAGGGGGTGGTCGGCGGCTGGTGCTCGCTACCGGGATTCACGAAGACTCCTGGGGTTGCCCTGACTTGCGGGAGAACATGCTAGTCACGCCCCTTGCAAGGTGCTTGCGGCCCATGGTCGGCATCACTTCGGGATGGCCGCGGCCACCAGGCGGGCGGCGGCGATGGCCGTCTCCTTGTCCGCCGGCTTCGAGGCCGGCACGTCCTCGCGATGCCAGACCACTTCGCCCAGCAGGTTACTCGTCCGGAAGAGCACGATGCTGTCGGATCGGCCGCTTTCCGCGGAGTTCAGATAGAAAGTGAACGAGCTCTGGATGAACGCCGACTCCCCCGCGCCCTTGACGTCGGTGACGTCCCCCCGGTTCTCTCTGCCGTTCGTGCCCTCCGCGGCGGCGCGCGTGACCTTCTCGCTGGCGAAGCGCCGCTCGGCCACTTGAGGGCCGCCGAGATCGCCGTCGGGACGCTCCGCCCAGACCCGCACGATGAGGCGGCGTTGGGGCTTGTCGCGAATGACCCACTCGCACTCGCCCGCCCTGCTCGCACCACGCTTGGGCGTGCCCTTCACGAGCCGGGCGGCCTGGGCGTCGCTCACGAGCTTGCACGGGTCGGGCGCCTGGGCGAATCTGCCGGTCTCCGGCTCGACGCGGAGCGCGGCGGCGGCGTACCAGCCGCCCGCGCCCAGCGTCACGACGGCGGCGAGCACAGCGACGGCCGGCCACCAGCGGCGGCGCCGGGGTGCCGTGGTGGCAGGCTGGGCGCCCAGCGCCTGGCGGATCTGCGGCGCGGTGGGCCGCGCGGCGGGGTCCTTGGCGAGCATGGCCATCAGCAGGCCGCCCAGGTGACGGCCCGCCCGCATCGGGAACGGCGGCTCGTGGAGCAGCACCGCCGCCGCCACCGCGGCCGGCAGATCCCGCTCGAACGGCGCCCGGCCCTCCACTGCGGTGTACAGGCTCGCGCCGAGCGACCACAGGTCGGACGCCGGGCCCGAAGGCTG
Source organism: Nonomuraea sp. 10N515B (assembly GCF_052245915.1). NCBI lineage: Bacteria > Bacillati > Actinomycetota > Actinomycetes > Streptosporangiales > Streptosporangiaceae > Nonomuraea > Nonomuraea sp. 10N515B. Next base: position 43,971 of record NZ_JBQQBQ010000011.1, read on the forward strand.
CTCATTGAGCCGCTCGGGGGCCATGTAGCCGGGCGAGCCGCCGCTGCCGAACTGGCCCCGCCCGCCCATCGGGGCCGCGATGCCGAAGTCGGTGAGCATGGCCGAGCCGTCGGAGTCGAGCAGGATGTTCGCGGGCTTGACGTCCTGGTGCAGCATGCCGTGCGCGTGCGCGACCTCCAGCGCCGACAGCACCTGCAGCCCCACCCTGGCCACGAACTCGGGCGGCAACGGCCCCCGCTCCTTGATCAGCTTGTCGAGCGAACGGCCGGTGACCAGGTCCATGATGATCCACGGCTGGTCGCCTTCGAGCACCACGTCGTGGACCAGGACGATGGCCGGGTCGCGCAGCCGCCCCGCCGACCTGGCCTCGTGGATGGCCCGGTCGGTGAACTGCGCACGCTCGGCCGGGTTGAGTCCCTCCGGCACGCGCACCTGTTTGACGGCGACCTGCCGGTCCAGGATCTCGTCGATGGCCCGCCACACGGTGCCCGCGCCGCCCTGTCCGAGCCGCTCGATCAGCCGGTAACGGCCTGCCAGCAGGTAGAGGTCATGCGGCATGGCGCAACGCCTGCTCGCTCGCCTGTGCCGCTTTCAGGGCCGACTGCTTGATGTCCTCGTCGGTGGGCCGGTCGGCGATGGTGGAGTATTCGACGCTCACCACGAGGTTGGCCAGCCGGTAGTAGACGTAGGCCGAGAGCATCCGCCCGGTCGGGCCCGTCAGCTCGAAGGCGAACGCCTCCTCCCCCACGCCGGTGATCTGGCGCACCGGCGTGCGTTTGGCCTTCATGGAGTCCTTCACCCCGATCTCCGGCCATTTCCACTGCAGCTCGTCGAACTTCGACCAGTAGCGCTTCTGGTTCTGGAACAGCCTGCGGGCGCTGACCGGGGTCATCGACCAGGGGTCCACCGTGTCGGAGTCCTTCTGCACCTGCAGGCCCACGCCGGTGCGGGAGATCGGCCAGCCGCACTTCGGGCCCACGCTGTCGGCGCCCGGCTGGCCCTTGGGCGGGCTCTGCGTGCGCAGGAGCAGGCCGACCTCCTCCCGGTTGATCAGCGTGCACACGTCCATCGGGACGGTGAACGCCGCCGGCGCCCCGCTGTCCATGCTCCTCAGAACGAAGAAGCCACCGGCCGCCACGACCACGACGGCGGCCGCCGCGGCGATCCACGCCACGGACCGGCCGCGCTTCCTGACCGGACTGGGCGCGGTCGTCTCCTGGCCGGCCGACACATGGGGCAGCGGACCGCCGGCGGCGACCTGCCTGAGCGCGGCCACGATCATGCGCGGGTCCGGCCGGGCCTCCGGGTGCTGCGCCATCATGGCGCTGATCAGCGGCCCCAGCGGGCCGGGCGCGACGGGCGGCGGCTGTGTCAGCGTGTCGCGTACGCGCTGGGCCGCCGACCCCTCGTAGGCGGCGGCGCCCGTCACCGCGGTGTAGAGCGTGGCCCCGAGCGACCACAGATCGCTGGCCGGGCCGCCGGGGTGGCCCTCCAGCCGCTCGGGCGCGATGAACCCGGGGGAACCGATCATCAGCCCCTGCTCGGTGAGCGTGGCCTGGCCCTCCTGCCGGGCGATGCCGAAGTCGGTGAGCACCACCCTGCCGCTCTCGGTCAGGAACACGTTGCCGGGCTTGACGTCGCGATGCTGCATGCCCTGCGCGTGCGCGACGGACAGCGCCTCCAGCACGTCCGCCCCGACCCGCGCGGCGTAGTCGGACGGCATGGGCCCGAACTCGCGCACGGTGTCGGCGAGCGTGCGGCCCCGCAGCAGCTCCATGACCAGCCACGGCCGCTCGTGCTCGACCACCACGTCGTGCAGGGCCACGATGCCCGGGTGGCGCAGCCGGGCGGTGGCCTGCGCCTCGCGCACGGACCGCTTCACCGAGTCGGCCCGCTCCTTGGGCGACATGCCCTCGGGCAGCATGAGCTCCTTGACCGCGACGTCGCGGTCAAGCATCTCATCCCTGGCCAGCCACACCGTTCCCATGCCACCAGCGCCGAGGGGGCGCTGGAGTGCGTAGCGGCCGGCAAGTCTTCCCGTGGACACAAAGGGAAGGGTAACTAATGATCAAGGGGGTTGGTTATTCGATCCTGTCGGTCGGTCTCTCTATGGTCTTGGTTCGTGGACGCGGTACAAGGCACTCTCGACGAACTCGGCACTCCGCTCAACGAGGTCATGTTCGTCGTGTTCGACCTGGAGACGACCGGCGGCGCCCCCAATGAGGACGCCATCACCGAGATCGGGGCAGTCAAGGTGCGGGCGGGCGAGGTGCTGGGCGAGTTCTCCACGCTGATCGATCCCGGGGGGCCGATACCGCCGTTCATCTCCGTGCTGACCGGGATCACCGACGCCATGGTCATGGCCGCGCCGCGGATCGAGGCGGTGCTGCCGAGCTTCCTGGAGTTCATCCGCGGGGCCGTGCTGGTGGCGCACAACGCCGGGTTCGACACCCGTTTCCTCAAGGCGGCCTGTGCCGCGCACGGCTATCCCCCGCCCGCCAACCCGGTCGTCGACACCGTGGACCTGGCGCGGCGCGTGCTGACCCGCGACGAGACGCCCAACGCCAAGCTGGCCACGCTGGCCAGATTCTTCCGCAGCCCGGTCGAGCCGTGCCACCGGGCCCTGCAGGACGCCAGGGCCACCGTGGACGTGCTGCACGGGCTGATCGGGCGGGCCGGCTCGTTCCAGGTGCACACGCTGGAGGAGCTGAAGTCGTTCGTCCGCGCCCCCACGCCCGAGCAGCAGCGCAAGCGCCACCTGGCCGAGTCCGTGCCGCACGCGCCCGGCGTCTACCTCTTCGAGGACGAGCGGGGCGAGGTCCTCTACATCGGCAAGAGCACCAACCTGCGCAACCGCGTGCGCTCCTACTTCACCGCCAGCGAGACCCGGCCGCGCATCCGCGAGATGATCGGCATCGCCGAGCGGGTGCGCCACATCGTCTGCTCCACCTCCCTGGAGGCCGAGGTCAGGGAGCTGCGCCTGATCGGCGGCGCCAAGCCCCGCTACAACCGGCGTTCCCGCTTCCCCGAGAAGGTGCTCTGGCTCAAGCTCACCGCCGAGCCCTTTCCCCGCCTGTCGATCGTGCGCGAACTGAAGGACGACGAGGCCACCTACCTCGGCCCGTTCACCAGTGCCCGGCTGGCCGACGACGCCCGCATCGCGCTGCACGAGGCCGTGCCACTACGCCAGTGCACCCAGCCGATCAGCCTGCGCACCCGGCGCGCGGCCTGTGTGCTGCACGAGATGGGCCGCTGCGGCGCGCCGTGCGAGGGCCGGGAGAGCCCGGAGGAATACGCCGTCCACGTCGAGAGCGCCCGCCGCGCCATGACGCTCGACGCCACGCCCGTCTTCACCGCCGTTCAGGCCCGCATGGAGCGCCTGTCGGTCGAGCAGCGCTACGAGGAGGCGTCCGTGGACCGCGACCGGCTGGCCGCGTTCGTCCGCACGGCGGCCCGCATGCAGCGGCTGAGCTCCCTCACCCGCATCCCGCAATTGGTCGCCGCCAGCCCGGCGTTCGGCGGCGGCTGGGACGTCCACGTCGTCAGATTCGGCAGGCTCGCCGCCGCCGGTGTCCTGCAGAAGGGCGTCCACCCCGCCCCTTTCGTGGCCTCCCTGACGGCCACGGCCGAGGTCGTCATCCCCGGTCCTGGCCCGGTCCACGCCGCCAGCGCCGAGGAGACCGAGTGCATCCTGCGCTGGCTGGAATCGCCGGGCGTGCGGCTGGTGGAGGTGGACGGCGTGTGGAGCCTGCCCGCCCGGGGCGCCGCCCGCCACAAGGCCCGCATCGACCTCGCCTACCGCCATCTCGACCAGGGACGTGGCCGCGAGGGGCGGCCTTTGCGGTAACCCGCTAGAGTTGCTCCATGGTCACGGCTATCGTCCACATCAACGCCGAGGTAGACCGGATCACGGAGGTCGCCGAGACGATCGCCGAGATCGACGGCGTCAGCGAGGTCTACTCCATCACCGGCGAATACGACCTCCTCGCCATGGTCCGCGTCCCGGCCTATGAACAAATCGCCGAGGTCGTCCCAGGAAAGATCAACAAGGTCCAGGGCGTCCTGCACACGGAAACGCACATCGCCTTCCGCGCCTTCAGCAAACACGACCTGGACGCGGCCTTCTCCATCGGCTTCCCGGAAGCCGACTGACCGCCTGCCTCCTGGTGCCGCATTGACCACGGAGCAGGCCCAGAACGCGCTCCGTCACGGCGAGCAACCCGTGAGCCTTCACGACCGGCCATGACGGGCGGCAAGGGGCTACGGCGCGTGCGGTGACGCTGGGCTACCGTAAAAGAAGATCATGAGCGTCTACGGCGCGTGCGGTTGGGCGACCGTAAAGATGAAAAACACCGGCCCCGGACGGAAAGATCCGTCCGGGGCCGGTGTCATCAGCGGGCTGATGTCATCGGGTGAGCGTGTGATCGTCGCCGCCGCTGATGGCGGCGTGCTCTTCTTCGTGCTCGTGGCCCTCGTCCAGCGGGATCTTCTCCCCGCCGTACGCCTTGGACATGCGTGCGCGCAGCTTGCCGAGCGGCCCGCGCATGCCCTTGGGCGGGATGCCGGCGGTGTCCTCGGCCACCGGCAGCATCAGCACCGGCTCCTTGCCGCGCACGTGCGCCTCGAGGTCGTCCGCCGGCGGCGTGTGGACCTCGATGAACTCACCGTGCGGCAGCCTCTTGATCACACCGGACTCCACGCCGTGCGAGACGACGGCCGAGTCCTGGCGCTGCAGGCCGAGGCAGATGCGGTAGGTGATCAGGTAGGCCAGCGCCGGCGCCACGACGATCAGGAACCGGCCGGCGTACGTCGTCCAGTTGAGGCTGACGTGGAAGTTCGCCGAGATCTCGTCGTTGGCACCGAGCAGCCAGAGGACGCCGTAGAACGTCACGGCCGAGATGCCGATCGAGGTGCGGTGCGGGTTGTTGCGCGGCCGGTCCGCGACGTGGTGCTCGCGGTTGTCGCCCGTCACCCAGCGTTCCAGGAACGGATAGAGCGCCAGACCGGTCATGATGATGCCCATCGGCACCAGCGCCGGGATGATCACGCTCAGCGGCAACGTGCCCGCGTGGGTCGTGCCGAAGAGGTTGATCTCCCACGGCGGCATGATGCGCAGCGCGCCCTCCAGGAAGCCCATGTACCAGTCGGGCTGCGAGCCGGCCGACACGTCCGCCGGCGTGTAGGGGCCGAACAACCAGATCGGGTTGATCTGGGCGAAGGTCGCCAGGCCCGCGATCACTCCGAGGGTGAACAGGAAGTAGGCGCCCGCCTTGGCCATGAAGGCCGGGTAGAACGGCGCGCCCACCACATTCTGGTTGGTGCGGCTCTTGCCGGGCATCTGGGTGTGCTTCTGGACCCACATGAGCACCATGTGGGCCGAGATCAACGCCAGGAGGATGCCCGGGATGAGCAGGATGTGCAGCGAGTAGAACCGGGGGATGACATCCTCACCCGGATATTCCCCGCCGAACAGGAAGAACGTGATGAACGTGCCGACCAGCGGCAGCGAGATCGCCACGCCCTCGGTGATCCGCAGACCGGCGCCGGACAGCAGGTCGTCGGGCAGGGAGTAGCCGGTCAGACCCTCGAGCAGCGCCAGCGTCAGCAGCAGCACGCCGATGATCCAGTTGAGCTCGCGCGGCTTGCGGTAGGCGCCGGTGAAGAACACCCGCAGCATGTGCACGGTCATGCCGGCCACGAAGAGCAGGGCCGCCCAGTGGTGCATCTGCCGCATGAGCAGACCACCCCGGACTTCGAAGCTGATCTCCATCGTCGAGGCGTACGCCGCGGACATCCCCACGCCCTTGAGCGGCTCATAGACGCCGTCATAGATGACGTGCTCCATGCTGGGCTTGAACCAGAACGTCAGGAACGTGCCGGTCAGCAGCAGGATGATGAACGAGTAGAGCGCGATCTCACCCAGCAGGAACGACCAGTGGTCCGGGAAGATCTTGCGCAGGTTGCGCTTGAGGAAGTTGGCCCCGCCGAGCCGGTCGTCGAGGAAGGTCGACGGGCCGGAGATCGCCTTGGGAACCGTCTTCAGTTCGGTGGTCATGCCTGGCCTCCCTGCTCCCGGGCCGCCTTCTCGGCGTCACCGCGCTCCCAGTAGCTGGGACCGACGGGCACGTCGAAGTCGCCCTGAGCGATGAGGTAGCCCTGCTCGTCCACGGCGATCGGCAGCTGCGGCAGCGGCCGCGCGGCCGGGCCGAAGATCACCTTGGCGCCGTCCGCGGCGTCGAACGTCGACTGGTGGCACGGGCAGAGGATGTGGTGGGTGTTCTGCTCGTAGAGCGCCGCCGGGCAGCCCACGTGGGTGCAGATCTTGGAGTAGGCGACGATGCCGTCGTGCGTCCAGTTTTTCCGCACCCCGGACTTGAGCTCCTCCGGGCGGAACTTGATGAGAATGAGCGTGGCCTTGGCCAGGGCGTTGAGGTCGTGCTCGTAGCCCTCGGGGACCACCGACAGGATGCCGCCGGGCGAGTTGAAGTCGGCGGCCCTGATCGGCTGTCCGGTGCCCTCGACGACGAGCTTGAGCGGCTTGCCTTCCTTGTTCTTCTCGCCCCAGACGGTGTGGCGCAGCTCCTCGTTGAACTTGGAGCCCGGCATCTTCGAGTTGTCCAGGTCGCGCAGCAGCACCAGCGGCACCAGGCCGAGCGGCGCCGCCGCCAGCAGCAGCGTGCGGCGCAGCAGCTTGCGCTTGACGAAGCCGCTCTCGTTGGCGCCCTGGACGAAGGTGTCGGCCACGACCTCGCGGTCGGGCTCGTCGGAGGCCATCGCGTGGCGCTCCTGGATCAGCGAGTATTTCGGCATGATCTGGCGGACCCAGACCACGATGCCGACCGCCAGGCCCAGGATCGCGATCGTCAGCGTGCTGCCCAGCGCCAGGTTGGACGTCCCGGTCGCCTCCGGGCTGCCCACCTGGAACACCACATAGGAGACGATGAACGCGATGGACGCGAGGAAGGTGATCGTGAAGCAGAGCGCCACGATCTTCTCCGCCTTGCGGGCCTTGGCCTCGTCCTGCAGCGTCACGCCGGGGACCTCTTCGGCGGCGGGCTCCGCCGCTTCCACGGTGCCGAGCATCGAGGTGCCCGGCGCGGGGGTGCCGATGACGCGCTTGGGTACGCGTTCGTCCGGCTGCTCGATCTCGTGCTCGTTGTCTGTCATGACTTCTGTCGCTTCTTCGCGGTGATCCAGATGGCGGCGAGTGCCAGGGCGCTGAGTCCCACAACAAACGCTACGAGACCTTCGGTGACCGGGCCAATACGCCCGAGGCCGAAACCTCCCGGGTCCTTCTGCGAACGCACCTGGGTGATGTAGGCGATCATGTCACGCTTCTCTTCCGGCGTGATCGTCGTGTCGTTGAACACCGGCATGGCCTGCGGGCCCGTGACCATCGCCTCGTAGATCTGCGTGGGGGACGCCTCATTGAGGTTGGGGGCGTACTTGCCCTGGGTCAGGGCGCCACCGGCGCCGACCCAGTTGTGGCACTGGATGCAGTTGGCGCGGAACAGCTCGCCGCCCCGGCCGGCGTCGCCGAGCTTCGCGTCGACCTGCTCGGCTCCGGGAACCTGCGGGCCGCCGCCGAGCGACTGCACGTAGGCCGCGATCTGGCGGGTCGTCGTCTCGTTGACCCAGGGCGCCGGAGGCTTGCGCGGGACCTGAGGGCCTGGCGCGCCCGCGGGCATGCGTCCGGTGCTCATCTGGAAGTCGACGGCCGCGGCGCCGACGCCGATGAGCGTGGGCGCCTTGTCGTTGATGCCCTCGGCGTTCATGCCATGGCAGCTCGAGCAATGCTGGACGAACAGGCTCTTGCCCTCGGCCACGTCATCGACCTTGCCTGCCGCGAGTGCCGCGTCGGCAGGCTTACCCGCCTGGACAAAGGCGGCGTATACCATCCCGACCAGCGCCAGCGCCAAAATCAGGACGGCATATCTCGCGAGGGGATGCCGCCGCCAAGCGGTGATCCTAGTCACAGAGATCCCGTTCCTTAACGAATGATGTAGATGGTCGCGAAAAGGCCGATCCAGACGACGTCGACGAAGTGCCAGTAGTAGGACACGACGATCGCGCTGGTGGCCTGCTCATGCGTGAAGCGCTTCGCGGCGTACGTGCGTCCCAGCATGAACAGGAACGCGATCAGGCCACCGGTCACGTGCAGGCCATGGAAGCCCGTCGTCAGGTAGAACACCGAGGTGTAGGCGTTGGCGGACAGGGTCGCGCCCTCTGACGCCAGCTTGGAGTACTCGAACAGCTGGCCCGCGATGAAGACCGCGCCCATGAGGAAGCTGACGATGTACCAGAAGCGGAGCCTGCTGACCTGCCCCTTCTCTGCGGCCCACACGCCGAGCTGGCACGTCACACTCGACAGCACCAGGATGATCGTGTTGGCCGTTGCGAACGGGATGTCCAGGTGAGCGACGCCCTCAGCGGCTTGCGCGCCTGCGGGAAGTAGCGCGGGGCTCCATTCGAGACCCTTGCCCTCGCTCACCGACCGGATGGTGAAGTACATCGCGAACAGCGCCGCGAAGAACATGAGCTCAGAGGACAGCCACACGATCGTCCCGACGCTGACCAGATTGGGTCTGCGGTACGACGGTGCTGTCGTCGTCGAAGTTATTGCGGATGCTGTCGCCACGGGCAGCATTATTGCGGCTCCAGTGGCCGGTCCCGCGCACGACCCCCCGTTAGCAGGTACAAACCGGCCACCAACCTGGGATAATTGCCGCAAAACGCCCCCAACGGGCGGCAACCTGGGTTTGCACCCCGGCACACCGGTACGATCCAGGGTGACCCTACCGCTACGACCGATAGTGAGCGCGACAGTGACGTCATCTGGGAGCACCGACGACACGATGAAGGTTCTCGTTTACAGCGACGACGCCGCCACGAGGGCCGAGGTGATCCAGGCCATCGGCAGACGGCCCGCGGCGGACGTGCCTTTCGTCGAGATCGTGGAGTGCGCCACCGAGCCCAAGGTCCACCAGTGGCTGGGCTCGGGCGAGATCGACGTGGCCGTCCTCGACGGCGAGACGCAGCCCGCGGGCGGCATGGGCGTCTCGCGCCAGGCCAAGGACGAGGTCTATGACTGCCCGCCCATCTGCCTGATCATCGCCCGGCGCGACGACCGGTGGCTGGCCGAATGGTCCAAGGCCGATGCCGTGGTGTCCCAGCCGCTGGAGCCCATGGTCGTGGCCGACACGGTGGCCGACCTGATGCGCCGCCGTTCCTCCACCCGACTCAACGCTAAGTAGGTGCCCCATGGACTCCCGGACGACCTGGCCTGCCCTGCTTTCCGCTCTCCTGGCCGGAGAGCATTTGACATCAGACGAGACGGCCTGGGCGATGCGGGAGATCATGTCCGGCTCCGCGACGCCGTCTCAGATCGCGGGCTTCGTGATCGCCTTGCGCGCCAAGGGTGAGACGGTGTCCGAGGTGGTGGGCCTGGCCCGCACCATGCTCGACCTGGCCACGCCGCTCAGCGTGGAGGGCCGCGTGGTCGACATCGTCGGCACCGGGGGTGACCGCGCCCACACCGTCAACGTCTCGACGATGGCGGCCATCGTCGTCGCCGCGACCGGCGCGCGCGTGGTCAAGCACGGCAACCGCGCCGCCTCCTCCTCGTGCGGCGCCGCCGACGTCCTGGAGCACCTGGGCATCCGCCTCGATCTCACGCCCGAGCAGACGGCGCAGGTGGCGCAAGACGCCGGCATCGCGTTCTGCTTCGCCCCCGTCTACCACCCCGCGCTGCGCTTCGCCGGGCCGACGCGCAAGGAGATCGGCGTACCCACGATCTTCAACTTCCTCGGCCCGCTCACCAATCCGGCCCGCCCGGCGGCCCAGGCCATCGGCGTCTTCGACGCCAGGATGCTGCCCGTGCTCGCGGGCGTCTTCGCCGAGCGCGGGGTGTCCGCCCTGGTGTTCCGCGGTGACGACGGCCTGGACGAGCTGACCATTTCCAGCACCTCGACGGTGTGGGTGGTCAAGGACGGCACCGCCACGCAGACGACGTTCGACCCCGCGGCCCTCGGGATCCCGCGCGCCGACGCGGGCGCGCTGCGCGGCGGCGATGTGGCGTTCAACTCCCAGGCCGTGCACGACCTGCTGCGCGGCAAGACCGGGCCGGTGCGCGACGCGGTGCTGCTCAACGCGGCCGCCGCGCTGGTGGCCTACGACGGCCCCGGCGACGATCTCGACTCCGCCATGACCGAGGGGTATGCCCGCGCGGTGCAGGCCGTGGACTCCGGCGCCGCCGCGGCCCTCCTGGACCGGTGGGTGGAGGTCAGCCGCTCCCTGCGCCCCGCCTGACGGCGGGGCTCCCGGCACGGAGCTGCCGGTCCTCAAGGCATCGCCTGAGGCCGGTGCCGGTCGGCTACGACAGGCTGATCGTGGGGCCCGCCTTGAGCGAGCTCCACTTCAGCCATTGCCGCCAGTTCTCCTGCCAGTGCCCCCACCCGTTCGTGGGCTCCAGCTTCCGCGGCGACCCGGTGATGATGATCGGGTCGCCGATCAGGGTGTTGTTGATGAACCACTTGGCGTTGTCCGGGCTGATGTTCACGCATCCGTGGCTGACGTTCGAGTTGCCCTGCGAGCCGACCGACCAGGGCGCGCTGTGCACGTACTCGCCGCTGTTGGAGATGCGCACGGTGTTGTAGACCGTCAGCCGGTAGTAGCCTGCCTGGCCGGGCCCGATCCCGGGGGAGGTCATGACGGTGACGGGCTCGCGCGACATCGCCAAGTGGATGCCCGAGGTCGTGTAGTACTTCCACTGCCCGCCCTGGCCGGCGCTCATCGGCATGGTGCGGACCTTCTTGCCGTCGCGGCGGACCGTGAGCACGTGCTCGTCGGTGCTCCCCTTGGTGATCTGCGATCGGCCGATCTTGAAGTTGACCGTGACGTCGCGCTTGCCGTACATGGCCGGTCCCCCGCGCACCCCCGCCAGCCGCGCCTCCACCTGCACTCGGGTACGGGCGGGCCAGTACTTCTGCGGCCGGAAGTCGATGTGCTGGTCGTCGAACCAGTGCCAGGCGCCCTCCACCGGCTTGGAGCTGCGGACGGTGAGGTTGCGCTCGATGGACACCCGGTCGGTGACCGGCTTGTCGAAGGCGATCATGATGGGCATGCCGACGCCCACTGTCAGCCCGGTGTCGTCCTTGTTCGGGGTGATGGTCTCGATGTCGAACGTCTCTTTGCCCTTGACCGTTGTGAACGTGCTGCTGGTCGTGCTCTGCTTGCCCGCGGCGTCCTCGGTGACGGCGGTGACCGTGTAGGCGGTGCCGGGGCGGGCGGTGCCGACGCTGCGCCAGCGGCTGCCGTCACCGCTCAGCACGCCCTTGAGGGCGGACTTGCCGCCGTCCACCCGTACGCTCCTGAGCTTGCCGCTGTTGGCCGCCACGACCACGGGCTGGTCGGTGGGCACGTCCTTGGTCTTGTCCTGAGGAGAGAACGACACTGCGGGACCCCGCGCGCCGCCGACCATGGCGACCGGCGCCGGGTCGTTCGCCGAGCACGCGGTCACCAGCACCAAGACCAGCAGACCGGCGGATCCATACGTTACGCGCTCCACGGTGACTCCCTCGCCCAAGATCGAACCGCTTCTGCCTCCTTTATTACCCTGAGTGATCGAATCACCACATCCGACCACTGGTAAAGAACCTGAAAAAGCGGGCGTCCTCCCCCAAGGAAGGACACCCGCTCCGGTTTCGCTCAGCTTTCGCTCAGTGCGAGAAGTTGCCCCGGTAGTACTGGAACACGAACCCGATCATGGCCATGAGGATCAGGAAGACCCCGATCAGGAACATCCAGAAGCCGAACACGAACCCGGCGAAGGCGAAGGCCGCCGCCAGGCACACGAACAGCGGCCACCAGCTGCTCGGGCTGAAGAACCCGATCTCACCGGCTCCCTCGCTGATGTCGGCCTGCTTGTTGTCCTCCGGCTGCGGGCCGATGCGCCGCGCGGTGAACATCAGGTAGTAGCCCACCATGAACGCGAACCCGACCGAGATGGCCATGGCCGTGGTGCCGACCGGTTCGCCCTGGCCGGTCTCGGCCTTGGTCCAGAACCAGTAGGCGACGTCGACGCCGGCGAAGAACAGGCCGCACCCGAGGAAAAGCCACCCTTGAATCCTCATCAGGCCTCGACCTCCTGGACCGGCTTGGCGGACACGTGCGGATAGTGCAGGTCGAACGCGGGGCGCTCGGACCGGATGCGCGGCAGTGAGGTGAAGTTGTGCCGCGGCGGCGGGCAGGAGGTCGCCCACTCGAGCGAGCCGCCGTAACCCCACGGGTCGTCGACTGTGACCTTGGGCGCGCTGCGCCACGTCTTCCACACGTTGTAGAGGAACGGCAGCGTGGACAGGCCCAGGACGAACGCGCCCACCGACGACAGCATGTTGAGGTCGGTGAAGCCGTCGGCCGCGCTGTAGTCGGCGTAGCGGCGCGGGAAGCCCGCCATGCCGAGCCAGTGCTGCACCAGGAACGTGGTGTGGAAGCCGATGAACAGCAGCCAGAAGTGAACCTTGCCCAGCTTGTCGTCGAGCATCCTGCCGGTGAACTTGGGCCACCAGAAGTAGAAGCCGGCGAACATGGCGAACACGACGGTGCCGAAGACCACGTAGTGGAAGTGGGCGACGACGAAGTAGGTGTCGCTGATGTGGAAGTCGAGCGGCGGCGAGGCCAGGATGACACCCGTCAGACCGCCCAGGAGGAAGGTGATGAGGAAGCCGACCGCGAACAACATCGGTGACTCGAAGCTCAGATGCCCTCGCCACATGGTGCCGACCCAGTTGAAGAACTTCACACCTGTCGGCACCGCGATGAGGAACGTCATGAACGAGAAGAACGGCAACAACACCTGCCCGGTCGGGAACATGTGGTGCGCCCAGACCGTGATGGACAGACCGGCGATCGAGATCGTCGCGATCACGAGGCTGATGTAGCCGAAGATCGGCTTGCGGCTGAAGACCGGCAGCACCTCGGTCACGATGCCGAAGAACGGCAGCGCGATGATGTAGACCTCGGGATGGCCGAAGAACCAGAACAGGTGCTGCCAAAGCAGCGCGCCGCCGTTCCCCGGGTCGAAGATGTGGGTGCCGAGCTTGCGGTCGGCCTCCAGGGCCAGCAGCGCGGCGGCCAGCACCGGGAACGCCATCAGCACGAGCATGCTGGTGAGCAGGATGTTCCAGGTGAAGATCGGCATGCGGAACATGGTCATGCCGGGGGCGCGCATGCAGATGATCGTGGTGATGAAGTTCACCGAGCCGAGGATCGTGCCCAGACCGGACAGGGCCAGGCCCATGATCCACAGGTCGCCGCCGATGCCGGGCGAGTTGATCGCGTTCGACAGCGGCGTGTAGGCGAACCAGCCGAATGACGCGGCGCCGCCCGGGGTGAAGAAGCCGGAGACGGCGATGATGCTGCCGAACAGGTAGAGCCAGTAGCTCACCATGTTGAGGCGCGGGAACGCCACGTCGGGGGCGCCGATCTGCAGCGGCATCAGCTCATTGGCGAAGCCGGCGAACAGCGGCGTCGCGAACATCAGCAGCATGATCGTGCCGTGCATGGTGAACAGCTGGTTGAACTGCTCGTTGCTGGTGAACTGCAGCCCCGGCTGCGCCAGCTCCGCCCGCATGATCAGCGCCATGACGCCGCCGATCAGGAAGAAGATGAACGACGTGATCAGGTAAAGGTGCCCGATGATCTTGTGGTCGGTGGAGGACAGCCACTTGGCGATCACCTGGCCCTTGGTGGTGGGCCGCCCGACCGGCGCGCGAAGTGGTTCTTGAATGGCGGTCACTGGGCACTCCCAGCCTGTGTAGCGATGTACTGGTTCCACTCGGTGTCGTTGACGAGCTTCACCGAGAAGAGCATCTTGCTGTGGTCGACACCGCACAGCTCGGCGCAGCGGCCCGCGTAGACGCCCGGCTTGTCAAGTGTCTTGATCTCGAACTTGCGGCCCGGGTTGCCCTCCGGGATGCCGGGGATCACGTCACGCTTGAACAGGAACGCCGGCACCCAGAACGAGTGGATGACGTCGTCCGTCGACAGGTCGAACTCGACCCTCTTGTTCACGGGCAGGACGAGCTGGGGGCCCTGCCTGTAGTCGTTCACCGGCAGGCCGGCGACGGGCTGCAGCGTCTTGCCGCCGACATTCGTGGTGAAGCGCCAGCTCCACTGGAAGGCCTCGACCTTGACCCGCACATCCGGGTTGTTCGACATGCGGGTGAGATATTCGCTGTCGCGGGCGGTGAAGAAGAAGAACACCGACACCATGACCAGCGGAATCAAGGTGTAAAGCATCTCGATCGGCAGGTTGTAGCGGACCTGCGGCGGGAGATCGGCCTTCGCCTTGCGCTTGCGGTGGAAAATGGCCGCCCACACGATCAGGACGATCACGACGGCGCCCGTGGCGAGTGCGGCGATCCAGGCCCCGTTCCACAGAGTCTGGATCGGGCCACCCTGCTCGGTGATGTGTTCGGGAAGAAGGCCGCGAGACCAGTCGGCCTCGGGGACGTCATTAGCACACGCCGTAGCAGTGGCCAGCAGCAACGCCAAAGCGGCGGCGCGTGGCACCCTGCGCCGGGCCAACGAACGCCGCGTCGTACGGCGAGTCGGACTCACGGATCGCCTACCCCACAGATGAAGCCCAAGAGTCTTTCCCTTGGGCGCTCGTATTACTGTTCTGATCAATGCACAACTGACAAGCAGACACATTAGCGTGCAGGTGCCTTGCCCCACCGCGCGACCCCTCGATGGCCCCGCAAGTGGGACGATGAGTCTCGTGGCGTATTTCGACGCGGCTTCGAGCGAGCCGCTCCACCCGCAGGCGCGTGAGGCGCTGCTGGCGGCGATCGACGTCGGCTGGGCCGATCCCGCGAGACTCTATGGCCAGGCCCGCCGTGCGCATCTGCTGCTCGAGCAGGCCCGCACGGAGGTGGCCGAGGCGCTCGGCGCGCGCCCGGACGAGGTGTCGTTCACCTCTTCCGGCACGCAGGCCGTGCATCTCGGCGTGCTCGGCACCCTACACGGCAGGCGCAGGGCCGGGCGCCATCTGGTGACGAGCGCGGTCGAGCACTCCAGCGTGCTGCACGCCGGCGGCGTGCACGAACGCGACGGGGGCACGGTGGAGACGGTGGGAGTGGATCTGACCGGCCGGGTGGACCTCGACGCGTTCGCCGAGGCCGTGGCGCGGCCCGGCACCGCGCTGGCCTGCCTGCAGACGGCCAACCACGAGGTCGGCACCCTGCAGCCGGTGGCGGAGGCGGCCGCGGCGTGCCGGGCGCACGGCGTTCCGCTCCTGGTGGACGCGGCGCAGACGGCCGGCCGGATGCCGATGCCGCCCGGCTGGGCAGTGCTCACCGCCAGCGCACACAAGTGGGGTGGCCCGGCCGGGGTGGGCGTGCTGGTGGTGCGCAAGGGCACCCGGTTCCGCTCGTTCCTGCCGGAGGACGAGCGGGAGCGGCGGCGGGTGCCGGGCTTCGAGAACGTGCCCGGCATCGTGGCCGCGGCGGCCGCCCTGCGCGCGATGAGCGCGGAGGCCGCACAGGAGCAGGCGCGGATCTCCGAACTCGTCGGGAAGATCAGGGAGACGGTGCCGAAGATCGTCCCGGACGTGGAGGTGATCGGCGACCCCGAGGAGCGGGCGCCGCACATCGTGACCTTCTCGTGCCTCTATGTCGACGGCGAGGCCCTGCTCACCGAGCTGGACAAGGCGGGATTCGCCGTATCGTCCGGAAGTTCGTGCACCGCTAGTACGCTTCGTCCATCGCACGTTCTTGAAGCGATGGGCGTGCTGACGCATGGGAATGTCCGGGTGTCGCTGCCCAGGGGCGTCTCCGCGGCGGAGGTCGACAGGTTCCTCGCCGTGCTGCCCGAGATGGTGCGCCGCATCCGCCAGGACGCAGGAGTCGCATGACCGAGGTTACTCAGCCGGCTTTGACGATCGACGCACTCGGGAAGAAGTGCCCGATTCCGATCATCATGCTCGCCGAGCAGATCAACTACGTCCCGCTGAACGCCGTGGTGGCCGTGCTGGCCGACGATCCGGCGGCCTATACGGACGTGCCGGCGTGGTGCAGGTTGAAGTCGCATCGCCATGTCGGCTCGTACGAGCTGCCGGAGGGCGGCTGGGCCATCCACGTCAGACGTAACTACTGACGCCCCGCCCCGGCGCGTCGGCCGAGGACGGGGCGGTCTGAAGCGCGCCTCTTGGCGCCGGCTCAAGCGTGGTGGCAGCTTGGGAGCCGGCTCAGAAGCGGCAGCAGCTCGGAGTCGGCTCAGGGGTGGTAGCAGCGCACGTGCTCGGCGATCTCCGCGGCCGCCTCGACGCCATACGCGGCGGTGAACCGCTCGAGGAAGCCCTGCTGCCCGAGCTCGTATTCCTGCCCGCCGACCCGCTCCAGCACGTGCGTGGCGGTGAGGTTGCCGATCTGCCCGCACCGCTCCAGCGGCAGCGCCCAGGCCAGCCCGGACATGAACCCGGCCCGGAAGGCGTCACCGACGCCCGTGGGGTCGGCCTTGCCCAGCTCGGGAGCGGGCGCTACCTGGATGGACGGCTCGCCCTTGCGGTCGATGACGGCGCCCTTGGGCCCCAGCGTGGTGACCCGCACGCCGACCCGGCCCAGGATCTCCTCATCCGACCAGCCGGTCTTCTGCTCGATGAGCCCCTTCTCGTAGTCGTTGGAGAAGAGATAGGCGGCGCCGTCGACGAGCTGGCGGATCTGCTCGTCCTCCATGCGGGCCAGCTGCTGGGAGATGTCGGCGGCGAAAGGGATGCCGCGCTGGCGGCACTCGTCGGTGTGCCGCAACATCGCGTCGGGGTCGTTGGGGCTGATGAGCACCAGGTCGAGGCCGCCGACGCGGTCGGAGACGGGCTGCAGCTCGATGAGCCGGGCCTCGGCCATGGCGCCGGTGTAGAACGAGGCGATCTGGTTGTGGTGCTCGTCAGTGGTGCACAGGAAACGCGCGGTGTGCTGGGTCTCGGAGATGTGCACGGAGCCGCAGTCCACGCCGTGGCGCTCCAGCCAGGACCGGTAGTCGGCGAAGTCGTTGCCGACGGCTCCCACGAGAATCGGCTTCAGGCCGAGGCAGCCCATGCCGAATGCGATGTTCGCGGCGCACCCGCCGCGACGAATCTGCAGATCGTCGACCAGGAACGAGAGTGACACCCGGTCGAGCTGCTCGGCGATGAGCTGATCGCCGAAGCTTCCTGGGAAGGTCATCAGGTGGTCTGTCGCGATGGAGCCGGTGACGGCGATGCGCACGGGATTCTTCTTCCTCGTTGTCAGCAGGCCAATGAGCCCCACGAGAATACGCGAAGGTCCCGCGCGCACAAAGGCGGACGGGACCTCGCTGCCGACCTTCGACCAGTTGCCGACGACTAGTTGAACGAGTCGCCACAGGCGCAGGAGCCGGTGGCGTTCGGGTTGTCGATGGTGAAGCCCTGCTTCTCGATGGTGTCGACGAAGTCGATGCTGGCGCCCATCAGGTAAGGAGCGCTCATCCGGTCGGTGACCACGCTGACGCCGCCGAAGTCCGTCACGACGTCGCCGTCCATCGTACGATCGTCGAAGAAGAGCTGGTAGCGCAGGCCGGAGCAACCACCCGGCTGCACGGCGACCCGCAGCTGCAGACCCTCTTCACCCTGCTGCTCCAGCAGGCTCTTGACCTTGGCGGCGGCCGCGTCAGTCAGGATCAGACCCTGCGTCGTGGTCTCGCTGCTCTCAACCGTCATCTGCTGACTCCCTAACCCGGCTGTCTGTTTTCGACGTCCTACCAATGACGCTACCAACACCTGGACGATGCCACACATTCCCGGGCCGCCTGCCGACCGTCCGGCCCCGGAATAACCATGGATGCCCGTGTGTCATGATGAGTATCGTCAATTCGACGATAAGGGGGTATGGCCATGGCCACCCAGACTGGGCTGCCGCTCTTCGTCCTCGGCCGGAGCGCCGATCCGCACAGCGAGAAGGGGGTCGACTGCCCCGGCGAGCTGCCACCCGCTTCCGACCCCGGCCTGGTGGAACGTGCCCGCAAGGCCAAGGAGGCGCTCGGCGACCGCCTGTTCGTGCTCGGCCACCACTACCAGCGCGACGAGGTCATCCAGTTCGCCGATGTGACGGGCGACTCGTTCAAGCTCGCCCAGCAGGCCGCGGCACGGCCGGAGGCGGAGTACATCGTCTTCTGCGGCGTG
This sequence comes from Nonomuraea sp. 10N515B, assembly GCF_052245915.1. Taxonomy (NCBI): domain Bacteria; kingdom Bacillati; phylum Actinomycetota; class Actinomycetes; order Streptosporangiales; family Streptosporangiaceae; genus Nonomuraea; species Nonomuraea sp. 10N515B. Next base: position 62,164 of record NZ_JBQQBQ010000011.1, read on the forward strand.
CACTTCATGGCCGAGTCGGCCGACATCCTCACCGGCAATGACCAAAAGGTGATACTTCCGGACATGGCGGCCGGGTGCTCGATGGCCGACATGGCCACGTTCGACCAGGTCGAGGAGTGCTGGGAAGCCCTGGAGGACGCCGGCCTGGCCGATCAGGTGATCCCGGTCACATACATGAACTCCAGCGCCGACATCAAGGCGTTCTGCGGCCGCAACGGCGGCGCCGTCTGCACCTCCTCCAACGCCCGCCGGGCCCTGGACTGGGCGTTCGAGCAGGGCCAGAAGGTGCTGTTCCTGCCCGACCAGCACCTGGGCCGCAACACGGCGGTGCTGGAAATGGGCATGTCCCTGGACGACTGCGTGGTGTGGAACCCCCACCGCCCGAACGGCGGCCTCACCCAGGAGCAGCTGGAGCGGGCCAGGATGATCCTGTGGCGCGGCCACTGCTCGGTGCACGGCCGCTTCACGGCCGACTCGGTGGACGACGTACGCGCCCGCATCCCCGGCGTGAACGTCCTCGTGCATCCGGAGTGCCGCCACGAGGTCGTGCTCAAGGCCGACCACGTGGGCTCGACGGAATACATCATCAAGAAGATGGAGGCGGCCCCCGCCGGCTCGAGCTGGGCGATCGGCACCGAACTCAACCTGGTCAAGCGCCTGGCCCAGAGGTTCCCCGACAAGAACGTCTCGTTCCTGGACCGGACGGTCTGCTACTGCTCCACGATGAACAGGATCGACCTGCCGCACCTGGTGTGGGCCCTGGAATCGCTGGTCCTGGGTGAGGTCGTCAACCAGATCACGGTGGACGAGGACACGACCTACTGGGCCAAGGTCGCGCTGGACCGCATGCTCGCCCTCCCATAGGCCGATTTATCCCCATATCCCCCGCCCAACCGCATGGACCTCCGCAGGGGACGCGCTACGCGCGACTGGGCTCCTCTCACGGGGGCGCCCAGCTCCCCCGAGCCCACTGACAGAATTCCTGTGATCGAACCGGCCGAGACGTCGACTGAAATTCCGGCCGCTGCTGCTACATTCGTGATCTTTTGCCCGGATACTTGTTCTCCATACCAGGCGCGGACAGCCATGGAGGAACCAGGTGGACGCCAAAGGCCGCACGGCCGAGATCATGATCGCCGAAGCCCGCAAGGCGTTCTGGGTGATGGTCGGGTTCCTGGCTGTCATCTGGGTCGTGCAGATCGTCAACTGGGCATCGGGCTATGCGCTGAGCTATGAGTTCGGCGTACAGGCATGGAACCCCGCGAGCCTGCCCGACATCGTTTCATCGCCGTTCCTGCACTGGAGCTGGGAACACATCGAGGCCAATTCAGGGCCGTTATTCATTTTCGGCTTCCTGTCCGCCTACCGGGGCGTCGCCAAATTCCTCGGCGTGACGGGACTCATCATCGTGGTCAGCGGCCTCGGCGCCTGGTTCACTTCTCAGCCGATGAGCGTCGGCGCGGGCGCGAGCGGCGTCGTCTTCGGGTACTTCGGCTATGTACTGGTGCGCGGCGCGTTCGACCGGCATCTCATCGACATCGTGGTCGGCGTGGTCATGGCGCTGTGCTTCGCCTATCAGTTCGCCGGATTGCTGCCCCAGGAGGGCATCGGCTGGCAGGCTCACTTGTTCGGCTTCCTCGGGGGTCTGCTGGGCGGCTGGTTGTTCCGCGACCGCGGCCGCCCCCGGCCCACAACGGCGTCCCCTGACCCGAACTCTCGGGCCACGCTTCTGAAGGAATTGGACGGTCTCGGGCTCTGACGGCGCGCGGGACACTAGCTGGTGCCGCGGCAGAGCCGACAAGCAGGCACACCGCACCGAGGGCCGCGCCCGCGGCAACTGCGAAGATTCGCACGTCACGAGGTCGCCCTGCCGAGACCGCTCGCCCCACAGCCATGCCAGCGGCAGGAAGAGCCACGGCCGCGATGCCGCCTCGGTTGATCAGCTCCGTGGTTAGCCACTCCAACTTCCAGAGACTCCAAGCCAACAGCCCGTAGCCGGTGAGGACCGCCACACATGCGACGCTGAAGCCGAAAGCACCGAACAGGCGGGTGCCCCGATCAGGGAAGGACGTCATGGCGCAGATGATCGCATGTCATCGCAACTGCTGTCCTGGGGCTAGATAGTGCGTGGTCAGGTGTTGGCGGCCAGGAATGGCAGCACCTGGGGAAGCACATCCCCGGACCTGTCCCAGCCCCCCTTGTGATCGGCATCGGGCAAGGAGAAGAAGGCCGCAACACCGGTGCGGTCGGCGAAGGTGCGCATCGGGTCGTGCCAGGGATCCGCCGCGCCCGCGTACAGCATCATGGGCACGCCGGAGGCGGCGAGCTCGGCGTGCAGGGCCGATTGCCGCAGTGTGGGCTCGATGGCCAAGCGGAAGCCGCCGATGGGGTCCCAGGCGCCGGCCACCAGGCAGGTCAGGCGGTCCGGGGCGAGCGCGGCGACCGCGTAACCGGTCATTGCGCCCAGCGAGTAGCCCCAGAACGCGGCGCGGTCGGCGCCCACGTCGTCGAGCACGGCCGTCACGTACGCGACACGCCGTTCCAGCGCGTACGCCTCGACCTCGCGCGGCGCGTCGCCGGCGCCCAGTCCCGGAGTGTCGACGGCGATCACCGTGTAGGCGGGCGTCAGGGACGACGTGTAACCGCTGTGGGTCCAATGTGCTCCGTCCTGGAACATCCCAGGGTGGAGCACCAGCGGCGGGCCGTCCCCCGAAACCTCGTAGGAGATCTTGAAACCGTTGCTGCGTGCGAGGGGCACACGTCCTCCAAATGGCTTGTACGCAGGAACGTTACGACTTGTAACGGGACCCATCGTGGAGCATGATCGGACGGGCCGGAAGGAGGCACTTTCTTGTCGCAACGGAACACCGGGGTAACGGACCAGCTCGCGGCCGGGAGCGAGGCGGGCGGTCCCGACGACGAATGTCCCTTGCCTGAGGTGCTGGCCTTGATCGGCGGCAAGTGGAGTGCCCAGGTGCTGGTGGAACTGGGCGACGGCCCGCGCAGGTTCACCCAGCTGGAGCGGGCCATCCCGGGGATCAGCCGCCGCATGCTGACGGTGAGCCTGCGCGACCTGGAACGCAACGGCCTCGTCACGCGCACCGTCTATCCGGACTCGCCGCCGCGCGTCGAGTACGCCACCACGCCGTTGATCGAGGACATCCGCGAGCCGTTGGAGGCGCTCACGGCCTGGGCCCGCCGTGCCGCGCCGGTCATCACGGCGGCCCGCCGGGAGTACGACAACCGTCAGTGAGCGGGCCGCACGCCCATCACAGCCGGTCTGTCAGGAACGCGCTCACCGCCGTACGGAAGCCGTCCGGTCATCGGCCCAGGGCACGTGGCCGGCCTGTGGAAGGACCACACGGGACACGCGGGCCAGCGCCCACCGTGGTGCACTCGCTCCGTCGATCCACTCTCCAGCGCCTGGACTGGTGTCTTCGGCAGTATGTCGGCTCACCCTTCCGCAGAATGTCGGTCCAATGGCTCAACTATGTCGGTTACGAGAGCCGTGAAATGTCGGTGCTCCGTCCGTAGAATGTCGGTTCTACAGATGGGGGTGCTCGTGGAGCTGGTGCCAAGACACATCGTCGATCATGCGGTCGAGTTCCTGGCGGCCTTCAGAGTGGTGATCATCAACGGGCCTCGCCAGTCCGGGAAGACCACACTCCTGCGGCAACTTGAGGCCTGTCGTGGCGGCACGTACCTGACATTGGACGATGGCACGCTACGCGCCGCCGCGCATGCCGATCCGGAGGTGTTCGTAGCCGACGGGCCCAAGCCGATGATGATCGACGAGATCCAACGTGGCGGTGACGACCTTGTGCTCGCTATCAAATCGGCCGTGGACCGCTCGGCGGAACGCGGGCAGTTCGTGCTCGCAGGCTCGACCAGGTTTCTTGCGACTCCGTCGCTGAGCGAATCTCTGGCCGGACGTGCGAGCATCATTGAGGTCTGGCCCTTCGCGCAACAAGAGCTCTCGGGCGGCAGCACATCCTTTCTCGAGAGAGCATTCCATGAGCCGGAGTCCTTCAGGACGACGACACCGAGTTCGTGCGACAGGGAGGACTACTTCGATCTCATCGCCCGGGGCTTCTACCCCGAAGTCATGGCGATGCGGTCGGAGCTCGCCCGCGGCGAGTGGTACAGGGCCTACGTGCAGTCCATCATCGACACCGACATTCGAGAGATGGCGAAGATCGATGAGCCCAGCAACCTCCGGCACCTTTTGAGACTTGTCGCGGCCTCCACCGCTCAGGAGCTCAACGTCGTCAAGACCGCCGGCGATCTCGGGCTCCACCGCACCACGATCAGTCGCTACCTCGGCCTGCTGGAAACCGTTTTCCTCGTGCAGTCGCTGCCTGCCTGGTCGCGCAATCTCAACGCCAGGGCCGTACGGCGTCCCAAGGTGCACATCACCGACACCGGGCTGGCCGCACACTTGCTGTCGGTGGACGCCGAAGGGTTGTCAGCACGCGTGGCGCCCGCCCGTGGGGCGCTCGTGGAGACCTTCATCGCCAATGAGCTGGCCAAGCAAGCGACATGGGCACCGTACCGGATGAATCTTTTTCACTGGCGTATCAGTCAGGGTGCCGAGGTCGACCTGGTGATCGAGCGGACCAACGGCCGGGTGGTCGGCGTGGAGGCCAAATCCACCGATGCCGTGGACCTCAAGGACTTCAAGGGCTTGACGACCCTCAGGGACGCTCTCGGCGATCAATTCGTCCACGGATTCGTGCTCTACACCGGGAAGCGCTCACTCGCCTTCGGCGACCGGCTGACCGCGCTGCCGATCAGCGCCCTGTGGGACCGCTAGGAGGGACGCGCGGGCTCGATCGCGGCGGCGGTACTTCGTGAGGTCGGACGCGCTCTTCGTGAGGCGGCCGCGCGGAGGTAACGGGGTCCGGCTCTTTTCGTCGCCGTCCGCGCCGGGGCCGGGACACCATGAGGGTGTTCTGACGATCACCTGGAGTGGATACGACATGTCTCCTCAGAACCGTACGGAAGGGGCGAACGGCGAGTGGGGGCGCGGTCCTTCGCGGCGGTCGTTCCTGGGTGTGGGGGCGGGGCTGGCCGCGGGCGCGGCCGGCGGCGCGGGGCTGGTGGCGGCCACGGACGGCGAGTCGCCCCGGCACGGCGCCGCCCCGCTCGCGCCCGGGAACGGCCAGGTCGTGCCGGCCTCGTTCAAGGCGGCCCACCAGCCGGGGATCCTCACCGGACCGGCCCTGGCCTGCCTGGTGGCGGCCTTTCACTGCCGCGATCGCGACCGCCGTGCGCTGGCCGGCACGTTACGCAGGCTGTCGGCCGAGATGGACGCGCTGATGGCCGGTCGCCAGCCCCAGGCCGTCCCCGCCGGGCAACCGCCCGCCGACAGCGCGATCCTGCTCGGCCAGGGCAGGCAGCCGGTGCTGGTCACGCTCAGCGTCGGCGCCTCCCTGTTCGACGAGCGGTACGGTCTGGCCGATCGCCGGCCCGCCGAGCTGGTGCCGATGGGCGTGCTGGCCAACGACCGGCTCGATCCCGCCCGTACTCACGGGGACCTGCTGGTGCTGATCCAGGCCGATCATCCGGACGTGTGCGTGCACGCCCTGCGCCGGCTCACGCGGGCGGCCGGCGGGTCGCTCGTGCCCGCCTGGTCGCAGGACGGATTCGCCCGGCCGGATCCGGTCGCCACGGCCGGCGCCACGGGCAACCGGAACCTGCTCGGCTTCAAGGACGGCACGGGCAACCCCGACGCGGCCGACCCGGCGCTGATGGATCAGGTGGTGTGGGTGGGGGCCGGCGACGGCGAGCCGGAGTGGGCCGTGGGCGGCACGTACGTCGCCGTCCGGCTGATCAGGCTCCTCGTGGAGCAATGGGACCGCACCTCGCTCGACGCCCAGGAACGGGTCATGGGGCGGCGCAAGCTGTCGGGAGCGCCGCTGGACGGCGAGAAGGAGACCGATGTGCCGAGGTACGCCGAAGACCCCGGCGGCGAGCGAACCCCGCTCGACTCCCACATCCGGCTGGCCAACCCGCGCACCGCCGGACCCGACAAGGGCATGCTGCGCAAGGGCTTCAACTACGCGCGCGGGCTCGACGCCGACGCCCTGCTCGACCAGGGGCTGGTGTTCGTCAGCTACCAGCGCAGGCTGGCCAACTTCCTGCAGGCCCAGGAGCGGCTGAAGGGCGAGCCGATGGAGGCGTTCACCCGGCCGGAGGGCGGCGGCTTCTACTACGCGCTGCCCGGAGCACCCGGCTCCGGCGGCTATCTGGGCCAGCGCCTCGTCGAATCCTAGAAAGGAAACGATCATGAACGGTCCGTCAAGGCGAGGATTACTGGGCGGCGCCGCGCTCGTCGCGGGGGCGGCGGCGGTGCCCGCCTCCTCCGCCCATGCCGCGGCGTCGATCACTGGGCCGGTCGCCGGCCCCGTCACCGTCTACCCCAGCGATCCCCGCTACCAGGAGCTGACCGTCGGCTACAACCAGCGCTGGGTCGGCTCCCCCGACTACGTCCGGGTGGTCAGCTCGACCGCCCAGGTCGTCGCCGCGGTCCAGGAGGCGGTGGACGCGGGCAAGCGCATCTCGGTGGTCTCCGGCGGCCATTGCCTGGCCCCGTTCGTCTTCAACGCCGACGTGGACGTCGTCATCGACCTGTCCGGGCTGGACGAGGTGTACTTCGACACGCAGCGCAACGCGTTCGCGGTCGAGGGCGGCGCCCGGCTGTCGGGCGTCTACGACACGCTGTACAAGAAGTGGGGCGTGACCATCCCCGGCGGCATGTGCCCGACGGTCGGCATCGGCGGCCACGCCACCGGCGGCGGCTACGGCTTCCTGTCCAGGCAGTTCGGGGCCGTGATCGACCATCTGGCGGCGGTCGAGGTCGTGGTCGTGGACCGCGCGGGCAGGGCGCGGGCCGTGCTCGCCTCGAGGGACCCGGCCGACCCCCACCACGACCTGTGGTGGGCCTGTGCCGGCGGTGGCGGCGGCAACTTCGGCGTCGTCACCCGGTTCTGGTTCCGCACCCCGGGCACGAGCGGCGCCGATCCGGGCCGCCTGCTCGTCAACCCGCCCAAGGACGTGCTGCTCAGCGCCGTCGGCATCCCGTGGAGCACGCTGGACCGGGCGAAGTTCGCCACGCTGGTCACCAACTGGGGCGCCTGGTACGAGCAGCACGCGGCCCCCACGTCGCCGGCCAGGATCCTGTCCGGCGTGGCCTCGCTGGCGCACCGCTCCAGCGGGAACGTCTTCCTGCTGACCCAGGTGGACGCCACCGCCTCCGGCGCGAGCGGGCTCCTCGACGACTACCTCCGCGCCCTGACCGCCGGACTCGGCGTCGACGCGGTAGTGGCCGCCCAGCCGCCGCAGAGGCTCCCGTGGCTGCGCGCGGTCAAACTGATCGCGGCCAGCATCCCGTCCTTCATCAACCCGACCCTGCGCGGCTCGTCCAAGTCGGCATACCTGCGCCGCTCGTACACGGCCGAGCAGGCGGGCGCGATGTACGACGCGCTCACCCGCACGGACTTCGCCAACCCGGCCGCCGCGGTGACGCTGGCCGGGTTCAGCGGCGGCGCGATCAACGCCGTCCCACCCGCCCGGACCGCGCTCGCCCACCGCGACGCCGCGTTCTGGACGCTGTTCGAGACCCAGTGGCAGGATCCGGCCGCCGACGCCGCCAACATCGGCTGGCTCCGCGACCTGTACGCCTCGGTGTGGTCGGCCACCGGCGGCTACCCGGTGCCCGGTGACCAGGCCGACGGCTGCTACGTCAACAATCCGGACCCCGACATCACCGACCCCGCGTTCAACCGGTCGGGCGTGCCCTGGCACACCCTGTACTACAAGGGCAACTACCCCCGGCTCCAGCGCGTCAAGGCGGCGTACGACCCGCGCGAGGTCTTCCGGCACGCCCAGTCCGTCTCCCTGCCGTAGGGGCACCTGGCCAAGTGCCGCCCCCTACTTGACTTTGTCACCGCGACGCCGCCGTGCTCCCTTCTCGCCGCGGGCCCCCGTTCTTAGCGTCGAACACACCGAGTGACGGAGGAGAACACCGTGATCCATCAACTCATCTTCGCCGCGCCCAAGCCGGGCATGACGGAGGAGGAATTCCAGCAGTACTGGCTGAACGTGCACGCCGTCAGGTACGCCAGCAAGATCCCGCAGATCAGGAAGTACCTCATCGACACCAGGATCCCGTTCTGGCCCGACGAGGGCGAGCCGCTGTGGAGCGGCGTCGCGGAGATCTGGCTGCGTGATGAGAAGGAGCAGCTGGAGTCGCTGCAGACGCCCGAGTTCCTGGACGGCGCCCGGATGGACGAGCCGCGCTGGGCGGCGTTCTGGCGCACGGTCGTGCTCGACACGGACGCGCACGAGCTGGTCGCGGCGCCCGAGCTCGCGCCCGAGGGGGGCGTGAAGCTCATCGTGCTGGCCAAGCGGAAGGAAGGGCTGCCCCTGCCGGACTTCCGCAGCGCGAGCCTCGGCGCCCACGCCGAGCTCGTCGCGCAGGTGCCGGGTCTGCGCCGCTACTTGCAGTGCCACGTCAAGGACGGCGCCTACGCCATCGGGGAGGCCGTGCTCGACGCCGCCCACCTGCTGTGGTTCGACGGCCGGGACGCACTGGCCGCGGCGCTCGCCTCACCGGAGTTCGCCAAGGTCAAGGCCCACATGGAGGAGCTGGCCGAGCCGCGGTACCTGCACCGGCTGGTCGTCACCGAACACTGGGTCATCGGACCGGAGAGCCGCTGATGTCCGGCCACGACTACGTCGTCGTGGGCGGCGGCGCGGCCGGCGCGGTGGTCGCCGCCCGGCTGGTCGAGCGCACCACGGCACGCGTGCTCCTGCTGGAGGCCGGCGGCGAGGCCGACCTCCCCGCGATCCGCCAGACCGGCATCCCGGGCATGGCCTCGCTGTGGCAGGACCCGGCCGTCACCTGGCCGCACGTCACGGCCCCGCAGGCCGGGCTGAACGGGCGGACGATCCCGCTGCCGCAGGGCAAGGTGCTGGGCGGCGGCAGCTCGGTCAACGCCATGCTCTACGTCCGGGGCAACCGCCGCGACTACGACGGCTGGGCCGCCCCGGGCAACGAGGGCTGGGCGTACGAGCAGGTGCTGCCGTGCTTCAAGCGGGCCGAGGACTACGAGGACGGCGCGGGGACGTACCACGGGGCGGGCGGCCCGCTCAAGGTCGCCCGCCTGTCGGCGATGTCGGAGGTGTCGCGCGCCTTCCTCGAGGCGGCCCGCGAGCTGGGCTTCCCCGGCGGCGAGGACTGGGACTACAACGGCGCCGCGCAGGAGGGCGCGTTCGCCTACCAGTCCTTCCGCACCAAGGACGACCAGCGGTCCAGCACCGCGTCCGCGTACCTCGACCCCCTGCGCGGTCATCCCCGGCTCACCGTCGTGACCGGCGCGACGGCCACCCGCGTGCTGATGGACGGCACGACGGCGACGGGCGTCGCGTACGTGCGCGACGGCGCCGTCCACCGCGCCGAGGCGAGCACCGAGGTGATCGTCTCCTGCGGCGCGCTGGCCACGCCCAAGCTGCTGCAGCTGTCCGGCATCGGCCCGGCCGCCGCTCTGCGCGAGCACGCGATCCCGGTCGTCGCCGACCTGCCCGGCGTCGGCGCCAACCTGCACGACCACGTCATCCTCGGCGTGGCCTACCGCGCGCGGTCCGAGCTGCCGCTGCCGGAGCTCCTGGCCGAGGTGGGGATGTTCCCGCCGGAGGACACCGACCTGCAGCTGCTGTTCGGGCCGGTGCAGTTCGTGGCCGACGAGTACCGCGTGGACGGCCCGGTCTTCACCTTCGCCCCGGTGCTCGCCCGGCCGCGCAGCAGGGGAACGCTGGCCCTTCGCTCGAGCGACCCGGCGGACCCGCCCCTGGTCGATCCCCGCTACCTGGGGGAGCAGGCCGATCTGGCGGCGCTGGTGCGCGGGATCGAGCTGTGCAGGGAGCTCGCGCACACCGGCGCGCTGGGCTCCTTCCACGACCGCGAGAGCGCACCGGGGCGCGAGGCCGACCTGGCCTCCTACGTCCGCTCCACCGCGACCACCGTGTGGCATCCGGTGGGCACCTGCCGGATGGGGCGCGACCCGCTGGCCGTGGTCGATCCGGCGCTGCGCGTGAACGGCATCGACCGGCTGCGGGTGGCCGACGCCTCGATCATGCCGTCCATCCCCGCGGGCAACACCGCCGCCGCCAGCATCATGATCGGTGAGCGCGCGGCCGACCTGCTCACCTGAAGGGAAGCCCATCGTGGCAGACAGCTACAGGTATATCGTCATCGGCGCGGGCGCGGCAGGATCGGTGCTCGCGGCCCGGCTCAGCGAGGATCCCGGCGCCTCCGTGCTCCTTCTGGAGGCCGGCGACGCGCCCGTGACCGACGCTGTCACGACGCCGTGGCGGTGGAACGAGGTCCTGCTGACCGACCTGGACTGGGCGTACATGAGCGAGCCGCAGCCGGGCCTGGACGGCACGCGCGTCTACTCGGCCGCCGGCCGGGGCCTGGGCGGCACCTCGAACATCTACCACATGATGCACACCAGAGGCCGCCCGCAGGACTACGACGGCTGGGCCCGCGAGGGCTGTCCCGGCTGGTCCTTCGACGACGTGCTGCCCTACCTGCAACGACTGGAGGACCAGCGGGACGGGCACAACCCGCTGGCCGGCAAGGGCGGCCCGATGACCGTGGCCGACGCGGCCGAGACGGGCAACCCGGTCTCGCAGACGTTCATCGAGGCCTGCGCCGAACTCGGTTACCCGCGCCTGGACGACTTCAACGCGGGCCTGTCCGGCGCCGGCTGGCATCACGTGAACATCAAGGACGGGCGGCGCTGGGGCGCCCGCGAGGCCTATCTCGATCCCGCGCTCGGCCGGCCGAACCTCACCGTGCTGACCGCCGCCATGGCCACCCGGCTGTTGTTCGAGGGGACGCGCTGCGTCGGTGTGGAGTTCGTGCGCGACGGCGCCACCCGCACGGCGCGGGCCGAGGCCGAGGTCGTGGTGTGCGCGGGCGCGATCCAGTCGCCCAAGCTCCTGCTGCTGTCCGGTCTGGGGCCGGCCGGCGATCTGGCCGGCCTGGGCATCCCCGTCGTGGCCGACCTGCCCGGCGTCGGGGCGAACTTCCACGACCACCCGCTGGTCATCGGGCCGATCGGCTACATGGCCAAGCCCGGCGACGACCCGCGCGGCCAGGTGACCGAGGTCGCGTTGTTCTGCGGGTCGCAGGAGGGGCTGCAGGTGCCCGACCTGGAGATCGCGCTGGTGCACCGGGCCCCGTTCGGCGAGAAGTTCTTCGCCAACGTCATCCGCCGCGTGCAGACCGGCCAGCCGGTCGCACCGGTGCGTGAGCTGGTGGACCCGCACGTGATCCTGAGCCTGTCCGGCCTCATCGGACCGGTCTCACGAGGATGGGTACGCCTGGCGGGGACCGACCCCACCGCCTATCCGAGGATCAACGCCAACTACTACGGCGACCCGTACGACCTGGAGCGCACGGTCACGGTCGTGGAGATCGCCAGGGAGCTCTACCGCACCAAGGCGTTCGCCGACGCCTGGGGGCTGTCCGAGGTGGCGCCGGGGCCGGACGTGACCACCCGCGACGAGCTGCGCGGCTGGGTGAAGGCCAACACCGGGTCGTACTACCACTTCGCCGGCTCCTGCCGGATGGGCACGGACGACGCGGCCGTGGTCGACCCCAGGCTGCGCGTGCGCGGCGTCGAGGGGCTGCGCGTGGCCGACGCCTCGGTCATGCCCTCCCTGGTCAGCGCGCATCCGCACACCACGGTCGTGATGATCGGCGAGCGTGCGGCCGACTTCGTCACGGGCGCGGCCGGCCCGTCCTCATAAATAGTACTGAGAGTGCCAGCATAAACTGCTCCTGTTCATCTCATCAGATGCATTTCCATAATTAGGGAAAGGGGGACGTTCCGATTTTCTAGGGGTTGGTCATATGGCCATCTACGCAGATTTGGATGCACGGGAGATTTGGCTCTCTCCTTTCTGTGACGATCTATTCTCATCCTTCCTCCGCTCCGACCAGCGCCGATGGGGCGAGGTCTACGTCCAGGGACTGATCTCGGTCCCCGGCCGCAAGTCGATCCGCCGGATCTCCACCCAGGTGGTGGGGCAGCCCGTCGACCAGTGCCTGCAACAGTTCATCAACCAGAGTCCGTGGGACTGGGCGCCGGTGCGGCAGCGCCTGGCCCAGTCCCTCGTCGAGGCGATCCGCCCGAAGGCTTGGGTGCTGGAAGAGGTGGTCTTCCCGAAGAACGGCTCGAAGTCGGTGGGCGTGGCGCGGCAGTTCGTCCCCTCCGCCGGGCGGCTCATGAACTGCCAGCTCGGCCTGGCCGTCGTGATGGTGGGAGACGAGGGCGGCTGCCCCGTGAACTGGCGGCTGCTGCTCCCCCGCTCGTGGGACGACGACGCCGGTCTGCGGAGCCGGACCCGGCTTCCGGAGCACGAGCGCAGCAGGCCGCACTGGCGCCACCTGCTCCAGGCCGTCGACGAGATGGTGCTCGACTGGGGGCTGCCGCCCGCGCCCATCGTGGTGGACGGCAGGGCGATGCCCGGCGTGGAGCTCCTGATCGCCGGGCTCGCCGAGCGCGGACTGCCCTATCTCGTACGGGTCTCGCCCGGCACCATGCCGGCCGCCGGGCCTGGCCTGCCAGCGCGCCCGGTGCCGGAGCCGGCCAGACCGCGGCTGCACGTGGTGCCGGCGCAGGCGGGCCCGCGCCCGCACGGGCCGGGCCAGCACTGGCGTCCCCGATCGGGCACCCGGACGATGTGGCTCACCGATCTCGGCCGCAACCGGGTCCCAGACCTGGCCGGACTGGTCAGGATGCGCAACAGGGCGGCGTCCGCGATGAACACGGTCGCCGCAGAGTCGGGTCTGCAGCACTTCGAAGGCCGCTCCTATCGGGGGTGGCATCACCACGTCACGCTGGTGTCGGTGGCCCACGGCTACCGGCTGCTGCGCGGCCTGGCCGGACAGGAGGCGGAGGACCTGTGCCTGCGCCCGCATGGCTGAGCGACCGGCTCGCCGGCGTCGAGCTGTTCGCCGGGTTGTCCCGGGAGCAGCTCGACTGGCTCGCGCGCACGGGGACGGTCAAGGACCTCTCCGACGGTGAGGTGCTCTTCGTCGAGGGCGCGCCGGCGGACGCCTTCTTCGTCCTGCTGGACGGCGAGATCGTGGTCTCCAAGCTGGTCGGCGGCCGCGAGCAGGTGCTCGCCCGGCACGTCGGCGACACGCTGGAGCACGAGTTCATCGGCGAGCTGCCGCTGCTCACCAGCGACGAGTACCTGGCCACCGCGCTGGCCGTGGGGCACGCGCGGGTGGTGGTCTACGGCAAGGGCGCGTTCTTCGACATGCTGGAGCGCTGTCCGCAGGTCTGCCGGATGCTGCTGCCCGTGCTGGCCGGGCGCATCAACGCCATGGAGCGTCAGGCCGGCCGCAGCCGCATGCTAGAAGGGCTGGGCATGCTGGCGGCGGGCCTGGCCCACGAGCTGAACAACCCCGCCGCGGCCGCGGTGCGGGCCACGCGTGAGCTACGCGGCCTCGCGCCCCGGCTGGCCGCCGCCGCGGTCGAGTGGGGCCGCACCGCCGAGCACTCCGAGCTGCTGCTCCTGGAGCGGTTCCAGGAGCGGCTCGACCCTGCTGAGCCGGATCCGCGCAGCGAGGACGTCCGTCTCGGCCCGCCGGCCAGGCGCGGGCGGGACCCGCTGGCCGAGGCGGAGGCGGCCGACGACGTCGCGGACTGGCTACGCGAACGCGGCCTCGGCGAGCTCGCCGAGCTGTGCGACGACCTGGCCGAGCACGGCGTGGACCGCGCCGCGCTCGACGAGCTCGCCGCCGGGCTGCGGCCCGGCGTCCTGGTCGCGGCGCTGGCGTACCTGGCGCCGGCGCTGCGGGCCGGGACGCTCGCCGGTGACGCCGCCGAGGCGGCCGAGCGGGTGGTGGAGCTGGTACGGCGCACCTCCGCCTACACCAACCTGGACCGCGCCCCCGAGCGGGAGGCCGATCTCCGCGAGGGGCTGGAGGCCACGCTCGCCCTCATGGCGCCCAAGCTGCGCAACGTCCGCGTGCGCCGCGAGTACGGTGGCCTGCCCGACTTCCGGGCCTTTCCCAGCGAGCTCAACCAGGTCTGGACCAACCTCATCGACAACGCCGTGGACGCCATGGACGGCGAGGGCGAGCTGACGATCAGCACCAGGCGCGAGGGCGACCACGCCGTGGTGGAGTTCCGGGACAGCGGCCCCGGCATCCCCGCCGACGTGCTGCCGATGGTGTTCCAGCCCTTCTTCACCACCAAGGACCTGGGCAAGGGAACCGGCCTCGGGCTGCACGTCAGCATGGACATCGTGGCGCAGCAACACGGCGGCTCGATGGAGGTGACCTCGCGGCCCGGCGACACGCGCTTCGTGGTCCGGCTCCCGCTGTCTCAGCTCTCCGAGTGATAGCGGTGGATCATCGACACCGCCATCGCGCCCTCACCGACGCCCGACGCCAGCCGCTTGATCGAGCCGGCGCGCGCGTCTCCGGCCGCGAACACGCCGGGCACGCTCGTCTCCAGCAGCAGCGGCGGCCGCGGCAGGTCCCAGGCGGGCAGCTCGGTGGCCGGACCGAGGTCCGGGCCGGTCAGCAGGAACCCGCGACTGTCCCTGCGCACCAGGCCGTCCAGCCACTCGGTGCGCGGGCGGGCGCCGATGAAGACGAAGACGTGCTCGGCGTCGTGCGTGGTCAGCCTCCCTGTCGCGGTGTCGCAGAGCGTGATGCGCTTCAGCCGGTCCGAGCCGTCGGCCGCGACCACGCGGGTGGTGGTCATGACCGTGATGTCGCCGTTCGCGGCGATCTCGTCCACGAGGTAGGCGGACATGCCGCTGTCCAGGCTGCCGGCGCGCACCACCATGGTGACGTGGCTGGCGTGGCGGGCGAAGTGCAGTGCCGCCTGGCCCGCGGAGTTGGCGCCGCCGACGATCCACACGTGCCGCCCGGCGCAGGACTCGGTCTCCGTCAGCGCCGCGCCGTAGTAGATGCCCGCCCCCTCGAAGCGGCTCGCGCCCTCGGCGTCGAGGCTGCGGTAGGAAAGCCCGGTGGACAGCAGCACGGTGGCCGCGGTGATCTCCTTGCCGTCGGACAGGCGCAGCACGCAGGCCCGCCCGTCCCGGCTCAGCCGCTCGGCCTCGACGGGCGCGAGCACGTCCACGCCGAACCTGCGTGCCTGGGCCATGGCGCGGCTGGTCAGATCGACGCCGGAGATGCCGGAGGGGAAGCCCAGGTAGTTTTCGATCCTGCTGGACGTGCCGGCCTGGCCGCCCGGCACGTACGCCTCGATCAGCAACGTCGTCATGCCCTCGGAGGAGGCGTAGACCGACGCGGCCAGCCCCGTCGGGCCTCCGCCGACGATCGCCACGTCGTAGTGCGGGTGGCTGAGCTCCATGGCCAGGCCGAGCGCCTCCACCACGTCTCCGTGCCCCGGGCGGGCCAGGCGTCGCCCGTCGGGCAGCACCACCTCGGGCAGCGCGGCGTCGCCCGGCGTGCCCTCCTCGAACCTGAACGGCAGCCGGTAGCGGGTGAGCAGGTCGCGCAGCCGGTGCGTGGCCGGTGCGAACCGGTGGCCGACCAGCCGGATGCCCTGGTAGGGCGGCTCGTAGGCGGACTCCCAGTCCGACAGCAGGTCGTCGAGCACGGGATAGAGCCGCTCCTCCGGCGGCTCCCACGGCTTGACCAGGTAGTGGTCGAGCCGCACCTCGTTGATCGCCGAGATGGCGACACTGGTGTCGGCGTAGGCGGTCAGCAGCACGCGGCGGGCCGCGGGGAAGCGCCGGCCGGCCTCCACCAGGAATTCGATCCCGGTCATCTCGGGCATCCGCTGGTCGGACAGGATCAGCGCGGCCTCCTCGCCGCGCTCACGCAGCGCGTCAAGGACGTGCAGGGCCTCGATCGGCGAACTCGACGCGAGCACCCGGTAGCGCTCCTGGTAGGCGCGCGACAGATCGCGCCGCACCGCGCGGAGCACGTGGTCGTCGTCGTCGACGGCCAGCAGAACAGGCCGGCGCTGCTCGGGCATCACAAGCCTCCAGAATCGGCTGCCAGCCATTCTGCCGCCATTTCCGGGGCCGTGCCCCGGCACCTGACGAAGTGCGGGTGAATTTCATTGACTTGACGGAATAGCGAGGCCGCCCTTGTCCGCGAATCCCGCCTATTGCTCCAATTAACGCATGACGCGCACCATTCTTATTATTCTCTCCGAGTACGGATATTGGGGAGAGGAACTCGTCGGCCCGCTGGCCGCCTTCGACCGGCAGGGCTACCGGAGCGTGTTCGCCACCCCCACCGGCAAGCGGGCGCGGGCGCTGCCGCCCAGCCTCGACCCGGGCTACATCGACCCGCCGCTGGGCCGCTCGGTGACCACCCCCGAAGTGGCCGTGGCGGCCAGGCAGCTGGACGAGTCCGACCGGCTGGACGCCCCGCTCAGCCTGGCCGACTGGATCCCCGAGCGGCCCTACAACAGCGAGGACGGATATCTCAGGAAGGTCGAGGCCTACTACCGGGAGCTCGGCCGGCTGGACCGGGACGTCGAGCAGTACGACGCGCTGGTCATCGTGGGCGGCAGCGGCCCGATCGTGGACCTGGCCAACAACGGGCGGGTGCACGACCTGATCCTCGCCTTCGTGCGGACCGGCAAGCCGGTGCTCGCCGAGTGCTACGGCATCGCCTGCCTGGCCTTCGCCCGCGACTGGGAGGACCGCACGAGCATCCTGCGGGGCAAGCACGTGACGGGCCACTGCAAGGAGTACGACTACAAGGACGGCACCGGCTTCCTGGGCGTCGACTTCAACATGGGGCCGCCGCCGTATCCGCTGGAGTACATCCTGCGCGACGCCACCGCTCCCGACGGCCGCTACCACGGCAACGTGGGCAAGGAGACGTCGGTGATCGTGGACTATCCCTTCGTGACGGGCCGGTCGACCCCGGACTCCTACCTGTCCGGCGAGAAGCTGGTCGAGGTGCTCGAGTCCGGCCTGCGCCGCTACGGCTGGTGAGCCGTGGCCGCCCGTCCCGCCAAGAAGGCGATCTTCGAGCAGTTCGCGGCCGACGGCCTCACGCTGATGGTCGGCAACCCGGGCACGGTGGAGCAGGGCTTCCTGGACGTGCTGGAGGAGACGCCGGGCTTCCGGTATGTGCTGGCCCTGCAGGAGTCCGCCGCGGTCGGCATCGCCGACGGCTACGCGCGGGCCACCGGTGGCCCGGCGCTGGTCCAGCTGCACAGCGGGGTCGGCCTCGGCAACGGCGTCGGCATGCTCTACCAGGCCAAGCGCGGCCACTCGCCGCTGGTGGTGATCGCCGGCGAGGCCGGTGTGCGGTATGAGGCGCTGGACGGCCAGATGGCGGTGGACCTGGTGGCGATGGCCCGTCCGGTCACCAAGCAGGCCATGAGGGTGACGCATCCGGGCTCGGTGCTCCGGGTGCTGCGCCGCGCGATCAAGACCGCGATGACGCCGCCGCGCGGGCCGGTCTTCGTGGCCCTGCCGATGGACGTGCTCGACGAGGACACCGACGAGCCCGCCGTGCCCAGCACGATCCCCAGCCGGGCCACGCTGCCGGTCGCCGGGGAGCTGGAGCGGGCCGCGGCCGCGCTGCGTGGCGCCCGCCGGCCGGTGGTGCTGGCCGGCGACGGGGTGGCGGTGTCCGGCGCCCAGGAGGAGCTGGCCAGGACGGCCGAGGCGCTCGGCGCCCCGGTCTGGACGGTGAACTCCTCGGAGCTGACCATCGACACCACGCACCCGCTCTACCGGGGCGACCTGGGGCACATGTTCGGCGAGCACAGCGCCGCCGCGGTGGCCGGGGCCGACGCCGTGCTGGTCGTCGGGACGTACCTCTTCCCCGAGGTGTTCCCGCTGCTGACCAGCCCCTTCCCGGAGGGGGCCGCGATCGTCCACGTCGACCTGGACGACTACGAGATCGCCAAGAACTTCCCCGTCGACGTCGCGCTCGTCGCCGACCCCAAGCCGACCCTCGCGGCGCTGGCCTGCCTGCTCGGCCCGGCGCGCCCCGCGCCCGCCCGCGAGCCCGCCGAGCCGTACGGCGAGACGTTGATGGACGTGTTCGCGGCCGAGCTGGCGGCCCGAGCCCCGGACGAGCTGGTGATCTTCGACGAGGCGCTGACCGCCTCCCCCGCCCTGCTCAGGCAGCTGCCGCCGAGCCGCCCCGGCACCTACTTCCAGACCAGGGGCGGCTCACTGGGAGTCGGCATTCCCGGCGCGATCGGGATCAAGCTGGCGCGCCCCGAGGCCGAAGTGGTGGCCTTCACCGGCGACGGCGGCAGCATGTACACCATCCAGGCCCTGTGGTCCGCCGTCAGGTACGGCGTCGCGGCCCGGTTCGTGATCTGTGACAACCGCCGCTACCAGCTGCTCGACGACAACCTCGAGCAATATTGGCGCGAGCGGGGCATCGTCTCGCACCCCCATCCCGAGGGCTTCGACCTGTCCCACCCCGAGATCGACTTCGTGCGGCTGGCCGCGAGCCTGGGAGTCCCCGGCGTCAGGGTGAGCAAGCCCGCCCAGGTGGAGGCCGCGGTCCAGCGGATGCTGGCGGCGCCGGGGCCGTTCCTCGTTGATCTGATTACCACCTGAGAGGTACATCGTGCGTGAGAAGCGACTGGCCGGGCGCACTGTCGCGATCCTGATGGAGAGCGACTTCGTCGAGCAGGAGTTGCACTACTACCAGCGGCGCTTCGCCGAGGAGGGGGCGCGAGTCCGGTTCCTCACCCGGTTGTGGGGCCAGGACTCGCTGACCTTCCACGGCCACGAGTACAAGATGCCGTTCACCGTGACGGGCGACCTGGAGCGCGCCGATCTGAGCGAGATCGACGTGCTGATCGTGCCGTCCGGGATGGTGTCGGACCGGTTGCGCTACAGCGAGGACGTCCACGAGCTCGCCCCCGCGGTCCGGCTGCTGAAGGACGCCTTCGACGACCGCCGGATCATCAAGGGGATCATCTGCCACGGGCTCTGGCTGGCCGCGCCCATCGCCGGCGCGGTCGAGGGCCGGCGCGTGACCTGCCACAACAACCTGGTCGCGGACGCGCGCAACATGGGCGCCGTCTACACCGACCAGGACGTGGTGGTGGACCGCGACCTGGTGACCGGCCGTACCGCCGAGCACTGCGCCGCCTTCGCCCGCATGATCATCGACCTGGTGGCGGCCGAGGGACCCGCCGAGACGGCCTACCGGACCGACTTCACCTTCTCCGACCTGGTGGCCGGCTACGTCACCGGTTTCGAGCACGGCGAGATCAGCCTGCGCACCAACGACGGGCGGCCGATGCGGGTGCGCCTCACCGGCACCACCTCCGCCGAGTTCGTGCGTAACCTCGCCGAGCCGTACCTGGACGCCTCGGCGCACCTGGAGGAGCTGCTCACGCCGGGCACCTACGTGTTCGTCAAGGGGATCTTCTACTACGAGAACGGCTCCTACACGATCGAGGCCAAGGCGCTGACCTTCCTCGGCAGGCAGCCGGGACAGTACGCCTTCGAGCAGCCGGACTGGTGGGTCAAGCAGATTCGCGAGCTGGGCCGGTTCTACCGCAGGGCCCAGTTCGGGGCCGAGGGGCCGATCGACTACTCGGCCTACCGGACGATGCTGCGGCTGGGCGGCGACAAGGCCGACGGGCACGTGCAGGAGACCGACACGATCTCCCGCCTGGTGTACGGCATGTCCTCGGCGTACATGCTCACCGGCGAGGAGGACTTCCTGGAGGTGGCCGAGCAGGGCACCGCGTACCTGCGCGAGCACATGCGCTTCGTGGACCGCGACGAGGACGTCGTGTACTGGTACCACGGCATCGACGTGCGCGACGGGGCCGAGCGCAAGCTGTTCACCTCGGAGTTCGGCGACGACTACGACGCGATCCCGATGTACGAGCAGATCTACGCCCTGGCCGGCCCCACGCAGCTCTACCGGCTGACCGGCGACCCGCGCATCGCCGCCGACATCGACGGCACGCTGCGGCTGTTCGCCAAGTTCTTCCACGACCCCGACAAGGGCGGGTACTTCTCGCACATCGACCCGATCCTGCTCAGCCCGCACCACGAGTCGCTGGGCCCGAACCGGTCGAGGAAGAACTGGAACTCCGTCGGCGACCACGCGCCCGCCTACCTCATCAACCTGCTCCTGGCCACCGGCGATGAGCGGCACGCCGACATGCTCGAGGAGACGTTCGATCTCATCGTCGAGCACATGCCCAGGAAGGACAGCCCGTACGTGCAGGAGCGCTTCCACGCCGACTGGACGCCGGACACCACCTGGCACTGGCAGCAGGACCGGGCGGTGGTGGGACACAACCTCAAGATCGCCTGGAACCTCATGCGGATGATGTCCATCCGGCCCAAGGACCGCTACCGGACGCTGGCCACCGAGATCGGCGAGAAGATGCCGGCCCTCGGCAGCGACCCGCAGCGCGGCGGCTGGTACGACGTCGTCGAGCGCAGGCTCGCGCCGGGCCAGCACGTGCACCGATTCGTCTGGCACGACAGGAAGGCCTGGTGGCAGCAGGAGCAGGCGATCCTCGCCTACCAGATCCTGGCCGGGCTGAGCGGCGAGGAGGGGTTCCTGCGCAGGGCGCGGGAGTCGGCCGCCTTCTACAGCGCCTTCTTCCTCGACCACGACGAGGGCGGCGTGTACTTCAACGTGCTCGCCAACGGTTACCCGTACCTGCTCGGGACCGAGCGGTTCAAGGGCAGCCACTCCATGAGCATGTGCCACGCGGCCGAGCTGTGCTTCCTGGCGACCGTCTACCAGCGGCTCCTCATCGACAGGCTGCCGCTGACGCTGTGGTTCAAGCCGCGGCCGGACGGGTTCCGCGACCGGGTGCTGCGGGTCGCGCCCGACGCGCTGCCGCCCGGCCGGGTGCGGCTGGACTGGGTGGAGGTGGACGGCTCGCCATACCAGCTGTTCGACGCCGCAGCGATGACGGTCAAACTGCCCGACTCCGCCTCGGCGGTGACGGTGCGCGCTCACCTCGCTCCGGTGGAGGACTGACATGACCATGAACCTGCGAAAGCAGCTGCGCGGCGGGGTCACCGTCATCAGCATGGACGGCCGGTTGGACAGCGAGACCGCGCCCCGCGTCCAGCAGGAGCTGCAGGCGCTCTTCCCCGAGGAGGGCCAGGTGGTACTGGACCTGAGCCACACCCAGTACATGTCCAGCGCCGGGCTGCGGGTGCTGCTGCTGATCTATCGGCAGGCGCAGCGCAGCACCGTGCGCCTGGCGCTCACCGGGCTGGCTCCCGACGTGCGGGCGATCATGGACGCGACGGGCTTCCTCGGTTTCTTCACCGTGGTGGAGTCGGTCGAAGAGGGTGTGGAGGCGTTGACTGTATGACGATCCTGGAGCCGATCGACGCCTACCCCACGCAGCGGATCGCCGGGTTTCCCGTGCGCGCGGGGCGGTCGCTGCCGTTCGGCGCCACGCGGGTGCCCGGGGGCGTCAACTTCTCGGTCTACTCCAACCACGCCACGTCCATGACGCTGGTGCTCTACCGGGAGGGGGAGCCCGAGCCGACGGCCGAGCTGCCCTTCCCGGAGGCGTTCCGGGTGGGCAGCGTCTACGCGATGACCGTCTTCGGCCTCGACGTCGAGGGCCTGGAGTACGGCTACCGCGTGGACGGACCCCACCTGCCGTGGCGCGGCCACCGTTTCGACCCGGACCTCGTGCTCAGTGATCCGTACGCCAGGATGCTGACCGGCCACGGACCGTACCGGCACCGCTCGCGGGTCGCGCTCGACGACTTCGACTGGGAGGACGACCGCCCGCCGCACCTGGCGCATGAGGACCTGGTGATCTACGAGCTGCACGTGCGCGGGTTCACCAGGGATCCGTCCTCGGGGGTGTCGGCGCCCGGCACCTACGCGGGCCTGGTGGAGAAGATCCCGTACCTGCGGGAGCTGGGGGTCAACTGCGTCGAGCTGATGCCGGTGTTCGAGTTCGACGAGACCGACAACGTGTTCACGGGCGTCAACTACTGGGGGTACAGCCCGATCGGATTCTTCGCGCCGAAGGCGTCCTACGCGGTCACCGGCCGGGACCACATGCAGGTCGACGAGTTCAAGCACCTGGTCAAGGAGATGCACCGGGCGGGCATCGAGGTGCTGCTCGACGTGGTGTTCAACCACACGGCCGAGGGTGACGAGCGCGGGCCGTCGATCAGCTTCAAAGGGCTGGACAACGCCACGTACTACATGCTCACGCCGGACGGCTACTACTACAACTTCAGCGGCACCGGCAACACGCTCAACTGCAACCACCCGGTGGTGCGCGGGTTCGTGCTCGACTGCCTGCGTTACTGGGCCGCCGAGTGCCACGTGGACGGGTTCAGATTCGACCTGGCGGCGATACTCGGGCGGGGTGCCGACGGTGAGCTGCTGCACAACCCGCCGCTGCTGGAGTCGCTGGCCTACGACCCGGTGCTGCGCGACCGCAAGCTGATCGCGGAGGCCTGGGACGCGGCCGGGCTCTACCAGGTGGGCAGCTTCCCGCACTACAGCAGGTGGTCGGAGTGGAACGGCCGTTACCGCGACACGGTGCGCAGGTTCGTCAAAGGCGATCTCGGCGTCACCGGGGAGCTGGCCACCCGCATGATCGGCTCGCCCGACATGTACAGCCGCCGCGGCACGGCCGCCACGGTCAACTTCGTCACCTCGCACGACGGGTTCACCCTGCGGGACCTGGTCTCGTACGACCACAAGCACAACGAGGCCAACGGCGAGGGCAACAGGGACGGCGACGACGGCAACCACTCGTGGAACTGCGGGCAGGAGGGCGACACCGACGACCCGGCGGTGCTGGCGCTGCGCGCCCGGCAGCAGCGCAACGCGCTCCTGCTGCTGCTGGCCAGCAGGGGCGTGCCGATGCTGCTGGCCGGCGACGAGTTCGGGCGCACGCAGCGCGGCAACAACAACGCCTACTGCCACGACGGGCCGCTCACGTGGCTCGACTGGCGGCTGCTGGAGGACAACGCCGACCTGTTCCGCTTCACGCGGCGCGCCATCGCCTTCCGCCGGGCGCACCCGGTGCTGCGGGGCGGCTCGCCCGCCTCGGTGCACTGGCACGGCGTGCGCGCCTGGTCGCCGGACTGGTCGGCGCACTCGCGGGTGCTGGCCGCGATGTTCGACGGAGGCGGGGACGACTGCGTGTACGTGGCCGCCAACGCCCACTGGGAGCCGCACGCGCTGGAGCTCCCCGACCCGCCCCGCGGGCAGACCTGGCACCTGTTCGCCGACACCGCCGCCGCCCCGCCGTTGGACGCCTTCGAGCCGGGCGCCGAGCCGCCGCTGGCCAACCAGTCACACCTGGTGGCCGGCCCCAGAAGCGTCACGATCCTGGTCACGCACTAGTGAAGGGAAGCATGTCATGGCATTCAACATGAAGATGAACGTGGAGGGCGACACCGCCACGATCCGGCTGGCCGGCGAGCTCGACGGCAGCACCGCGCCCGAGCTCAACGACCTCGTGACCCAGGCCGTGGGGCGGCAGGTGGGAAAGCTGGTCCTGCTCCTCGACGAGTTGACGTACATGTCGTCGGCCGGTGTGCGCTGCCTGGTGTTCGCGCATCAGAAGCTGCCGCACGGCTCGGAGATCACTCTGGTGGGGACCAAGCCTGAGGTGGCGGAGACGATCCGGCTCACCGGCTTCGACCGCAGCATCGTGATGCAGTGATGCTCGACTGGCGGCTCAAGAAACGGCTCACGGTAGACGCTCAGCACACGTCCCTGCCGAGCGTGGTGGCCGATTTCATCGAGGCGCTGGCGGACGAGGTGGGACTGACCTCCCGCCAGGCCTACTGGCTGCGGCTGGCCACGGACGAGATCACCACGAACATCGCCCAGCACGGCTACCGCGGAGAAACGGGGATCGTGGACCTGTCCGCCGCGATCGAGCACGATCGGCTGCGGGTCAGCATCGAGGACGACGCGCCGCCGTTCGACCCCGCCTGCTACGACCCAGAGCCGCGGCTGGCGCTGCCGCCCGGCCAGCGCGAAGAAGGCGGTTACGGACTGCTCCTGGCCATGGGCAAGGTCGACGAATTCCACTACGAGTACGTCGGCGGCCGCAACCGTAACACTCTGATCATGCGATTGCTTGGAGGCTCGAATGCCCACGGCCCTGGTGGTCGCCGAACCGGGTAAGCCCGCGTCCCCGGCGGTGCTCGAATTGGACGGGGCGCTGCGCCAGGAGGGCTTCGAGGTCCAGCGCGTCATCCCGGACGACCTGGTGCTGCGGCACCCCCACCCCGATCTGCTGCTGATCTCGGCCGCCCTCGGGCTGCAGCGCATGGCGCTGGTGAGCCAGCGGTTCCTGGTCGACGGCCGGATGCCCACCATCGTGGCCTTCCCCGACGACGACCTCACCGCGCTGGAGGAGTGCGTACGCGGCGGCTTCGACTTCGTGACCCGGCCTTTCCTGCCCAGCCTGCTGCGCAGCAGGGCGAACACGTGCTGGGAGCGCTCGCAGCTGAGCACCACGGTCGAGGAGATGGCGGCCCTGGCCAGCCTGCGCGAATACGAGCGGGAGCTGCGCATCGCCCGCGACATCCAGGCGGGCTTCCTGCCGGAGTCGATGCCCCTGCTGGACGGCTGGGAGCTCGCGGCCAGCTTCCGTCCGGCCCGGCAGGTGGCCGGCGACTTCTACGACGTGTTCACCCTCGTCAACGGGCGCAAGCTGGCGCTGGTGGTGGCCGACGTGTGCGACAAGGGCGTGGGCGCGGCGCTGTTCATGGCCTTGATCAGGACCTTGCTGCGGCACACGGCCGAGCACACCGGGCTCGTGCAGGATCTCGGCGACGACACCGCCGTGGCCTTGAACGGCACCGCGGGCGACACGGCGCTGCCGCTGCTGTCGCTGGGCGCGGGGCCGCTCATTCAAGCGGTGGTCGGGACCAACCGGTACATGGCGCGCAACCACCTGAAGCAGGCGTACTTCGCCACGATGTTCTTCGGCGTGCTCGACCCGTGGTCCGGAGACCTGGTCTACATCAACGGGGGGCACAATCCGCCGATCGTGGTGCACGCCGACGGCCGGCAGACGTTGCTGCCGCCGACGGGACCGGCGGTCGGCATCCTGGCCGACAGCTCGTACACGCTGGGGCACGTGCGGCTCGGCCCTGGCGATGCGTTGTTCGCCTACACCGACGGCGTCGTGGAGGCGCGCAACGCCGCACACTCCCTGTACGGCACCGCCCGCCTTCAGGAGGTGCTGGCCGCCACGGGGCCGCACGCGCAGGACCTGCTCGCGGCGGTGGACACGGCCGTGCGCGGTTTCGTGGGCACCGCCGAGCAGTCCGACGACATCACGACCCTGGCCGTGACCAGGAACCTGGCCTGAGGCCGGAAGCGCCCCATCGCCCGGCGTCAGGCGGCCGCCAGCGACATCGCGAGGGCGACGTCCCAGCCGGAGCTGGGCTCGCCTCCGTGGAAGCCGGCCGCCAGCAGCGTCGCCTCACCCGCCCGGCCCGCCAGCAGCAGCGCGTCGATCAGGCACGCCGTCAGGTGCGGCCGCAGCCAGGGCGGGCCCACCTCCAGTCCCCCCGCGGTGAGGGCGAGCGCGCGCCGCAGGTGGAAGATCGCCTCGTCGGGGCGGGTCCGGAGGGTCGCCATGGCCTGCGCCGCGTGCACGAACAGGGCGGTCTCCCGGTCCGGCCGCTCGATCGCGCCGGCGTCCCCGGCGGACCGGCCGGTCAGCGCCAGGACCCACGCCCGGTAGGCGAGCAGAAGCGGTCGCGGCCTGGGCCCGGCGGCGACGGCGGCACGCAGCAGGAACTCGGCGGCGGCCGCCGGCCCGCCCGGCCCGCGGGTGAGGTTGACGGCGCGGGCGAGCGCCAGGTGCGGCGTGCTCCGCACGACGCCGTCCGGCAGCGAGTCCAGGAACGCCATGCTGTCGCGCCCCCTGCCGCGCAGGAGCAGCAGGTGGGCCAGCGGCACGGAGACGGCGTGCCCCTCACCGCACCAGACCGCCGCCTTGCACAGCTCGAAGGCCCGGTCGAAGGCCCGGGACGCCCACGCCTCCCGCGTCGCGTCCACCAGGCGCGGGGTGGCCGCGGCCGGATCCGGCGGGGGCGGCCACTCGGTGGCGCACTGGAACTCCCAACCGGCCGCGCCGCGGGTCAGGCGCTCGCTCAGCCCGCGCCCGACCAGGAACTCGCGCAGCAGGCCGGGATTGCCGCCGGTCGCCGCGTGCAGGGCATCGGCGGTGGCCTGCCGTACGTGCCCGCCGGCCAGCCCGCCCAGCAGTGCGCTCACCTCCTCGGCCGTGAGCGGGGGCACGTCGACGACGCGCGCGCCCGGCTCGAACCGGAGGCAGTCCACCGGATCCGGGCGCCGCGCCGCGGGGCCCGACACCGTGGTGACCAGCACCCTGGCGTGCGGGCTTCGGCCGGCGGCCGCACGCAGCGCGAGCAGGCTCTCGTCGTCGCTGTCCTGCGCGTCGTCCATGACCAGCAGCAACGGGCGATCCCCTGAGACCGCCCGCACGCGGGCGGCGAGCTCGCGGGCGCCGGCGCGGGGGTCCAGCGGGACGATCTCGTAGCGGGCCGCCTCGCCCGATTCGAGCACGTGCTCGACCAGCCGGGTGCGCCCGGCGCCCGGCTCACCCGTGACGATTAGGGGATCGCCGCCGGCGGCTCGAAGGACTGACCGAATCATGGCGAGCTGTTCACGTCGTCCGACAAAATGCCACTTCATGACGTTATTCCTTAAGAAAGAAGTCCGGAATTCATCTTTTTGGTACAGTGCCGTAATGTCAACGCCAAATTGACGAAATCATCCTCTCGTGACAAATAATCGTCAACACTCCTAGACTCAGGGGACAAACTGGCCGATCTGCAGGCCCAGCGGGGGCAATCCAGGGGGGCGCTTGTGTCAGGCGACATCTGGAGTCGTCAGGAGCTCGCGCGGTTCTTACGGAGCAGGCGAGCACGGGTGATGCCACGGAACGTGGGGCTCCCCGAGGGAGTGGGCCGCCGGACGAAGGGGCTGCGGCGCGAGGAGGTGGCGGTGCTCGCCGGCCTCAGCCCGACCTGGTACACCTACCTCGAGCAGGGCCGAGACATCAAACCCTCCATCCAGGTGCTCGACAGCCTGGCTCGGGTGCTCGACCTCACCGAGGACGAACGCCGTTACATCCACACGCTGGTGCACGGCCAGGTGACCAACCCGCAGCCGCTCGACGGGCAGCAATGGACGGGCGACGTGATGCGGCCGCTGATCAGCCTGATGGACGACAGCGAGTATCCGGTCTACGCCGCCGACATCCACTGCGACCTCACCGCCTGGAACGCCGCCGCCGCCGAATGGTACGACGACTGGGGCACGTACGACCCCGAGCACCGCAACATGCTGCGCTGGCTGCTGGTCTCACCGAAGGCCAAGGAGCGACTGCCCGACTGGGAGGACGTCACGAGCGATGTCATCGCCCGATGGCGCTCGGAGCTGGCCAGGTGGCCGCACGACGAGCGGCTGACGGAGAGGATCGCCGAGTTCAATCGGCTGAGCCCCCTGTTCGCCTCCCTGTGGCGCAGGCACGAGGTGCAGGAGCACCGTACCCTCACCCGCCGCTTCCGCCATCCCCGGCTGGGCCTGCGGACGCTGCGCATGGCCCTGATGGTGACCCCGGACGAGCCCTTGGTCGGGCTCGTCATTCATTTCCCGATGCCCGCGGCGGAATAGCGCCTTTCTCTGCCTGCGCATTCTCGTCCGCGTATTCCGTCATCTGTAAATTGACATCCGCATAGCGTGACCCGGACCTTAGGTCATGTCATGAAGCCATTCGACGAGTGCGCCCGGGCGTCACCGAATTGTTCGATGACGAGGGCGCGGACGGGGACGGGACTCATGCACGTGAATCGCGAGCGAGATCTCATAGCGATCGTGGGCGCCGCCTGCCGGCTGCCGGGCGCGGAGAGCCCGGCGGACCTCTGGCAGATCGTCAGCGGTGGCCGGGACGTGGTCGGCACGATCCCCCAGGACAGGTTCGACCTCGACGCGACCTCCGGCCGGCGGCCCGAGGTCCTGGAGGGCGCGGGCGGCTACCTGGACGACATCGCGGGGTTCGACTCCCGCTTCTTCGGCGTCACGCCGTTCGAGGCCCTGCGGATGGACCCGCAGCAGCGCATCCTCCTCGAGGTCACCTGGGAGGCGCTGGACGACGCGGGCCTCCCGGCCGAGAGCCTGGCCGGGAGCGCCACGGGCGTCTACACGAGCCTGCTGCCCTCGGGCTACTGGGACCTCCTGCGCAGCGCGGGGATGTACGACATGCACGCCGCGCTCGGGGCCGCCGTCAGCGGCATCTTCCCCGGGCGCATCTCTACCAAGCTCGACCTGCGCGGCCCCAGCATGGGAGTGGAGGCCGCGTGCGCGACGTCGTTGATGGCGGTGCACGTGGCCTGCCGGGCGCTGTGGTCGGGCGAGATCGACCTGGCCATCGTGGGTGGCGCCAACCTGCAGATCGTGCCGGACCTCTATTTCTCGCTCGGCGACGCCGGGGTGCTGTCCAGCTCGGGGCGGTGCCGGTTCGGCGACGTGTCCGGCGACGGGTACGTACGCAGCGAGGGCGTGCTGGCCGTGATCCTCAAGCCGCTGTCGCGCGCTCTGGCCGACGGCGACCGCCCGTACGCGGTGATCCTGGGCAGCGCCGCCACTCATGACGGCCGCACCGGCGGCTCCATGGTCGCCCCGGGGCTGGAGGGCCACGAGACGATGCTGCGCAGCGCGTACGCCGACGCCGGGGTCTCTCCCGGCGACGTCGACTACGTCGAGGCGCACGGGCCCGGCACCCATGTGGGCGACCCGACCGAGCTGGCGGCCCTGGACGTGGTCATGCGGGAGGGCCGCGATCCCGGGCAGCGCTGTCTGGTGGGGTCGGTCAAGTCCAACATCGGTCACACCGAGTTCGTGTCGGGGCTGGCGGGGCTGCTCAAGACGGCCCTGGCGCTCCGGCACCGCACCATACCGCCGACCCTGCACGTGGAGGAGCCGCACGCCGTCGTGCGGCAGCCGGCCGCGGCCGTCGAGCTCGCGCTGCGCGGGCGGGACTGGCCGGAGCGGGACAGGCCGGCCCTGGCGGGCGTCAGCTCCTTCGGCATGTCGGGCGCCAACATCCATCTCGTGCTCTCCGAGGCGCCCGGGCCGGCGCACCCGGCGCGCACGCCGGCCAGGCCGCACTACGTCCTGCCGCTGTCGGCGCGGGACCCGCAGGCGCTCGACGCGCTCGCCGGCGCCTACGCCGACCTGCTCGAGGCCGGACTCGACATCGGGGACGTGTGCTTCAGCGCGGGCGCCAGGCGTACGCACCACGAGTACCGGCTGGCCGCGGTCGGCGAGGACGGCCGCTCCCTGGCCGCCTGCCTGCGCGAGCTCCGCGCGAGCGCGCGGAGCTCGCGGGACGGCGGGGGCTCTCCGATCGTGAGCGAGCCGGGCGACGGGCGGTCCGGGCTCGTGAGCGGGCACCGCGTCACCAGGGAGCCGAAGGTCGTGTTCGTGTTCCCCGGCCAGGGCGGCCAATGGGCCGGCATGGGCCGGCAACTGCTCGCCGCCGAGCCCGTCTTCGCCCGGCGGCTGCGAGAGTGCGCCGACGCGGTGGAGGCGGAGCTCGGCTGGTCGCCCGTGGACGTCCTGGAGCGCGGGGAGCGCCTGGCGCGCGTGGACCAGATCCAGCCCACCCTGTGGGCGATGCAGGTGGCGCTGGCCGCCGTCTGGCATGAGTGGGGCATCGACCCCGACCTGCTCATCGGCCACAGCATGGGCGAGATCGCCGCGGCCGTCACCGCGGGGGCGCTCAGCGTGGCCGACGGCGCCGCCGTCGTGGCCAGGCGCAGCCGGCTGCTGCGCGAGCTGCCCGCCCCGGGCGCCATGTGGGCGGTCGGGCTGGGAGAGGAGGCGGCCCAGCAGGCCATCGGCGAGCACGCCGGCCGGGTGTGCGTGGGGGTGGTCAACAGCGGCCACGCCACGGTGCTGTCCGGCGATCCCGCCGCGCTGGAGCTCGTGGTCGAGCCGCTGCGCAGCCGCGGCGTGTTCTGCCGCCAGGTGGATGTGGACTACGCCTCACACGCGCCGCAGGTGGAGCCGGTGCGCGAGGCGCTGCTGGACGCGCTGTCCGGCATCCGGCCGTCCCCCGGCGCCGTGCCCATCCACTCCAGCGCGTGGGACCGGGTGATCGACGGCACGGAGCTGGACGCCGGCTACTGGTTCGAGAACCTGCGGCTGCCGGTCCGATTCGCCGACGCCGCCCGGGCCGCGCTCGCCGACGA
Source organism: Nonomuraea sp. 10N515B (assembly GCF_052245915.1). Taxonomy (NCBI): domain Bacteria; kingdom Bacillati; phylum Actinomycetota; class Actinomycetes; order Streptosporangiales; family Streptosporangiaceae; genus Nonomuraea; species Nonomuraea sp. 10N515B. Next base: position 92,440 of record NZ_JBQQBQ010000011.1, read on the forward strand.
TCGTCCCACGGTGTTCATCGAGATGAGCCCGCACCCGGTGCTGCAGTCCTCCCTGGAGGACGAGGCCGAGGCGGCCGGCGCGACCGCCGCCGTCGTGTCCTGCCTGCGGCGCGACGATCAGGAGGCGGCCGCTCTGGCGACCGCGCTCGGCCGGGCGTACGTGCTGGGCTGCCGCCCCCGCTGGGAGCGCGTCTACCCCGGCGGCCAGTACGTCCGTCTGCCCCACTACCCCTGGCAGCGGCGGCGCTTCTGGCCCGGCTCGGCCACGACCGCGCTCCCGCCCGGGAGCGCCCGCGAGCCCGGCCCCGGGCGGGCGGAGCGCCCTGACCTGGCCGTTATGCCGGACTCCGAGCTGGCCGCGCTGGTCGCCGGCCTGGCGGCGCAGGTCCTGGCGGTGCCCGGGCACGAGATCGGCGTCGACGTGCCGCTCACGCTGCTCGGGCTGGACTCCGTGCTGGCCACCAGGTTCCGCGCGCGGATGCGCCGGGAGCTGGGCGTGGACGTGCCGGTCCGCCTCCTGCTCGGCCCCGGCACGCTGATCGACCTCACCACCGAATTACGCACGGCCGCGGTGCGCTGATCGGCGCGTTCGGAAAACGATATTCGCAAACGAGGCTCCGCCATCCGCGGAGCCTCGTTTCGCTCATCTGAAAGGTGGTATTCCGACTACTAGCACTAACTGATTCTGGGGTTTTCTTGTCAAGCGCCGGAGGATACGTGGCATGGTGACAGCCGTGGTGCAAACTCTGGCCGGCACCGCGCTCGTGGTGGTGGTGTGGCTGAGCGTGGTGCTGACCGTGTTCACCCCCCGGGGCAGGCCGACCCGGCTCGTCCGCTGCGTCCTGCGGACGTTCGCCGGCCCCCTTCTCGCGGTGGGCGGCCGGCTCCCGGCCGCGTTCCGCGAGCCGCTGCTCGACCTGTGCGGGCCCATGGCTGTCCTCGGTGTGGCCGGGATCTGGCTCGGGGTGTCGTCCGCCGGTTTCGCGCTGCTGGACGGCACGCCACTGCACGCGGCCGAGTGGACCTCCAGGCTCTTGCTGGTGGCGGCGATCACGACCTACCTGGTGGGCTTCGCCGCCGCCTACGGCCGCCGGGAGCGGCTCGTCGCCAGGCTGGCGGGCAGCGTGTGCAACCCGCGCGACGCCGAGACGCTGCTCGCGGTCTACCTCAAAACCGGCTCGCGCGACCATCTCGACACCCTCTTCGCCGAGTGGACGGGGTGGATGACCGAGGTGGAGCACTCCCACCTGGCCCACCCGGCGCTCACCTTCCGCCGCCCCGCGGGGGACCTGGACTGGCTCAAGGCCGCGGTCATCGTCCTGGACGTGGCCGCGCTCACCGAGGCGCTCGCGCCGAGCTGGGCCCCCGCGCACACCAAGGCCCTGCTCATGACCGGGACGCGCTGCATGCGCCGGCTGGCCGCGGGAATGTGCATCAGGCTGCCGCCCATCCCGGTGAGCCTGCAGGGGCGGGAGGAGCGCAACTTCTCCGACACGCTGCTGCTGGCGGGTGAGGCGGGGCTGCCGGCCGAGCGCGACCCGGCGGAGGCCTGGACGGTCTTCCAGGACCTCCGCACCGGCTACGCGCCCGCCGCCTACGCCATGGAGACCCGGCTGCGTTACGACCGGCCCGACGACCCGGACGACCTCGGCGACTGACGTTCACGGCGCCCGGCTCCTTGACGGCGATTGTCCCGGCCGCGCGGGAAATCGTTATTCCGGGGCCGTGGAATACCGCGGGGAGGCGTTCGGCCGAGAAAGTCAGGACTCGCTCTGACAAAGCGTTAAGTCGGGGTGCCCCGGGCGTGTTCCCGATATTTATCGTGGGCCTTCTCACCTGTCCGCGCGAAGGAGGAAACCATGCGCGCAGCAGTCATCACCGCACTCAATTCGGCATGGGAATTCAAGGACGTGGCCGATCCTGAGCCGGGGCCCGGCCAGGTCGTCGTACGCATCCACGCCTGCGGCATGTGCTTCAGCGACGTGCTGGTTCACCGCGGCCACTGGCCCGTCAGCCTGCCGATCGTGCCCGGGCACGAGCCGGTCGGCGAGGTCGTGGCCCTCGGGCCCGGCACCACCACGCTCCGAGTGGGCGACCGGGTGGGCGTGTCGTGGCTGCAGCGCGGCGAGGGTCGCTGCGTCCACTGCCAGCGCTGGCACCCGGTGGCCTGCGAGCACTACCAGACCTGGATGGACCTCGGCGGCGGCTACGCCGACATGATGCTGGCCTGGGAGTCCGGGTGCACGCTGCTGCCCGAGGGCCTGGACTACACCGACGCGGCCGTCGCCTTCTGCGCCGGGTTCACCTCGATGAGCGGCCTGCGCAACGCCGCGCCCCAGCCGGGCGAGCGCGTCTGCGTGCTCGGCGTCGGCGGGCTCGGGCACATGGCGGTGCAGCTGGCCGCCGCGATCGGCCTGGAGACGGTGGTGCTGACCACCTCGCCCGACAAGGCCGAGTACGCCAGGGAGCTGGGCGCGACGGAGGGCATCGTCGTGGGCGACGACCCCGGCAAGGCGCTGACCGACGCCGGCGGCGCCGACATCATCCTGGCCACGACCACCTCCGCCGACCTGGTCGCCCGCGTGCTGTCCGGCCTGCGCTACGGCGGCCGGCTGGTCACGATGGGCGTCACGGGACCGCTCAAGATCGACGACATGGCGACGCTGCTGTTCAAGCAGTGCTCCATCAAGGGCAGCACGCACAACAACCGCTCCGACCTGGTCGAGGTGCTCTCCCTCATGGCCGCGGGCAAGGTCACGCCCCGGGTGGAGACCTATCCGTTCGCCGAGATCAACGAGGTGCTCAAGCGCGTGGAGGCCGGCCAGGTGCGCTACCGCGCCGTGCTTCAGCCCAACTGAGGAGGTTTCCCGCATGTCCGAGCCCCCGATCGTCGTGGCGAACCGGGAGCACCTGTGGTGGCTGCTCAACGAGGCCTCACAGCTGGAACACATGATCCTTTGCCAGTACCTCTTCGCCGAGGCCAGCCTCAAGAGCGGGACGGAGGAGGGCCTGACGGCGGAGCAGGCGGACGCGGTCGCCGGCTGGCGCAAGGTCCTCAGCTCCATCGCCGTCGAGGAGATGCTGCACCTGGCGCTGGTGTCCAACCTGCTGGCCGCCATCGGCGCGGCGCCCACCTTCGGCCGCCCCAACTTCCCGCAACGCTCGGGATACTTTCCGTCCGGCATCCAGCTCGACCTGCTGCCGTTCGGCGAGCAGGCGCTGCGTCATTTCCTGTACCTGGAGCGGCCTGAGGGCATGCAGCTGCAGGACGCCGAGGCGTTCGAGCCGGTCCCGCCCACCCGGGCCCGGCTCGACCCCGCCGAGCTCATGCCCCGGGGCCAGGAGTACGAGACGATCGGCCACCTGTACCGCGGGCTGGAGGAGGGGCTGCGCGCCCTGTGCGACCAGCTCGGGGAGAACGCGGTGTTCGTGGGGTCCGCGCACGCCCAGGCCACCCCGGAGCTCTTCCGCTGGCCCCAGCTCATCGCCGTCACGGATCTGAAGTCCGCGCTCGCCGCGATCGAGGTGATCATCGAGCAGGGCGAGGGCGCGCGCGGCGACTGGCAGGAGGCCCACTACGGGCGTTTCCTGGCGATGTGGCGGCAGTACGGCGAGCTGCGTGAGCGGGATCCGGGCTTCGAGCCGGCGCGGCCGGCGCTGGCCGGCTACCTGCGGCAGCCGTACAACATCGCCGAGCCCCAGCCCCTGATCACCGATCCCGACGCCCGCCGGACGGCCGAGCTGGCGGCGGTGGCCTACGAGCTGGTCCTGCACATCCTGACCCGCTTCTTCACCCACACCGACGAGAGCGAGGAGCAGCTCGGCCTGCTCGTCGGCACGTCCATCAGCCTGATGGCCGGCGTGCTGCGCCCCCTGGCGGCCGCCATGGCGAGGCTGCCCATCGGCCCTGAGCACCCCGGCCGCACGGCGGGGTTCGCGTTCGAGATGTACTACGCCATGAGCAACTACGTGCCCTGGCGCGAGCCGTCGTGGGCGCTGCTGCACGAGCGGATGCGGATGCTCGAGGAGCGCTGCCGCGCCGCCGCGCGAGCCGGAGGGCCGGTGGCGGAGCTCGCCGCGGCGGCCGGCACACGGGTGGCGGAGCTGGCCGATCAGGTGGGCGCGCACGTGCCGCCGGGCCTGCGGCCGGCGTAGAACTGCACGCATTACCTCGCGCGGCCCGGCCGACTTGCCAATGTACGCGCCGCCTCTTTGACGCGGGCCGGGCCGCCGGAAAGAGAATCGATTATGCGAGGTGTCATGGATATCAGCGCCGATTTCACGGTCGGAGAGATTGCCGGCAGATGGCGCAGCCAGGAAGCCGCCGAAGTATTCCCTGGAATATTCGGCGTGGACGATTTCTGGCTGCACAGTCCTTTCTGGGCGATTCATTTCAACGCGTACAAGGACCCCGGCTGCGACGGCCGGCTCTTCGAGCTCATCATCATGGGCATGTTCGAGTTGCTCGGCCCGAGCCCGAACACGCCCGAGGCGCGGGATGCGGACTTCTCCCGGGTGAAGGTCTGCCTGCGCCTGTTCGACAGCGGTCTGGTGGCCCGCGCCGACGAGATCAAGGCCGGCGACGGCACCTGGCGGCCGGGCGAGTGGCAGGACGTCTCCCACGGCGGCTGTTCCATCATCGACCTGCCCGGCGTGGACGAGTGCCCGCTCGAGTACGACCTTCTCGGCCTGGCCCGCTCGGGCGCCGGGAACGGCGACGGCGACCGGCTCTACTTCGGTCAGCGCCACCACGACGAGCTCGGCTCGATCTGGACCCGCCGCGCCCCCGGCCTGCTGGACTACTCCGTCGTCCGCGTGGTCGGCGAGCCGCCCCAGGTCGGGCACGGCGCGGAGTGGGGGCCGGGAGAGTGGACCCGCGTCACGAGCACGTACACCCTCACCCCCGACGATCGGAGACACTCGTGACCATCACGCAAGCGGCAGTCGTCGAGTCGCCAGGAGCGCCCTTCACCGTGCGGGACGTCGAGCTGGACGCCCCACGTCCCGGGGAGGTCCTGGTCCGGATGAAGGCGGCCGGAATCTGCCACACAGACCTCACCGTCGCCGCAGGACATATCCCGTTCCCGCTGCCCGGAGTGCTCGGGCACGAGGGGGCGGGGGTCGTCGAGGAGACCGGCCCCGGCGTGACCAAGGTCCAGCCGGGCGACCACGTGGTGCTCACCTTCACCTCCTGCGGGGGCTGCCCCTCCTGCCGGACCGGCCACCCGGCCTACTGCACCACGTGGATCCCGCAGAACCTCATCGGCGGCAAGCGGCGCGACGGCAGCTCGCCGATCAGCAGGGACGGCGCCGCGCTCGGCGGCCGGTTCTTCGGCCAGTCGTCGTTCTCCCGGCACTCCATCGCCGACGAGCGCAGCGTGGTCAAGGTCGACCCCGACCTGCCGTTCGAGCTGCTGGCCCCGCTGGCCTGCAGCGTGCAGACCGGCTGCGGCGCGGTGTGGAACACGCTGCGCCCCGAGCCCGGCACGTCGATCGCGGTGATCGGCACGGGCGCGGTGGGCCTGGCGGCCATCATGGGCGCGGCGCTCACCCCGGTGAGTGAGATCATCGCCGTGGGCCGCCGCCCGGCGCAGCTCGAGCTGGCCGCCAAGATCGGCGCCACCCACACCATCGACGCCTCCGGCCTGGACGTGGCCGCCGAGCTGCGCAAAGTCACCGGCGGCGCGGGCGTCGACTACGTGGTCGAGGCGGTCGGCAACCCCGAGGTGCTGCGCGCGGGCATCGACGCCCTCGCGCCGCGCGGCGCCGTCGCCGTCGTGGGCGCTCCCCCGTACGGGGTGGAGGTCTCCATCGACGTGCACCGGCTGCTGCCCGGCCGCCGCGTGCTGGGCGTGTGCGAGGGCGACAGCGACCCGGACCGGCTGGTCCCGTTGCTGGCCCGGCTGATCCGGGGCGGCCGGCTGCCCGTGCAGCCGCTCATCAAGGAGTACGACTTCGCCGACATCCAGACGGCGGCGGAGGACTTCAGGTCCGGCAAGAACATCAAGACCATTCTGCGGTTCGACGCGTGACGACGTTTGGAGCCAGTGATGAACACCTTCGATCTCGGCGACTTCCGCCTCGCCTCCGGCGCCACGCTCCCCGGCGCTCGGCTGGCCTACCAGACCTTCGGTGAGCTCAACCCGGCCAAGGACAACGTGGTCGTCTTCCCGACCTTCCTCGGCGCCCCCGCCGAGGTGCTCAACGGCTGGATCGGCGAGAACCGGGCGCTGGACCCCCGCGACTACTTCATCGTGCTGCCCGGCCACTTCGGCCTCCCGCCGTCCTCCGCGCCGAGCAACACCCCGGCGCGTCCCTTCCCCGCCGTCTCCGTCGCCGACGACGTCATCGCCCAGCAGCGCCTGCTGGAGGAGGTGTTCGGGGTGCGCCAGATCCGGCTGGCGCTCGGCTGGTCGATCGGCGCCATCCAGGTGTACGAGTGGGCGCTGCGCTTCGGCGACCTCGTACGGAGCATCGCCCCCATCGCCGGGGCCCCGACCCCGCCGCCGTGGACCAAGCTCTGGCTGAAGACGGTCGTGGAGGAGCCCATCACCGCGGACCCGAACTACAACGACGGCGCCTACGAGGACGCGGCGAGCGTGCGCGGCGGCCTGGCCCGCGTGGCCCACGGCACCGCGCTTACCGCCCCGCCGCGCACGTTCTACTACGACAGCACCGAGGTGTGGCGCAACCTCGGCTTCGACAGCGTGGACGCGTTCGTCGCGGGCTTCTGGGAGGGCTTCTGGCTGCCGCAGGACCCCAACGACGTGGTCACCCAGGCCCGCAAGGCGTACGCGGCCTGGCCGGGCGCCGAGGGCGAATCGCTCCGTGAGGCCCTGGGCCGGATCACGGCCAAGACCACGATCGCCGCATTCACCGGCGACGCGCTGTTCCCGCCGGACGAGCTCAGGGAGTACGCCGGGTGGATCCCCGGCGCGACGTTCCGGCAGATCGACAGCGTCTTCGGCCACCTGGCCACGTTCGGGCTGGCCGAGCCCGACGTGAAGGCCATCGACGACGTGATCAGGAACGCGCTGGAGAGCTAGTCGTGTCCGAGGCGGAGTTCGTCAGATTCCTGGAGTCGGCCCGGTCGGATCCCGGCCTGCTGGCCCGCTATTCCCCCATGGACCTGCCCCAGGTCCTCTTCCACGCCCGCAACGAGGGGTTCGCCTTCACCCAGGCCGACGCCGAGCGGGTCATCGGCCGGCTGGAGGCCGGCGTCATCGTCGACAAGGACAAGGAGCCGTTCGACGGCGGCAGCACCCTGTGGCGGCACATGTGGGGCACCCGCTACCTGGACTATCTGGTCCACCACGTGGTGGCGCGGTTCACCGACGAGGAGCTGTCGTGAGTGAAACCAATCTCATCGACTTCCTGCGCGGCCTGGCCGAGCGGCCCGACCAGTGCGACCTGCTCAAGGACAAGTCCAAGGACGAGGTCATCGCGGCGGCGGCCGCGGCCGGGCTGCCGTTCACCCCGGCGGAGTTCGACGCGCTGATCTGGGCGCTGGAGGAGCGGCTGGCGCGCGAGCGCGGCGAGGAGTTCAACGAGCGGTTCCCGCTCTGGGACTTGCTGTGGGGCCGCTACTACCTGGAGTTCCTCGTCTTCGACCTCATGCCGAGCCTGGACGAGACCGGTCTCCTGGCCGGATTGGAGCACAAGCCATGATGCGAAACGCCCTGTACATCGGACGCGAATGGAACGTCGAGCATGACCGGCGGGCGCAGGTGAGCGACGCCGAGCTCAGGTACGCCGTGCTGGGCGAGGGCGAGCCCGTGCTGTTCATCCACGGCACCAGCATCGCCGACAGCCTCATCACGCCGATGCGGTTCCACCCGCCGCTGCTGAACGACTACCAGCTCATCAGCTACTACCGCGCCGGCTACAACGGCAGCACGCTGGACAAGCCCGAGCTGAGCATCGAGGGCGGCGCCCAGCACGCCCGCGAACTGCTCGATCACCTGGGCATCGAGAAGGCGCACATCATGGCCTTCTCCTTCGGCGGGGTGATCGCCTTCCAGTTCCTGCTGTCCTACCCCGAGCGGGCGCACAGCGCGATCCTGCTGGAGCCGTACCTGCCGCGCGAGGAGCCGGACGCGATCACCGCCAACGTCGACGCCTTCATGAGCGCGATGAAACTGTACGAGACGGGCGACAAGCTGGGCGCGGCCCAGCTGTACATGGAGGCGGTGTGCGGGCCGAGCTTCCTGCCCGCCGTCGAGATGACGGGGCCGCTCGACGTGTGGGACCGCGTCGAGCAGTGCGTCGACACGACCTTCACCGTCGACTTCCCGGCGATCTCGCAGTGGGGCTTCAAGCCGTCGGAGGCCGACCGGCTGGTCGCGCGGAAGCCGGACATGCCGGTGCTCGCGGCGATGGGCCTGGACAGCGAGTCCGTGATGCCCGGGTTCCGCGAGACGCAGCGGTTCCTCATGAACTGGCTGCCGCAGGCCGAGCGGGCCGGCATCCCCAACGCCACGCACGGAATGCAGAGCATGAACCCGGTGGCCGTGGGCGAGGCCGCCCACGCGTTCCTCAAGCGCCACCCCATGTGAGGTGACACACCCACCCCTGCCCCGTCCGGCGTCCCGCCGGGCGGGGCTCGGCGTCTCCTAGGCGAAGTCGTAGCCGACTTCGACGGTGACCGTGAGGGTCTGGCGGCCGGGGCTGATCGAGGCGCTGGTGTCGGCTGCCGCCGCGGCCAGGGTCATCAGCGGCTGGGGGCCGCCCTTGACGTCCTCGCTCACCGACACGACCCGGCCCAGCGGGCGGCCGGCCAGCTCGGCGTATTGCGCGGCCTTGGCGGCGGCGTCGCGGAACGCTCTGGTCCTGGCCTCCCGCAGCACGTCGGCGGGGCTCGACAGCTCGAAGGCCACGCCGTTGAGCCTGGCCTCCTCGCCGACCCCGGCCACCGTGTCGATGACGCGATCGGCCCGGGTCAGGTCGCGCACCACGACCTCCACGCCTTGAGCCGCGCGGTAGGCGGCCACCTTCGGGTAGGTCTCGTATTCCGGTCCCAGCGACAGCTCGACCGTCCGTACGTCCTCCGCGGCGATCCCCGCCTGGCGCAGCGCCTCCGCGAGGCGGGCGGCGGCGGCGCGGACGGCGGTGAAGGAATCCGCGGCGGACGCCCTGCGCACCTCGACGCCGGCGTGCAGGCGCAGGATGTCGGGCGCGGCCAGGACGCTGCCCTCGCCGATGACGGTGATGTCCACGCCAACCCCCTTGGATGGGTTCCGCCCTTGATCCTAGGACGCCTGCCCGGCGAGCCGAAGCTCATGCGGTGGTGCGGGTGAAGCGGAAGCCCATCGTGTCGAACTCGGCCTTGGCGGGGGCGGTCGCCAGCACCCGGCTGACCTGCCCAGACAGGTCGATCACCACGGCCTCGTACCCGGCCCCCTTGGTGCGCCACACCGCCAGGTGGTCGTCGTCCCACCAGCCGATGAGGCGGCTGCTGGCGAACGGGATGATGATCCGCTCCGGGTCGTCGCCCGAGGTGGAGCGGGCGCAGATCGCGGTGCCCGCCGGCGTGCAGTGAGCCAGGAATCGGGTGCCGTTCGGGGAGATGTCGTCGCCCTCCACCCACACCGGCGTGCCCACGTTCGCCAGGGTACGCAGCAGCTTGCCGTTCAGGTCGTAGAACCTCATCTGGCCGCCCACCCACGTGCCGACCGCCCGGCCGCCCGCGTCCCAGAAGAAGCGCCACTCCCCCGCGCCCGCTTCCTTGATCGGGAACGCGCGTCCCCGCTCGGCGGTGACGTCGACGATGCCGTACCCGTACTCGACGGTGTTGCCGCCGGCGTCCTTGTAGAGGGTCACCAGGCCATGCTTGCCGTCCGGCGACCAGCGGGGCGTGGTGGGGAAGACCGGTTTCCTGCTCACCTTGACGATCCGCTTGGCGCCGGTGACGTGGTTGATGATCGACACGGTGGCGTAGAGGTCGGTGCTGTAGTCCACGTCGGTGCCGAGGGCGAGGTTGGTCCTGGCGTCCAGGGCGTACTCGAAGTAGCGGGGGTCGGTGGAGAAGGCGTTGGTCGCGTGCTTGCGCACGTAGAGGCGCTTGCCGGTGCCGACGGTGTAAGAGGCGAGCTTGATGGGGTCGCCGTCGGCTTCCTCGACGCGGACGGAGGTGCCGGGGAGCGCGATCGAGCGGCTCGCCGGTTTTGGGGTGGACGAAGGCGTGGTGGAGGTCGTCACGGCGCCGCTGGAGGTGGGTAATGCGCTGGAGGTCGTCGCGGAAGGCGTGGTCGAGGTCGTCACCGCGCCGCCGGAGGCGAGTGGCGTGGTGGTCGTGCGGCGGCCGCCGGGCAGGTCGACGAGGCGGATGGCGACGAAGGCGGTGACCGCGATGAGCACGAGCGCGCCGACGGCGCTGCCGGCCACGATCCAGCCGGTGGCGCGGCGTGGAGCGGGCCTGTGGGGCGGGCCTTGGCCGGGGGGCCTGTGGTGGGCCGGTGCCTGCCAGGCCGGGCCGGCCACCCCGGGCACCGGTCCTGACGCGGCCGCGGCGCTGCCTTCCTGCAGGAGGGCGGGAGGCTGCGCGGCGGGGGCGTGGCCGAGCAGGCGCATGAGCGCCTCACTCGCCGCGGGTCGCCGGGCCGGGTCCTTGGCCAGGCAGTCCCGCACCAGCGCCCGCAGCCCCGGGTCCTCGATCGCCCCGACGTCCGGCTCGGTGTGCAGGATCCGGTTGACGACCGCGGGCAGGCTGTCGTGCCCGAACGGCGGCCGCCCCGACGCGGCGTACAGCAGCGTGCACGCCCAGGCGAACATGTCCGACTTCGGCCCGGGGCTCGACTCGGTGAGCTGCTCGGGCGCCATGTACGAGGGCGTCCCGATCGCCGTCCCGGTGAGCGTCGAGGACAGGTCGAGCGCCCTGGCGATGCCGAAGTCGATCACCCGGGGGCCGTCGGAGGCCAGCACCACGTTCGACGGCTTGAAGTCGCGGTGCACGATGCCGGCCTGGTGGATGGCGACCAGCGCGGTGACGGTGCCGATGGCCAGCCGGTGCAGGGAGGCGCCCGAGCGGGGTCCCTGCGTGCGGACGACGTCGGTCAGGGTGAGGCCGTCGATGTACTCGCTCACGATGTAGGGCCGGCCGCCGAACAACCCCGTCTCGATGACCTGCGCGGTGCAGAACGGCGCCACCCGCCTGGCCATCGCCACCTCGCGGACGAACCGCTCCGACGCCTCGGCGTCGCCAGCCAGGTCGGCCCGCAGCAGCTTGAGCGCGACCTTGGCGCCGTCCGGGGCCGTGGCGAGGTAGACGATGCCCTGCCCGCCCTCACCGAGGCGTCCGATCAGGGTGAAATCCCCCACCGACGCGGGATCCCCTGGTCTTGGGTCCGCGAGGTCCGGCATTGACGTCTCCCACGTTATGGCGTCTTTCTCGCCATTCTGGTGCGTCGCGCGCTTCCCCGTCACCCGTTATGGCGGGCTTGCGGGCACGGCTGTTATGGCGGGCCGGCGGGCACGGCTCAGACCGCGTCCACGACCGCTCCCGGGTCCTCGAGGTGGATCCGGCGCCCGGCCCGCGGCAGGCGGACGAGCTTGCCGCCGAGGTCGCCGGCCAGCCGCTCCGCGCAGCCGGCCCGCTCCCCCGCGCACAACACGGTCACCGGCACTTCGGGGAACGGCTTGTCCTCCCTGACACGGCGCAGGTCGGCGGCCATGTCGCGGCGGGCCAGCCACTCCCCCGCCACGGCCGCGGGCACCTTGCCCATGCGGTAGACGCCGAGCGGGTCGGGCAGACCGGCCAGTCTCCGATGCGCGGCCGGCCCCGCCAGGCGGGCCAGCGCGGTGGCGGCCCACGTGCCGCCCAGGGCGGGCAGCCACCTGCCCACCGCCCTGGCGACGGCCTGCGGCCTGCGGCCGTCCGGGCAGACGGGCTCCACCAGGACGAGCTTGGCCACGCGCAGCGGGTGCAGCCGGGCGAAGGCCTCCGCGTGCCAGCAGGCGACCCCGTGGGCCACGACGGTGACCTGCTCCGGGTGGGCGGGGGCCAGGGCGGCCAGGCGGGCGACCTCGGCGTAGAGGGTGGGCGGGGCCGGCGAGCGCGGGCTGAGGCCGAGCCCTGGCCGGTCGAAGCGGATGACGCGGCGGCTGCCGGCCAGTTCGCCGGCGACCGCCTCCCAGTGGAACCAGGCGCCCGCCGGTCCCGCCGTGATGAGCACCGCCGGTCCGTCGCCCTCCTCGACGACGTGCGGCCTGCCGTGCCCGGAGTGCCACAGGTCGGCGACGAGCAGGCGCAGCGCCACGTACACCAGCCAGACGGCGATGAGCGTGAGTTGCGCGCGGTGCGCGAGCCCCGCGCCACGCCCGGCGGCGAGCGCGGCCGCGGTGAGCGCCGTCGCGGCCAGCGTCGCCCAGGTGAGCAACCAGGCGATCCGGGTACGCCACCGCGCGGCCAGCAGCACCATTGCGGCCACCACGGCGCCGACCGCCAGCGCCCCGGCCAGGAGGTGCACGTGATGGGTGAGGGACAGGCCCTGCCGCCCGCAGGCGGGATCGCTCAGCGAGGCGCAGTCCAGGGGGAAGACCGCGGCGACGATGGTGAGGAGCGCGTACGCGGACAGCGCCAGCCAGCCCTGCCACTCGCGCTCCACCCGGGGCACGAGCGCCACACCGAGGAGGCAGACCAGACCGGACAGCGCGTCGCTGACCCGGAACAGGCGCGCCCAGGGCTGGTCGCGGGCGGCCAGTTCGGTGACGTAGCCGTGGGTCTTGTCGACTCCCGGTGTGGTGAACTGGCCGGTGATCCAGGCACTGCCCAGCACGGCCGCCACGATGAACGCGGAGGCCGCGAGCACGTACAACCTTCGCTCCACGTGATCATTAGACCACTTTGGGTGATCGCCGCACGGGAACCGCGGAAAAGCCGGTGGCGAACGCGTCGGGGACGTCGGAATCCGCGATCGCCACCCACGGCTTCGGACATGCGAGCACCAGCGCGGTCGGCGCCCGCACGCCCGGGGCCATCCGGGCGGTCAGGACGCCGGCGAACACGCCGTCGCCGGCCGGACGCGCATCGCGTCCGGCGGAGGCTCAGCCGGGGATGAGGCCCTGATCGCCGAGCATCTCCCGCACCTCATCGATCGAGGCGTCCGCCGGCGGAAGGATCAGCTCTGACGGCTCGAGACTGTCGTCGGGCAGCGCCTTGCCCACGTGACGCACCTTGTCGAGCAGCGCGTGCAGCTTGACGCGGAAAGCCTCCTCGTTGCCGACCTCGATGGCCGACTCGAGCTCGCTGTCCAGCTCATTGAGCACGGCGATGTCGTCGGCGGAGATCTCCACCTGGCCCTCGCCCATGATCCTGACGATCATGCGCCCTCCCCAGGCTGGCGCAGCTGCTGGGTCTGACCCTGGCCCTGCTGCTGAGGCTGCGACTGGGGCTGGGGCTGCTGCTGCGGCTGCCCCTGCTCGATGGCGGACTTCGGCGCCGGGCCCTGCCCGAGCTCGGCCTTCATTCTGGCGAGCTCCAGCTCCACGTCCATGCCGCCGCCCATGCGGTCGAGCTCGGCCTGGATGTCGTCGCCCTTGGTGCCGGTGAAGTCGTCGAGCGCGCCGCTGGCCAGCAGCTCGTCGATGGCGCCCGCGCGGGCCTGCATCTGCGCGGTCTTGTCCTCGGCCCGCTGGATCGCCAGGCCGACGTCGCCCATCTCCTCCGAGATGCCGGAGAACGCCTCGTTGATGCGCGTCTGCGCCTCGGCGGCGGTGTAGGTAGCCTTGATCGTCTCCTTCTTCGTGCGGAAGGAGTCGACCTTGGCCTGCAGCCGCTGGGAAGCCGTGGTCAGCTTCTCCTCCTCGGCCTGCAGATTGTCGTGCTGGACCTTGAGGTCGGCCATCTGCGTCTGCAGACTGGACCGCCGCTGCAGCGCCTCGCGGGCCAGGTCCTCACGCCCGACGGACAACGCCTTGCGGCCCTGCTCCTCCAGACGCCTGGAGGACTGCTCAAGACCGTTGATCTGCAGCTCCACCCGCTTGCGCGACGTGGCGACGTCCGCCACTCCCCGGCGCACCTTCTGCAGCAGCTCGAGTTGCCGCTGATAGGAGTAGTCCAGGGTCTCGCGCGGATCCTCCATCTTGTCCAAAGCCTTGTTGGCCTTGGACTTGAAGATCATCGAAAGTCTCTTCATCACGCTCATGCGCGTCGGCCGTCCCCTTCTAGGTCGTGCTGGTGGTCACCCAATGCAGCGCAGCCGCCTTGGGATTACCCTACGCATAACGCACGGGGGCGTCACTAAGTTGCAGTCCAGGTAGGGTTGACGTCGTGTTGCGACGCCGATCCCAAACCTCTGTGGACGACACCCCCGTCCCCGTTGACGATCCTAAGCCCCAGGGTAAAGGTCGTCCCACACCCAAGCGCCGGGAAGCCGAAGGCAAACGGCGCCAGCCGGTCAATGCGCCGAAAGACCGCAAAGAGGCCTATCGAGCGATGCGGGCCAAGCAGGCCGCCGAGCGCGACAAGGCCCGCAAGGGCATGCTCGCCGGTGACGAGCGGTATTTTCCCGCTCGCGACAAGGGTCAAGCGCGCAAGTTCGCGCGTGACTGGGTCGACTCGCGGCGGCTGCCGAGCCAGTATTTCCTGCCGTTCTCGCTAGTGATCCTGCTGGCCACATGGGTTCCGTGGCCCATCGAGATCCGGGCGATGGTGCTCAACCTGGTCATCGCGATCGGCTGGCCGGTCATGATGCTGGGCGTGCTCTTCACCTCGATCTACGTGGCGTGGAGGGTGAAGCGACTGGTGGCGGAGAAGCTGCCGGACGAGCCGCTCAAGGGCGTGGGCTTCTACGCCGCGATGCGGGCGCTGCAGATCCGCAGGCTGCGCTTCCCGCCGCCCATGGTGCTGCCCGGCGGCAAGCCGGTCCCGCCGAAGAAATAGCCGTCCACGGGACGGCTATTCCCTGACGTAGTCCCAGCGCAGCACGCCTCGCCTGACCGCGGGCCGCCAGCCGTCGACCTCCTTGCCTTGCTCCAGGGCGTCGGCGACGGCCCGCAGCAGCGCATGGGTGGACCGCAGGCGAGGCTCCATGCCCGAGACCGTGTCGTCCCATCCGACGGCACCGCCGGCGGAGTCGACCACGGCATACTCCGCCTCCAGCTCCTCCGGATCGCGCTCCGGGAAGTAGAGGAACGGGATCATCCGGCCGTTCCAGTATTCGGTGGCGGGATCGCTCCCGATGTCCGTGCGCTGCCACGAGCACATGTCGCGCCAGGTGTCCCTGATCTCCCGGATGCTGAGGGCGTAGGCGCCGTGGGACCAGAAGCCGAATACCGACGCTCCTCGCGAGCCGTTGTGGCGCAGGAGCGAGGCCCGCAGGTCGTCCGGGAAGTCCACGCCCATCTGCGACTCGGCCACGGCGATCGTGTGCGCCCTGCCGGGCCGGCCGAGCGCCTGGTACGTGCGAGGCGCGTTCACCTTGAGCCACCGCTCGATCCGCCGCCATTGCCGGTCCACGGCCCGCCTGATCTCCGGATCGATCGGCCGCACGGTGACCGCGCGCGGGGCGGGCGTGCAGTTGGGGTCGGGGATCTCGGCCGCCGGCGGCGTGTGCGTGACGGGCGGGCCGGTGGGAGCGGCCGTCGCCGGACCGGCGGGAGACGGTGTGGCCGGCCGTTCCGGCTCGGCGGGAAGCGCATGCTCTGCCGTGAGGGCCGCCTGCTCGACCTGATACGCGCGCCATGCCGCCGCGGCCGAGTGCTCGGCCTCCGTGGGGATCAGCGCGGCCGCCAGCGTCACCGCCACGATCGCCGCGATGGCGGCCCACACCGGTCCCATGCGCCGGCTCCGGTCCGGCCTGACCGCCGGGGACTCAGGCCGCTCCCCGGGCACGCGGGAGCGGCGGCGCAGCCGTATCGCTATCGCGGTGAGGATCGCCGCCGTCAGCGCCAGCCGTACGAGCTTCAGCACGTCGCGCACCCTATCCCGAAACAGATCACCCCATATGCCAGGACTAAGGTCGAACCCATGGAATTCCGACACCTCGGTCGCAGTGGTCTCAAGGTCAGCGAAATCAGCTACGGTAACTGGCTCACCCATGGCTCTCAGGTCGAGGAGGACGCCGCCAAACAGTGCGTTCAGGCGGCGCTCGACGAGGGCATCACCACGTTCGACACAGCGGACGTCTACGCCGGGACGAAGGCCGAGGAGGTCCTCGGCCGGGCGCTGAAGGGTGTGCGCAGGGAGTCGCTGGAGATCTTCACCAAGGTCTACTGGCCGACGGGCCCCGGCCAGAACGACCGCGGCCTGTCGCGCAAGCACATCACCGAGTCGATCAACGGCTCGCTGCGCCGGCTGCAGACCGACTACGTCGACCTGTACCAGGCGCACCGCTTCGACTACGAGACGCCGCTGGAGGAGACGCTCAAGACGTTCGACGACCTCGTACGCCAGGGCAAGGTCCTCTACATCGGCGTCAGCGAGTGGACGGCCGACCAGATCGCCCAGGCGTTGAAGATCGCCGACGAGATGGGTTTCGACCGGATCGTCTCCAGCCAGCCTCAGTACTCGATGTTGTGGCGGATCATCGAGGCCGAGGTCGTGCCGCTGAGCGAGAAGGAGGGCATCGGCCAGATCGTCTGGTCCCCGATCGCCCAGGGCGTGCTCACCGGCAAGTACGTGCCCGGCCAGCAGCCGCCCGATGGCTCGCGGGCCACCGACGCCAGCGGCAGCGCCATGATCGCCCGGTTCATGAACGACGACGTGCTGGCCCGCGTACAGGACCTCAAGCCGATCGCCGCCGACCTGGGGCTGAGCATGGCGCAGCTGGCGATCGCCTGGGTGCTGCAGAACCCCAACGTCTCCAGCGCCATCGTCGGCGCCAGCCGTCCCGAGCAGGTGCGTGACAACGTGAAGGCATCGGGCGTCACGCTGGAGGAGGACGTGCTGCGGCGGATCGACGACGTGCTCGGCCCGGTCGTCGAGCGCGACCCGGCCAAGACCGTGAGCCCCCGCACCCGACCATAACCTCATCACAGCAAAAACCCCTTGAGCCACAACAGGGCTCAAGGGGTTTTTCATTTATCTGAAATTCACTCCTGGCGCAATGACAAACCCGTGTATTCGACACGGTCCTCATCAAGCAGCGCCACCTGCTCGACACCCAATTCGACCAGGTCACGCCAGTTCTCGCCGATCCAGGACTCGGCGTCCGCCTGGCTCGGAAAAACCTCTCGCGGCAAAGGGCGATCTGTTACCTCACCACCATTTGCATTTTCATAACGCCACCGCCATGTCATGCCATACGCTCCTTTTCCGCGGGTTCGCCGGCGCACCTTCCGACGGCACTGGAACCCTACTCCCGAGCTTGGAGGTCAATCGATGCTGCGCGCATACCGTGTTGCGGCGGGGGTCGCCCTCGGGGCGGCCGCCTTCCTCTCCCTCCCCTCCTCCGCCCTCGCCTCTCCCTCGATCAATCCCAACGCCCCCCTGCCCGGTGTGGCGGATCCCCATGCCACGCGGCTGTGGAGCGTCTGGCAGAGCGACGGCACGGCCTGGCTCGCGACCGCGGCCGGGGACACGCCGGCGGACGGCTCCGTCATCGGCTGGCGCTTCTCCGCGGCGCCGGACGGGGCGGCGAGCGAGTCCCCCGGCGGGGACCTGCCCGCGTTCGAGACCGTGTGCGGCAAGGACGCCGCGGCGTCCGGGCACAAGCGGGTAGCGGTGGCGGTGGACTTCGGCGACGGCGACACCGACGCCTACCCCGGCGACCAGCCGCCCGCCCAAGGGGTGCTCACATGCGTGGCCGGGACCGAGGACGCCACCACGGCCCAGTTGCTCGCCACCGCGGCCAAGGTGCGGGTGAACGGCCAGGGTGACGTCGTGGCCGTCAACGACTACCCGGCCAAGGAGAAAGGCGGCACCCAGCTGACTGCCGCCGCGCCCGCCGCCGGCGGCGGGGGCGGTGGGGTGCCGGTCGCACTGATCGCAGGCGGCGCGGGCGCGCTCGCGCTGATCGCCGGCGGCGCCGTCGTGGCCACCCGCCGCCGCGCCAAACCCTCCACCCCGGCGGCCCGCTAGGCGCCCACGCGGCCGGACCGCCGACGACCCGGCCCGCCAGCCGCCCGCGCGGCCGGACCGCCGGCGAGTGCCCGCGGTCCGGCGCCCCTCTGTACGCTCGGCGCGGTGAAGGTCCTTCTCTCCGGTACGGCGGGCGGCGCGGGCCGGCCCGAGCCCGGCTGCCGGTGCGTCTCCTGTGCAGGGCTGCCGCCCGGACATCGCCATCCGTTCGAGCTGGTCGTGGACGGCGCCGTCCGTTTTCCGTTCGCCGAGGCGCCGCGCGGCTACCGCGTCTGCGGCGGCGGCCGCGGGCTGGTCGGCCCGGACGGGACGGCGCTGCTGTGCCTGCCGCCAAGCCTGGAACCGTCGCCCGACCCCGGCGTGGCCCCCCGGTACGACGACGAACCATCCCGGTACGACGTGGTGCTGATCGACCTGCTGGACCGGCCGGAGCGGCTCGGCGCGCTGCGACGGGCGGGACTGGTGGACGAGGCGACCCAGGTGGTGGCGATCGGGCTGGATCACCGAGTGCGGTCGGAGGACGAGCTGGCCAGGCGGCTTCGGCTGTGGGGCGCAGTGGCCGTCCCGGACGGCACCGCGCTGGAGACCCTGCCGATCGCACACCGGGCGCCCGTTGAGCGGCGGCGGGCGGCTCGCAGCCCGCAGGTGCGGCGGGCGTTGTTGCTGGGTGGGACGCGGTCAGGAAAGTCGGCGGAGGCCGAACTGCGGCTGGCGGCCGAGCCGTACGTGACCTATGTCGCCACCGGGCCGGACGGGGCGGGCGACGGCGAATGGGCCGCGCGGGTGCGGGCACACCGGTCCCGACGGCCCGCGCACTGGGACACGGTCGAGACCATCGACCTGGCCGCCACGATCGCGAACGCCACCACGCCGCTGTTGATCGACGGGCTCGGGACCTGGCTGGCAGCGGTGTTCGACGAGCATGGGGCCTGGGAGGGCGACCGTGCGCCGGTCCACGCACGGTGCGACGAGCTGGTGGCGGCCTGGCGGCAGGCTCCGGAGCCGATCGTGGCGGTGTCCGACGAGGTGGGGATGGGAGTGGTGCCCGCGACGGCCAGCGGACGGCTGTTCAGGGACGCGCTCGGCCGGCTCAACGAGCGCCTCGCCGCGGAGTCCGAGTACGTGGCACTGGTCGTGGCGGGACGGCTCCTGGAGCTGTGACCCGCGGAACGGACCGCACGCGCGACCGGGGTGCGCCGTTACGGGCGGACGGCGCGGGCGTACCAGCGGCCGTCGAGCCGATCCACGTGCAGGGGGCGGCCGAAGCAGTCGGAGAGGTTGGCCGGGGTCAGCACGTCCGCGATCGGCCCGGCGGCCAGCACGCCGGCCTCGCGCATGAGCATGGCGTGCGTGGTCGTCGCGGGCACCTCCTCCACGTGGTGCGTCACCGTCACGGTCGTGAGCACCGGCCTGGTCGCGGCCAGGTCCTCGACGGCGGTGATGAGGTCTTCCCGCGCCGGCAGATCGAGCCCCGCGAACGGCTCGTCGAGCAGCACCAGCGCAGGGTCCGCCATGAGCGCCCTGGCGATCCTGATCCTGGCCCGCTCACCCTGCGAGCACACGCGGAACGGCCGCTCCGCCAGGTCCTTGCAGCCCAGGTCGGCCAGGAGGCGGTAGGCCCGGTCCCGCTCGGCATCGCCGTATTTGTCCCACAGCGGAACGCTCGTCCCCGTGTGCCCGGTGAGCACCACGGTGTGCGCGGTCGCCCCTTCCTCCTCCATGAGCTCCTCGTCGATGAGCCGCTGGCTGGAGGCGACCAGGCCGATGTGGCGGCGCAACTCCCGCACGTCGACCCGCCCGAGCCGGTGGCCGAGCACCTTGACCGTGCCCTCGCTGGGGTGCCGTACGGCGCCGGCCAGCGACAACAACGTCGTCTTGCCCGCGCCGTTGGGGCCGAGGACCACCCAGTGGTCTCCGTAGTCCACCTGCCAGTCGACCGCGTCCAGCAGCGACTTGCCGACGACTCGGACGCCTACGCCTTCGAGTTCAACCACGTGCATCCCGCCACCCTAGTGGCCCTACGATCGTCGGATATGCCACTGATGCACGGGCTGCGGTTCGCGATCGGGACGCTCAGCGTCTTCCCCGTGCGGGTCGAGCACGTGGACCGGCAGGTCGCGGGGCAGGCGATGACGCTGGCACCCGTCGTCGGTCTGGCGCTCGGCGCGGTCGCCGGATTGCCCCTCGGTCTGCCCGTGCCCGCGCTGCTGAGCGCGGCGCTGGCGGTCGGGCTGCTGGCCCTGCTGACCCGGGGCCTGCACCTGGACGGGCTGGCCGACCTGGCGGACGGGCTGGGCAGCGGCAAGCCCGCCGATCAGGCGCTCGACATTATGAAAAAGTCGGACATCGGGCCGTTCGGCGTGATGGCTCTGGTCTTCACGCTGCTCGTCCAGGTGGCGGCACTGGCGGAGGCCGGGTTCGCGGCCCTGGTGGCCGCCTGCGTGGCGGGGCGGCTGGCCCTGACGTGGGCCTGCCGGCCGAGCGTCCCCGCCGCCCGGCCGGAAGGGTTGGGGGCGACGGTCGCCGGCACCGTACGCCCTTCCGCGCCGTGGCTCGTCACCCTGGCCGCTCTGCTCGCCTCCGCCGCCTTCGGCCTGTCCATCGACTCCCACGTCTGGGACGGCGGGCCGGCGTCCTTGGCCCGGGAAGCGACCGCGTGGTTCACCAGCTCGGACCCCCAGTACCTCACGCCTGGGCTGAGGTACGGCAGCTATGCGCCGAGCGACGGGATCATCCTCGAGGAGTGGAGCCCCGAGCTCGTAGCCCCTGGGTACTCGCTGGAGGGCGGGCCCGGGGCCACAGGGCTGCGGCTGCCCGCTTTCCTCGCGCTACCGCTCGGCCTCCTGACCGGCCTGGCGGCCGCCCTGCTGCTGCTCCGGCGCGCCAGGCGGCGCCTCGGCGGCATCACCGGCGACGTCCTCGGCGCGCTGGTGGAGACCGCCACCGCCGCCACGCTGGTGGCCTGCGCGCTGCTCGGCTGACCGCGCTCGGCTGAGCGGGCTCGGCTGAGCGGCGGAGTCGGGCCCGGCTAGGCGGCGGGCTCGGCAGCCGGTTGCGGCGGGCGTACCGGGAAGAAGCGCAGCAGAGCCGCGCCGATCACCGCGATGAGGACCCACCCCACCAGGCCGGTCACCCCGACCAGCACCTCGTTCGGCGGGGCGGCGGCGTCGCCGAGCAGGATGGCGGCCGGGGCCACCGCGTTCAGCGAGCCGTGCGCCACGACGGCAGGCCACACGCTGCCCGTGCGCAGCCGCAACCATCCGAACACCACCCCGGCGAGCACGCAGAAGCCGATGAAGTACAGCGCCGCCCACGACCCGAGCCGGGGATAGTTGTAGCCGAGCAGCGTGAGCGGCGCGTGCCAGACCCCCCAGATGGCGCCGGAGAGCAGCAGCCCGGCGAAGACGCCGTTCCCGGACACGAGCCGGGGCAGCAGCCAGCCGCGCCAGCCCCACTCCTCCCCCAGCGCCGGGATCGCGTTGAGCAGGGGACCGGCGAGCACCGCCAGCACGACCTGGATGGCGGCCACCGAGCCGAGGTCGGGGGGCACCGGGGCGCCCCGGCCCTCCAGCGCCGACCTGAGCAAGCTGAGTCCGCCGAGGTCCAGCGACACCAGCCCGACCGCAGCGCTGAGCCCCATCGCGAGAAAGACCAGCAGGGGGACGCCGAACCACGCGGCGAGCACGAGCGCGCCCGTGCGGCCCTTGCGCTCGCCGAGCGTCAGCCCGGTCTGCCTGGCCCACTCCTTGAACGGCGTGCGCGAGAGCGCCCACACCCCGAGCACTCCCACGGTGGGCGTGAACATCATCAGCGTGGCCAGCCCGGCCATCAGCGGCGAGCCGAGCCCACCGCCGAACCAGATGGGCAGCACCGCCGCCCAGGACAACCCGAAGGCCAGGACGATGAAGATGAGCAGGGGTCTTTTCATCAAATTGTCTGGGGCTGAAAGCCCGGGCTTAAGCCCGGAGAGGAGCCCCTCCCTCCTTCTGCGCTGTGTAGGCGTATCCGTCTGCTCGTTGGAGGAGGCGGAAGTGCCGATGGTGGATGCCTTGGACGATCCCGTGGGCGGTGGTGATGTTGAAGTTGCCGGTAGCGCGGACGGCGACGCGTCCGGTATGGATCCCCTGCTTCTTCCCAGTGGGAACGACGGCGGTCACGAGATCGCCGGTGGCGTAGCCGAAGAACTGCTTGTGCCGGGGCATGCGGAGGCGGGGGAAGCCGTGCCTGTCGGTGCGGGTGCGGGTGCGGGTGTGGGTGCCGCGGCCGGTGCATCCGGCGACCAGCACTGTGGACACGGTCTCGGTGATGGTGTCGAGCTTTCCGACGGCCAAGGCGTCGAGGGTGTGGGTCTTGGGCAGATGATTGCGGGTGCGGTTCCATTTCGTGCGGCCTCCGGAGGCCACGTGCGTGGGGAGGCGGGCGTCGAGTTCCCGCCATAGGGCCCAGCGGGTGGACTGGACGGCGGCTGCGTCCCGGAGTGGGGCCTTGACCTGAGCGAGGATCTTCGCCAGCAGCTTCGGCTTGTGGGCGAGGAAGTCTTCGACCGGCTGGGTACCCTTGGCCTGATTGCAGGACACACAGGCCAGGGTGAGGTTGGAGAGGCGGTCCGAGCCGCCGCGGCTGCGGGGGTGGACGTGGTCGATGTTCAGTGGCACCCCACTCGCGCCGCAGTAAGCGCAGGCCCGCCCCCACTTGGCCAGCAGGTACTCCCGGGCCTCGTACCCCGCGAGGGTGCCCTGCTGATACTCCGCCCCTTCCAGGGGCTTGCCGGCCGCGAACGCATGGGTGTCGAAGGCGACCCGCTCCACGTGCACCGCCCGCACGGGAGCCCAGCGGGTCAGCCGGTCGATCCACGAGAGGGTGGTAGCCACCCGGTGATGGAGGGACGGCGGCAGCCATCCTGACGGTCGGGTGCGGTTGGCGAAGCGCGGCTTGCGGTATCGCAGGTTCCGGGTCCGGCGGCCCCGCCGGTACGCGGCCCGCTGCTCCATCTTCTTACGGATGGTCGCGCCGCGATGATCGAGCTGGATCGCGAACCGGGCTCGCCGTTCGCCGGCCTGGGTGGTGAATGCCGAGATCCCGGTGTGCTGGGAGCCAGGATCGACGCCCAGTTCCACCCCATCGACTTCTGAGGTGTCGATGGTGCGGTCCTTGAGACGGATGACGAAAGGAGTGTGCCGGTGCACAGCAGCACGTCCTTTCGCGAGCAGCTTGCGCGCCCTGGCCGGAGCGCAGGGCTGCAGCGGATGCCCGTGCTTGTCCAGCACGAACACGTACGGCGGGGACTCACGTCCCTTCTCCCGAACCAGGTGGTCCGGGGTGACGCCCCCGGCGGCAGGTGAACTGCCGGGGATCTCACCTCGCACATGTCCCGCGCCCGATGCCGTACGGCCTTCGAGTCCCGTTTCGTCCCTGATCCCGGGGTTGTCTGCTGACTCGAATTCGAGAGCGCGCTGCTGGTGAAGCACAGCGCGGTCGGGCTTCTGTCGTACGCGGAACGTAGCCAACGTCGGTCACCTCCTCGTGTGCTGTTGGCTGGTGCTGGTAACCCATGGGCCTCCAGCCATCCCGGCTGAAGGCCCCCACGTTTATGCGGGGGATCGGGTTACGGCAGCTCCTTCAAGATGGCGACGAGATCGTCGCGGTCGTAGCCATGCTTCCTGGCTTTCTCGAGCAGCTCGCGCGCCTGCTGCACGAGCAGGGCGCGCCCGTCGGCCCGGCCGGCGACGCTGACACCGCGCCCGCGCCTGAACTCCAGCAGCCCCTCCTCCCGCAGGTCGCGCAGCGCCCGCAGCACGGTGTTGGGGTTGATGCCGAGAGCCTGGGCCAGGTCACGGGCGGGGGGCAAGCGGTTTCCAGGCGCATAAACGCCCTCGCCGATCGCGCGTCGGATGGCGCCGGCGGCCTGCTCATGCAGGGGCCGTCGCGCATCGTTAAGATCAAGCATCTGCAACATGGTGCTAATGAAATTATCATTATGTTCCAGGAAAAGCTAGCAAAGAATTCGTGGGATGAACCCCTGTTTGTGAGTACGCAGAAACCCTGGATAGCATCGGTTTACGTGACCACTGTGCGGCTGAACTCAGCAGATCCCGTCTCCCTGGACACCGACGCTTTGATCGTCGGCTTCACGTCGAGCGAGGAAGGTCCCAGCCCTGCCACGGGCGCCGAGTCCCTGGACGCGGCCTTCGGCGGAAAGCTGGCCGCGTCGCTCGCCGCGGTGGCCTTCTCCGGGAAGGCCGGGGAGCTGGCCAAGCTGCCCACGTTCGGCGCCATCGCCGCCCCGCTGCTGGTCGCGGTCGGCCTCGGCGACTCCTACGACGCCGAAGGGCTGCGCCGGGCCGCCGGCGCAGCCGTGCGGTCGCTCGCCGGCACCTCGCGCGCCGCGCTCGCCCTTCCCGCGGGCTCCCCCGAGGAGGCCGAGGCGGTCGCGCTCGGCGGCCTGCTCGGCGCCTACTCCTTCGCCCGCTACCGCACCAACGGCGAGCAGAAGGCGCCGGTGGCCGAGCTGACCGTGGTCT
Organism: Nonomuraea sp. 10N515B; assembly: GCF_052245915.1. Lineage (NCBI taxonomy): Bacteria > Bacillati > Actinomycetota > Actinomycetes > Streptosporangiales > Streptosporangiaceae > Nonomuraea > Nonomuraea sp. 10N515B. The sequence goes on from NZ_JBQQBQ010000011.1 coordinate 116,977, forward strand.
CCGGGCAGCCAGAGTCCGTCGCCGAGCGCGCGGGCGTCCTGGCCGAGTCCGTCGCGCTGGTCCGCGACCTGGTCAACACGCCGCCTTCGGACCTGTGGCCGGCCAAGTTCGCCGAGATCGCCGAGCAGGCGGGCGGCAAGGTGGGGCTGAGCGTCGAGGTGCTCGACGACAAGCAGCTCAAGGACGGCGGCTACGGCGGACTCATCGGCGTCGGCCAGGGCTCGGCCAACCCGCCGCGCCTGGTCCGCCTCTCCTACAGCCACCCGGACGCCGGCAAGACCCTCGCCTTCGTGGGCAAGGGCATCACGTTCGACTCGGGCGGCCTGTCGCTCAAGCCGTCCAACGCGATGGACTGGATGAAGTCGGACATGGGCGGCGCGGGCGCGGTGCTCGGCGCCCTGATCGGCATCGCCAGGCTGGGCCTGCCGGTCAACGCCATCGGCTATCTGTGCCTGGCGGAAAACCTGCCGAGCGGCACCGCGCAGCGCCCCTCCGACGTCATCCACAGCTACAGCGGCAAGACCGTCGAGGTGCTCGACACCGACGCCGAGGGCCGCCTGGTGCTCATGGACGGCATCGCCAGGGCCGCCGAGGACAACCCCGACGTGCTCGTCGACGTGGCCACGCTCACCGGCGCGCAGATCGTCTCGCTCGGCTGGCGCATCTCCGGCGTCATGGCCAACGACGACGCGATCAGGGAGCTGGTCCTCCAGGCCGCGGGCGCGGCCGGCGAGGGCGCGTGGGGCATGCCGCTGCCGGAGGAACTGCGCAAGGGTCTCGACTCACCGATCGCCGACATCGCCAACCTGCATCCCGAGCGGTGGGGCGGCATGCTGGCGGCGGGCATCTTCCTGAAGGAGTTCGTGCCCGAAGGGGTGCGCTGGGCCCACATCGACATGGCCGGGCCCGCCTTCAACAAGGCCGAGCCATATGGCTACACCCCGAAGGGCGGGACCGGAGCCGTCACCCGTACCCTCATCGGACTGGCAGAGCGGCACGCGAGCATCTGAAACAAATGAAAAGATGGCGGCATCACGAACACCCCGACAAGGAGCCTTCCTGTGGCCTATGACATCGTCGTCCTAGGGGGCGGCAGCGGCGGTTACGCTTGCGCGCTTCGGGCGGCTGAGCTGGGCAAGTCGGTCGTCCTCATCGAAAAGGACAAGATCGGCGGCACTTGCCTCCACAGGGGATGCATCCCCACGAAGGCTCTGCTGCACTCGGCCGAGGTCGCCGACGAGACCCGTGAGAGCGAGGCCTTCGGCGTCAAGGCCCGCTTCGACGGCATCGACGTGCAGGGCGTGCACGCGTTCAAGGACAAGATCGTCACGCGGGCCTGGAAGGGCGTGCAGGGCCTGCTCAAGGGCGCGGGCGTGACGATCGTCGAGGGCGAGGGCCGGCTGGCCGGCGCCAACAGGATCCAGGTGGGCCGGGACGTCTACGAGGGCCGCAGCATCGTGCTGGCCACCGGCTCAGCGCCCAAGTCGCTGCCCGGCCTGGAGATCGACGGCGAGCGCGTCATCACCAGCGAGCACACGCTGAAGATGGACCGCGTGCCCACCTCGGTGATCGTGCTGGGCGGCGGCGTGATCGGCGTCGAGCTCGCCAGCGTCTACCGCTCCTTCGGCGCCGAGGTCACGATCGTGGAGGCGCTGCCGCACCTGCTGCCGACCGAGGAGGAGTCGAGCTCCAAGCTGCTGGAGCGGGCCTTCCGCCGCCGCGGCATCAAATACGAGCTGGGCGTCTTCTTCGACAGCGCCAAGACCACCGAGACGGGTGTCGTCGTCACGCTGGCCAGCGGCAAGACCCTCGACGCCGAGCTGCTGCTGGTCGCCGTCGGCCGCGGCGCGGTCTCCTCGGGCATGGGCTTCGAGGAGCAGGGCATCGCCATCGAGCGTGGCGCCGTCGTGGTCGACGAGCACTGCCGCACCTCCGTGCCGGGGATCTACGCCATCGGCGACCTCATCCCCACCCTGCAGCTGGCCCACGCCGGCTTTGCCGAGGGGATCATGGTGGCCGAGCACATCGCCGGGCTCAACCCGCCGCCCATCGACTACGCGGGCGTGCCCCGCATCACCTACTCCGACCCCGAGGTCGCCTCGGTGGGGATCACCTCGAAGCAGGCGGCCGAGCGCGGCATCGAGATCGTCGAGCAGGTCTACGACCTCGCCGGAAACCCCAAGAGCCAGATCCTCGGCACCTCGGGCGCGGTGAAGGTCATCGCCCAGAAGGACGGCCCCGTCGTCGGTGTCCACATGGTGGGCCGGCGCATCGGCGAGCTCGTCACGGAAGGCCAGCTGATCTACAACTGGGAGGCGCTGCCCGCAGAGGTCGCCCAGCTCATCCACGCACACCCGACCCAGTCCGAGGCCATGGGTGAGGCGATGCTGGCCCTGGCCGGCAAGCCGTTGCACGTCCACAACTAGTCCTAGCCCTCGAGATCAGAACGCGAGAGAAGAATAACGATGCCGGTCTCCGTACAGATGCCCCAGCTCGGCGAGAGCGTGACCGAGGGCACCGTCACCCGTTGGCTGAAGAAGGAGGGCGAGCGCGTCGAGGCCGACGAGCCGCTCCTCGAAGTGTCGACCGACAAGGTCGACACCGAAATCCCGTCGCCGTCCGCGGGCGTGCTCACCAAGATCGTCGTGGCCGAGGACGAGACGGTCGAGGTCGGGGCCGAGCTCGCCGTCATCGACGAGAACGCCCAGCCGGGCGCCGCCGCCCCGGCCCCCGCTCAGGCGCCCGCTCCGCCGCAGCCCGAGCCCGAGCCCGAGCCCGAGCCCGAGCCTGCCCCGGCGCCGGTCTCCTCGATCCCGCAGCCGGCCCCCGCTCAGCCGACGCCTCCGCCCGCCCCGGCACCCGCCCCTGCTCCGGCCCCGCAGGCCGCTCCCCCGGCGCAGCCGGCCGCCGAGCCGACCCCGCTGCCCTCGGGTGAGAGCCCCTATGTCACGCCGCTGGTGCGCAAGCTCGCCAACGAGCACGGCGTCGACCTCGACGCGATCAACGGCACCGGCGTGGGTGGTCGCATCCGCAAGCAGGACGTGCTCGAGGCGGCCAAGGCCCAGCGTGAGAAGGCCGCCGCAGCCCAGGCTGCGCCGGCGCCCGCCGCCGCCCAGCCCGCTCCGGCCGCCGCCCCGGCTCCGGCCGCGCAGGCCGCCCCGGTCGCCGCGGTCGCCGCGGCGCCCGAGCCGGTGGCGGTCGACACCACGCTGCGGGGCCGCACGGAGAAGATGTCGCGGCTGCGTCAGACCATCGCCAAGCGCATGGTCGAGTCGCTGCAGACCGCCGCGCAGCTCACCTCGGTCGTCGAAGTGGACGTCACCAAGATCGCGCGGCTGCGGGCGAAGGCGAAGGACGACTTCTTCCGCCGCGAGGGCGTGAAGCTGACCTTCACCCCGTTCTTCGCGATGGCGGCGGTCGAGGCGCTCAAGCAGCACCCGAAGCTCAACGCCACGATCAACAACGAGACCAACGAGGTGACCTACTTCGACGTGGAGAACCTCGGCGTCGCGGTGGACACCGAGCGCGGCCTGCTGGCGGCGGTCGTCAAGAACGCCGGCGACCTCAACCTGGCCGGTCTCGCCCGCAAGATCACCGACGTCGCCGAGCGCACCCGCAACAACCAGGTGACGCCCGACGAGCTCACCGGCGGCACGTTCACGCTGACCAACACCGGCAGCCGGGGCGCGCTGTTCGACACGCCGATCCTCAACCAGCCGCAGGTCGGCATGCTCGGCACCGGCGCCGTCGTGAAGCGGCCCGTGGTGGTCGACACGCCTGAGGGCGAGGTCATCGCGGTGCGGTCGATGGTCTACCTGGCGCTGACCTACGACCACCGCCTGGTGGACGGGGCGGACGCGGCGCGCTTCCTGACGACGATCAAGCGCCGTCTGGAGGAGGGCCGCTTCGAGGCCCAGCTCGGCCTCGCGTAAGGGGTTCAGGGAAAGGGCCGGGCGGGGTTCCGCCCGGCCCTTTCGCTGTGCCGCCCGGTTCGCGGGGCGCATCCGCGGGTGAGCCGCGTAGGGTGAGCGTATGGCGATCATCGTGACGGGAGCGTCGGGGTTGCTCGGCACGTCGCTGGTGGCAGCGCTGCGGGCCGAGGGGCAAGAGGTCGTCAGGCTGGTGCGCCGGGAGCCGAGGAGCCCGGACGAGGCCTACTGGCAGCCCGCCGAGCAGGAGGTCGACCTGGCCGCTCTGGACGGCGCCGAGGCCGTCGTGCACCTGGCCGGGGCCTCGATCGGGGACAAGCGGTGGACGGCGGCGTACAAGCGGGAGCTGGTCGACAGCCGGGTGCGGAGCACCCGGGTGCTCGTGGACGCCCTGCGCGCGCTGTCCAGGCCGCCCGAGGTGCTCCTGTCGGCCTCCGGAGTGGACTTCTACGGCGACACCGGCGACCGGGAGATCGACGAGAGCGAGGACCGGGGCACGGGGTTCCTGGCGGACCTGTGCGTGCAGTGGGAGGCCGAGGCACGGCGGGCCGGCGAGGCGGGCATCAGGACCGTGCAGATGCGTTCCGGGCTGGCGCTGAGCCGGCGGGGCGGGGTGCTGGGCCGGGTGTTGCCGATCTTCAAGATGGGGCTGGGAGCGCCGCTGGGATCGGGAAAGCAGTACTGGTCGTGGATCTCCTTGAACGACTGGGTGGGAGCCGCACGACATGTCCTGAAAAATCGGGATGTGGCCGGGCCGGTCAACTTCACCTCGCCCTCCCCCGTCACCAATGCCGAGTTCACCCGTGCCATCGCAAAAGCCCTGGGCAGGAGCATGATGCCGATGCCCGTCCCGGCGTTCGCGCTGTCCATCGGGCTCGGTGAGTTCGCGCGTGAGGGGCTGCTGCCCAGCCACCGTGTCCTGCCGCGCACCCTGCTGGACAGCGGCTACGGCTTCGCCCATACCAGTCTCGGTGAGGCGCTGAGCGCCGTACTCTAGGGGCCGTTCATCCTTCTTTTCAGGTAGGAGATCATGACATGATCCGGTCAGGACAGTCGCACATCCTCGCGATCGGGGGTGGCTCGTTTCGCCCGAGTGCGCGTTACAGCTTCATCGAGGCGAGCGGCCTGCTGCGCTACGGGCTCGACCTGACCGGCCAGGACCGGCCCAAGCTCGGCCTGCTCGCCACCGCCACGGGCGACGCGTCGGACTGGCTGCTGAAGATGTACGGCGCGTTCGCGGGCTGGGACGTCGAGCTGAGCCACTTGACGGTGTTCCCGATGCCCAACGTGGCCGACCCCAAGGCGTGGATCCTGGAGCAGGACATGATCTACGTGAGCGGCGGCAGCGTGGCCAACCTCATGGCGTTGTGGCGGCTGCACGGGCTCGACGAGGCGTTCGAGGAGGCCTGGCGGTCCGGGGTGGTGCTCACGGGGCAGAGCGCCGGCGCCCTGTGCTGGCACGTGGGCGGCAACACCGACTCCTTCGGCCCCGAGCTGCGGCCCTGGTCCGACGGGCTCGCGCTGCTGCCCTACTCGTGCGGCGTCCACTACGACTCCGACCCGCAGCGGCGCCCGCTGCTGCACGCGTCGGTGGCCAGCGGCGAGCTGCCCGCCGGCTTCGCCGCCGACGAGGGCGTCGGCCTCCACTACGTGGGCACGGAGTTCATCCAGGCGGTGTCCATTGAGCCCGGCGGCTCCGCCTACCGGCTGGAGCACGATGGGGCGGGCGGCATCAAGGAGTTGAGGATCGAGCCTCGTCTGCTCACACCCTGAATTACCCTTCAAGGGTGAGGGAACGGCACAATAGGCTCATGCGCCCCGGAGCTCGCACCCACGGGGACGATCCCCACGCACTGGCCATCGTCCGTCTCGGCGTCGACGTCCCCTACGAGCAGGCCTGGTCGCTGCAGCGCTGGGTGCACGGCAAGCGCGTGGCGGGCGAGCTGCCCGACACCGTCCTGATCCTCGAGCACGCGCCCGTCTACACCGCGGGAAAGCGCACCGCCCCGCAGGAGCGCCCGTCCGACGGCACCCCGGTCATCGACGTCGATCGCGGCGGCCGGCTCACCTGGCACGGTCCCGGGCAGCTCGTCGCCTATCCGATCGTCGGCGGCGTCACGGACGTGATCACGTACGCCTGCCGCCTGGAGGAGACGATGATCCAGGTGTGCGCCGACTTCGGCGTCACCGCTCGGCGGGTGCCGGGCAGGGGCGGCGTGTGGGCGAAGGGCGATCCGAGCCTGGGGCTGCCGGATCGCCAGCTCGGCGCGGTCGGCATCCGCGTCTCGCGCGGCGTCACCATGCACGGCTTCGCGCTCAACTGCGCCAACGACCCTCGCTGGTTCAACCGCATCGCGCCGTGCGGGCTGCCCGACGTGGGCGTCTCCTCGCTGTCGGCGGAGACCGGCCGGCGCATCGTGGTCGAGGAGGTCCTGCCGATCGCGGAGAAGCGGCTGGCCGAGGCGCTCGGTATGGAGGCGTTCGAGCTGCACGAAGAGGACCTCCTCCGGAGGTAACCGGATCGGGATTCAATAGCGTCGAAAACCGGGATATCTCCGGCTTACGATCGCCCGTGTGAAGCGCCTCCTGGCTCTCCTTCTCGCGCTCCTCGTGCACCTGATGACGCTGGCGTTCCTCGTGCTGGGCGTGTGGGCCATCCTGGCGCACGCGGATTCACTGCTCGCGTGGCTGCTCGGCGGGCTGTGCCTGGCCATCGGCTGGGTGCTGCGGCCACGCCTGGCCCGGGTGCCCGCCGACGCCGAGGCGCTCGAGCGCGACTCGGCCGCTGAGCTGTACGCCGTCGCCGAGCGCGTGGCGGACCGGGTCGGCGTGACGCGGCCGCGCAAGATCGCGATCAGAGACCTGGCCACGGAAACCGGCTACGACCGGGTGGGCCTGGCGCGCACGCCGGTGCTGGTCGTGGGGCTGCCGCTGTGGCTGGCCCTGCCGCCCAGGCAGCGGGTGACGCTGCTGGCGAACGCGTACGCCCGCGTGCCGACCAGTGAGGAGCTCATCGTGGGCGGCGCGCTGGACACGCTGGAGGCCTGGCGGGACGCCCTGATGGAGGCCGGGCCGCTGCGGGTCAGGGAAGAGGCGCACACCACGATCACCGCCGCCTCGCTGGGCGTCGCCGACCAGCCGGGGACCGCGTACGAGGTGGCGGGGTTCTTCGGCCGCCTGCTCGGCCGGGTGCTCGGCGCTCCCGTGCTGCTGATGCGGTACGCACTGAGCCGGCTGGCCCGCGCCGGCGAGCCCCATACCAGGGAACGGCGGCAGGCGCTGACGCGGCGGGTCGCCTCTGCGGCGGAGCAGACGGAGCTGGAGGAGCTGCGGTCCGGCGGCTACCTGGCGCCGATGCAGGCGGCGGCGCTGCGCGGCGAGAACGCGGCGTCGATCAGGCAGGCTGCGCTGGCCAGGTCCCGGCTCACCGCCGACGGCGTGCTCGCCGCGGCCCCGCACTGCGAGCTGCTCGGCACGCGCGAGTCCGAGCGCATCGACGACGAGCTCCAGACCCATTACGCCCGGGCGATCCGCGGCTTCGGCCTCATCTCGTGACCCTCGACCGGGCCGGCTCACCGGGAGACGTAAGCTGAGGACGTGACCGTTGCTCCTGAAGGCCGAAAGCTCCTCCGCCTGGAGGTGCGCAACGCCGAAACCCCTATCGAGCGCAAGCCCCCATGGATCAAGACCAAGCTCAAGACGGGCCCCGAATACACCGAGCTGAAATCGCTCGTGCGCCGCGAGGGCCTGCACACGGTCTGTGAAGAGGCGGGCTGTCCCAATATCTACGAGTGCTGGGAAGACCGCGAGGCGACCTTCCTCATCGGCGGCGACCAGTGCACGCGCCGCTGCGACTTCTGCCAGATCGACACGGGCAAGCCGAAGGAGTACGACCGCGACGAGCCGCGCCGGGTCGCCGAGTCCGTCCAGCAGATGGGCCTGAAGTACGCGACCGTGACCGGCGTGGCCCGTGACGACCTGCCCGACGGCGGGGCCTGGCTCTACGCCGAGACCGCCCGCCAGATCCACGCCCTGCTGCCCGGCTGCGGCGTCGAGCTGCTGGTGCCCGACTTCAACGGCAACCGCGAGCAGCTGGAGGAGGTCTTCTCCAGCAAGCCGGAGGTGTTCGCGCACAACGTGGAGACGGTGCCGCGGATCTTCAAGCGCATCCGTCCCGCGTTCCGCTACGACCGCTCCCTCAACGTGATCACCATGGCCCGCGAGGCCGGGCTGGTCACCAAGTCCAACCTGATCCTGGGCATGGGCGAGACCCGCGAGGAGATCGTCGAGGCCATGCGTGACCTGCACGCGGCCGGCACCGACCTGCTGACGATCACGCAATACCTGCGGCCGACGCCCCGCCACCACCCGGTGGAGCGGTGGGTGAAGCCGGAGGAGTTCGTCGAGCTGCAGGGCGAGGCCGAGGCGATCGGGTTCGCCGGTGTCCTGTCCGGGCCGCTGGTCCGCTCGTCCTACCGGGCGGGCAAGCTCTACAAGCAGGCCATCGAGGCGCGCCAGACCGCTTGATGCCCACTGAGGACAGCCCCGGGCGCGCTCGCCCGGGGCTCCTTCGCTTTCGCGTGCTGGGGCCCGTCGTTACCATGGCCGGGGGCAGCCGACGGAGGGCGACGGGGCATGGCCGTACTGATCCGCACCAGTGATGTTCCGGCCAAGCACCGCCACGACGCCTGGCGGAGCATCGTGTGCGACACGCTCGGCCCCCTCGACTTGCGCATCGATCCGGACGCGCCATTGCGGGGCGAGATCGAGATGGGGCGGCTCGGCGCCGTCGGCGTCGGCCGGATACGCACGTCCACGCCGCACAGCGTGCACCGCACCGCCGGGCTGATCCACCGTGACAATCCCGACCTCTACCGGGTGGTGCTGGCCCTTTCTGGCAGCCCGCGCCTGGCCCAGGACGAGCGGTACACGCAGCTGAGCCGAGGCGAGTTCGCGATCTACGACTTCACCCGGCCGTACGAACTGGCCTATGACAGCGCCGTGCAGCTGGCCGTGTTCAGCGTCCCGCACGACCTGCTGGCCCTGCCCGCCGGCTCGGTCGCCGCGCTCACCGCGTTGCCCGTCAGCGCCGACTCCGGGGCGGGCGCGCTGGCCGTGCCGCTGCTGCGCCGGGTGGCCACGGACCTCGACACGTACGCGCCGGCCAGCGCGGCCCGGCTGTCGACCGTGGTGACGGACCTGCTCAGCACCGCGGTCGCCGAGCGCCTGGAGCTCACGCGGGCGCTGCCTGCCGACGCGCGGCAGCGGACGCTGCTGCTGCGCGTGCACGCCTTCATCGAGCAGCGCCTGGGCGAGATCGACCTGGACCCGGGCGCGATCGCGGCCGCGCACCACATCTCCGTGCGTTACCTGCACCGGCTGTTCGAGTCCGAGAACACGACGGTGGCCGCCTGGATCAGGCAGCGGCGGCTGGAACGCTGCCGCGCCGAGCTGGCCAGGGGCGGCGACGAGCCGGTGAGCGCGATCGCGGCCCGCTACGGGCTGCCGGACTCCGCGCACTTCAGCAGGCTGTTCCGGCGCGCGTACGGGATGCCGCCCGCCGAATACCGGCGCGCCGGCACGGTGCGCTGAACGTCAATTCGCCTGGCACCCAGATCCAAGACCGGCGAGCCCCTCGTCAGCAGACTGGAGGCATCAACCGATCGAGGGAAGGGATCAGGAACATGCAGCTCTTCGTCAATCTGCCGGTCAAGGACTTGGACCGGTCGAAGGACTTCTTCACCGGCCTCGGATTCCAGCTGTTCGGCATGGCCGAGGGCATGGCGTCGGTGATCATCAGCGAGCAGACGCAGGTGATGTTGCTGACGGAGCCGGTGTTCGCCTCGTTCATCGCCAAGGACGTCGCCGACGCCGCCGCGGCCACCGAGGCGATCCTGGTGCTCGGGATGGAGAACCCGCAGCAGGTGGACGAGCTGGTGGACAAGGCCCTGGCGGCCGGCGCGACCCCGGCCGGCGTCAAGCACGAGGACGGTTTCCGCTACCAGCGCGGCTTCGCCGACCTGGACGGCCACCACTGGGAGGCGCTGTGCCTGGTGCAGCCCGCGTCCTGAGCGGCAAGGCGGTCTCCGCCGACGGCACCCCGATCGTGTTCGACGCCTACGGCTCGGGCCCGGCGGTGATCCTGGTCGCCGGGGCGATGATGGAGCGGGCGCACCCCACGCTGGCCGGCGTGGCGGCGGCACTGGCGCCGTGGTTCACGGTCTGCTCCTACGACCGCCGGGGCCGCGGTGACAGCGGGGACACGCCGCCGTACGCGGTCGAGCGGGAGGTCGAGGACGTGGCGGCCGTCATGGCGGCGGCCGGCGGGTCCGCCATGGTGTTCGGCGGCTCGTCCGGGGCGGCGCTGGCGCTGGAGGCCGCGGTGCGGCTGCCGGCCATCGCCAAGCTGGCGTTGTGGGAGCCGCCGTACCACGTGGACGACAGCGCGCCCGCGCTCCCTGAGGACTTCGCGGCGCAGCTGACCGCGCTGGTCGGGGCGGGCAGGCGGGCGGAGGCCGTCGAGCGGTTCCTGGTGGAGGCTGCCGAGGTGCCGGGCGAGGTGGTGGCCGGGATGCGGGGGCACGCGTTCTGGGCGCAGGCCGAGGCGGTCGCGCCCACGCTGGCGTACGAGGCCGCCGTGCTGGGTCCCGGCAACGCGCTGCCCGACGGGCGGATCGCGGAGATCAGACGGCCGGTGCTCGTGCTCAACGGCGAGGACAGTCCCGGGTGGATGCGGAACGCGGGCGCGGCGGTCGCGGCGGCGGTGCCGGGCGCGGTTCACCGGGTCCTGGAGGACCAGGCGCACGATGTGGCGGTCGAGGCGCTGGTGCCCGAGTTGCTGGAGTTCTTCGCGCTTTAGGTAACGCTAAGGTAACAAACCTATCGAGTGGTTGGTTTTCTGGTGAACACTGAGCGGGTGGACTTCGACGAACTGATCACCCGCCTGGACCTCACCACCAAGATCGGACTGCTCACCGGGGCGGACATGTGGTCGCTCCCGGCGGTTCCCGAGATCGGCCTGGACCGGCTCGTCATGAGCGACGGACCCATCGGCGTGCGCGGCGAGCAGTGGAGCTCCGGCGACCCGTCGATCGCGCTGCCGAGCCCGACCGCGCTCGCCGCGACCTGGGACCTGGACCTGGTCAGGCGGGCCGGGCGGCTGCTCGCCCAGGAGGCCCGGCGCAAGGGGGTGCACGTGCTGCTCGCCCCCACGCTCAACCTGCACCGTTCGCCGCTCGGTGGGCGGCATTTCGAGTGCTTCTCGGAGGACGCGTACCTGACGGGTGAGCTCGGCGCGGCGTACGTCGAGGGCGTGCAGGAGGGCGGCGTGGCCACCACGCCCAAGCACTTCGTGGCCAACGACTTCGAGACCGACCGGTTCACCGTGGACGTCCGGGTGGGTGAGCAGGCGCTGCGGGAGGTGTACCTGCGGCCGTTCGAGCGCGTGGTGCGGGCGGGCGCCTGGGGCGTCATGACCGCGTACAACGCGGTCAACGGCACGACGATGACCGAGCACGCGGAGCTGGTCAACGGGGTGTTGAAGGGCGAGTGGGGGTTCGACGGGTTCGTCGTGTCCGACTGGACGGCGGTGCGCTCCACCGAGGCGGCCGCCATGGGCGGGACCGATGTGGCGATGCCGGGGCCGTACGGGCCGTGGAGCGAGAAGCTGGAGGCGGCGGTGCGGGACGGGCGCGTGCCCGAGGCCGTCATCGACGACCGGATCCGCCGCATCCTGCGCCTGGCCGCACGCGTCGGCGCCCTCCACACCCCGGACGAGTCCACCGGGGCCTTGGTCGCCTCCCCCACCGGCGCCTCCGACACGGCGGCCGCCACGCGCGCGGGCGCGGGTGGCGAGGTGATCGATGGTGTGGCGCTGGCGCGTGAGGTCGCCGCACGGGCCTTCACGCTGCTGACCAACGACGGCGTCCTGCCGCTCCGGGGCGCTCCGACGATCGCCGTCATCGGCTCGGCCGCCGACAAGGCGCGCGTCATGGGCGGCGGCAGCGCCCAGGTCTTCCCCGACCGGATCGTCTCACCCCTGGAGGGTCTGGGTGCGCGTGCCGAGGTCCGGTACGCCCTCGGCACCGACCCCCGGGTCCGCCTGGCGCCGATCCCCTCCCCCACCAGGGCCCTGTTCCTGGACGTGGCGGGCGGCGTGCTGGCCGAGCACCCACTGGCCGACGGTGAGGCGCGCTGGATCGGCCAGCTGCCGCCGGACGTGGACGGCGATCGGCTCAAGGCGGTCCGGCTGGTGACCGCATACACGCCGGGGCTGTCGGGTGAGCACCAGCTGTCCGTCGTCGGCGCCGGCGCCTTCACCGTCACCGTGAACGGCGAGACCGTCTTCGACGACACCATCGACCCGCCGGGCGACGACCCGGCCGCGGCGTTCCTTTCTCCGCCGGAGCAGCGGGTGAGCGTGCCGATGACGGCGGGCGAGCCCTACGAGGTGACCGTGACGCACCCCACAGGGGCGTTCGGCGGCATGGCGATCGTGTCCTTCACGCTCGGCCACGCCGACCCGAGCCCCGGCGACGAGGCGCTCATGGCCGAGGCCGTGCGGGTGGCGGCGGAGTGCGACGTGGCGGTGGTCGTGGCCGGGACCACGCCGGAGGTGGAGAGCGAGGGCTTCGACCGTACCGACCTCAGGCTGCCCGGACGGCAGGACGAGCTGATCCGCGCGGTGGCCGCGGCCAACCCGCGCACGGTGGTCGTGGTCAACGCGGGCTCGCCGGTCGAGATGCCGTGGGCCGGGGAGGTGGCGGCGGTGCTGCTCACCTGGTTCCCGGGGCAGGAGGCCGGGGCCGCGCTGGCCGAGGTGCTGTTCGGGGACGCCGAGCCGGGCGGGCGGCTGCCGACGACCTGGCCGCGCCGCCTGGAGGACGTTCCCGTGGCCGGTGTGACGCCCGTGGACGGGGCGATGGCGTACGAGGAGGGGGTGTTCATCGGCTACCGGGCATGGCAGCGGTCGGGGAAGGAGCCGGCGTTCTGGTTCGGGCACGGCCTGGGGTATACGTCCTGGTCGTACGACTCCATCGCCGCCGAGGGCACCACCGTCACGGTGGCCCTCACCAACACCGGCGACCGCCCGGGCCGCGAGGTCGTGCAGCTCTACGTCGCCGACGGGGCCGATCGGCGGCTGGCCGGGTTCGACGTGGTCGAGGCGGAGCCGGGGCAGACCGTGCTCACCACCGTCTTCCTGCCCGAGCGAGCCTTCCAGGTGTGGGAGGGCGGTTGGCGCACGCTCACGGGCGAGCACACGATCGAGGCGGCACGCAACGTGGCCGACCCGCGGCTCTCCGTCACCGTGAAGATCTAGCCGTCGGCGAAATCGCCGGGCCGCGTTTCCCATAGCCCACCAGTTGGTTTGTATCCTTCAGAGCATGGCAAAGTCCGAGGATCCAGAGAAGCCGGGGCGCATCAAGCAGCTCCGCATGGTCGCGCAGATCATTAAGCAGGCCAATCCCAAGGGGATGCCGCTCGTCTTCCTCTCGGCGGTGGGCACGCTCGCTGTGGTCGTCGTGATCGGCCTGGTCACGGGCTATTTGTGGTATTCGGTCTTCATCGGCGTCCTGGCCGCGTTCACCGTCGGCCTGGTGGTGTTCGGTCAGCTCGCGCAGAGGGCGCAATACTCGATCCTGCACGGGCAGACCGGCGCCGCAGCCGCGGTGTTGCAGGGCATGCGGGGCAACTGGCAGGTCAACCCGGCCATCGCGGTCAACCGCGACCAGGACCTCGTGCATCTCGTGATCGGCCACCCGGGAGTCGTGCTGGTGTCCGAGGGGCCCGGCAACCGGGTGGGGAAGATGCTGGCGGCCGAGAAGAAGCGGATCGCGCGGGTGGTGCTGGGCATCGAGATCTACGACATCCAGTGCGGTGACGGCGAGGGGCAGGTGCCGCTGGGCAAACTGCAGCGCCACCTCATGAAGCTGCCGCGCAACCTCAAGAAGCCCGCGGTCAACGAGGTCAAGGACCGCCTGCGCTCGCTGCCGCGCAACATGCCGCTGCCCAAGGGCCCGATGCCCAAGGGTGCCCGCATCCCGCGCGGCCCCAAGATGCGCTAGTGCTGTCGCTTTCCTCGCGGGCCAACCGCGGCTGGTGGGACGGCAACGCCGACGACTACCAGGTGGAGCACGGCGAGTTCCTGCGTGACAGCGGGTTCCTGTGGTGCCCCGAGGGCGTGGACGAGGCCGACGCGCACCTGCTCGGGCAGGTGCGCGGGCGGCGTGTGCTGGAGATCGGCTGCGGTGCGGCGCAGTGCGCGCGGTGGCTGGTGACGCAAGGTGCCGAGGTGGCGGCGTTCGACATCTCACATCGCCAGCTGCGCCACTCCCAGCGGATCGATCTCGACACGGGGCTGCATGTGCCCGTGGTGCAGGCCGACGCCGAATCGTTGCCGTTCGCCGGTGCCGCCTTCGATCTGGCGTGCTCGGCGTTCGGGGCGCTGCCGTTCGTGGCCGACCCGCTCGCGGTGTTCCGCGAGGTGCGCCGGGTGCTCAGGCCGGGCGGCCGGTTCGTGTTCTCGGTGAGCCATCCCATCCGGTGGGCATTCCCTGACGACCCGGGACCGCGCGGGCTGACCTCCGACCGGTCCTACTTCGACCGCTCCCCCTATGAGGAACGGGACGAGCGCGGCACGGTCACCTACGTCGAGCATCACCGGACGCTGGCCGACTGGGTCAACCTGCTGGTCGCCTCCGGCCTGACGATCACGGGGCTGCTGGAGCCGGAGTGGCCGGAGGGGCATGAGCGGGTGTGGGGCGGCTGGAGCCCACTCCGCGGCCGACACCTCCCGGGTACGGCGATCTTCAGCTGCGTGCGCGGCTAGCGGTCACATCCGTACGGTCATCGTGTTGGACGCGCGGTCATGGATGCCGCGATGGTCGCGGTCGAAGATCAGCGCGGGCACGACCAGGCACAGCAGCACGGTACGGGCCAGCACGGGCAGCCACCGGGGCCTGCCCCCGTCCATCGCGGCGACCCTGATCCCCATCAGCCGGTGCCCGAACGTCTGCCCCATGAAGCCGACCAGGATCAGATATTGCACGGCGAACACGGCCATGGGCGCCCACGGCGACTCGGCCGGATTCATCCTCAGCAGCAGCTGCACGACGACCCACGTGCAGATCACCCAGTCGATGACGAGGGCGCCGATCCTGCGGCCCCACCCGGCGATCGACCCGCTGCCCTCCTCGGGCAGCCCCAGGCGCTCGCCCGGGTATCCGAGGTCGACCCCGGCGGCCCGGACCCCGCCGAGCCACGTCTGCGTCCACCGAGGTTCCTTGCTGCTCATGCCCTCCACGGTATCCGCCCGATACGCCGGTCGGCATTGTGACCCAACCGCGTCGTGGAGCGGCCACGATGTACGCCATGCCAAACGGGGATGACCTTGACGAGCGTTTCAACGAGCTGGTCGCGCAGATCGACGCCGAAGAGCGGCGCAAGATGCGGGCCGCCGCCAAGAAGGCGGCACGAACGGGGCGCCAGAGCCGCTCAGGACGCACGCCCGGCCACGCCGACCACCCCTCGAACGGCCGGATCGATCACTTATCCGGCCCGCCGCCCCGGATAGGTCGAGCCTCGCTCGCGATAGCCACGATCACGACCGTGATCGGCGCCGCCTTACTCGTCGTGACCTTACGCCCCGACCTGCTGGCGCCGCCGGGCCCGGCATCCGAGGAAACCAGGACGGTGGCCACGATCTCGGACACGGATCCATTCGCCGGGTCTCCCGCGGCCGACTACGCCGACGGGATTGCCGGATTTGTCATGCCTGAGCCGAAGGCCATGGAGGGGCTGTCGAAGAGGGACGTGGCCAAGGGCCTGGAGCGCACGCGCGACCTGCTGGCCGCGGCCTTTCTGGACCGCACAACGCTCCTGGGAGGCGAGCCGGCGGCCTTCGCCAACCTGCTGGACAGCGGTCAGAGAGATGTGTTCTACGAGAAGCTGGGCGACGTGCGGCTCAATAGCCGGACACTCGTCAATAGCTTCGCGCCGAACACCGCCGAGCTCGCCACGGATGTGATCAAGGTGAAGGGAACGGCGGGGCTCGACACGTTCAGGATGGGCCTTCGCCACGGCGTCGAGGTAGAGCTGAACTATCTGATCGTCTACGCGGTGCGGCGACCCGGCCAGCCGTCCACCACCATGCGCTTCGTCTCTCATCTCTCTGGCGGCGTGCAGATCTACCGCACATCCGGAAAGCTGTCGCTCTACGTGGATTGGGGGGCCAGCCAGACTCCGGCCAGGTGCGACATCGACGACGGCTTCATCCATCCGGTCTACGAGGGCGACTCGCCCGGCGGTGTCCAGCCCACCGGCCCGCTCATGGATCCTTACAGGTTGGAGGATCGCCCTCCAGCAAACGGCGTCTGCCGCGCCGCCAAGGACACCTGACGCTGCGTAACACGTGCGAAACAATCGAGACACCATTCGGAAACCGCCACGCCCTAGCGTCGGCATGATGGCCAGTCCCCAGGGAGGTTCGAGAGTGTTCAACTCCGCCGACGACGTCCTGAAGTTCATCAGTGACGAAGGGGTGCAGTTCGTCGATGTCAGGTTCACCGACCTGCCGGGGACGACGCATCACTTCACCTTCCCGGTAGAGAACTTCAGCGGAAGCGTCTTCACCGACGGGCTCATGTTCGACGGCTCGTCGATTCGCGGCTTCCAAGCGATCCATGAGTCGGACATGCTTCTGCTGCCTGACCCGTCGAGCGCCGTGGTGGACCCGTTCCGCCAGCACAAGACGCTCAACATCAACTTCTTCGTGCACGACCCGCTGACCGGCGAGGCCTACAGCCGCGACCCGCGCAACGTGGCGCGCAAGGCGGAGGAATTCCTCAAGGGCACGGGCATCGCCGACACGGTCTATTTCGGCCCCGAGGCCGAGTTCTACATCTTCGACGACGTGCGCTTCGAGACGAAGCAGAACGCCGGCTATTACTACATCGACTCCATCGAGGGCGCCTGGAACACCGGCAAGGCGACCGAGGGCGGCAACCTCGGCTACAAGCCGCGCTACAAGGGCGGCTACTTCCCGGTCCCACCGATGGACCACTTCACCGACCTGCGCTCGGAGATGGTCCGCAACCTCATCGAGTGCGGCATCGAGGTCGAGATGCAGCACCACGAGGTCGGCACCGCCGGTCAGGCGGAGATCGACTTCAAGTTCGGCACGCTGCTCAAGACCGCCGACAACCTGATGCTCTACAAGTACGTCATCAAGAGCACGGCCCTCGAGTACGGCCACACGGTGACGTTCATGCCGAAGCCGATCTTCGGTGACAACGGCTCGGGCATGCACTGCCACCAGTCGCTGTGGAAGGACGGCTCGCCGCTCTTCTACGACGAGGTCGGCTACGCCGGCCTGTCGGACACGGCCCGCTACTACATCGGCGGCCTGCTCAAGCACGCCCCGTCGCTGCTGGCCTTCACCAACCCGACGGTCAACTCCTACCACCGCCTGGTGCCGGGCTACGAGGCTCCGGTCAACTTGGTCTACTCACAGCGCAACCGGTCGGCCTGCGTCCGCATCCCGATCACGGGCTCCAACCCGAAGGCCAAGCGCATCGAGTTCCGCGTGCCGGACCCGTCCTGCAACCCCTACTTCGCCTTCTCGGCCATGCTGATGGCGGGCATCGACGGCATCCGCAACAAGATCGAGCCGCCGGAGCCGGTCGACAAGGACCTCTACGAGCTGCCGCCGGAAGAGGCCCGCAACATCCCGCAGGTGCCCGGCTCGCTCACCGACGTGCTCAACGCCCTGGAAGAGGACCACGACTACCTGCTCGAGGGCGGCGTGTTCACGCCTGACCTGATCGAGACGTGGATCGCGTACAAGCGGGAGAACGAGGTGGACCCGATCCGGCTGCGTCCGCACCCGCACGAGTTCGAGCTCTACTACGACGTATAGCCGGTTACCGCGCGGTGAGCTGCACGTTCATCGCGCGGTTCCTGTCTGGTTCTGCCTCAGTTCCGTCCGAGCGGCAAGCACCGCATCGATCGCGGCCCGCGTCGACTCGTCAGAGTCCGGCCAGAGGTGACCGTAAGTGTCGAGGGTGCTCTTGGCGCTCGCGTGCCGTAGACGGGCCTGGACGACCTTGACGTCGGCTCCGGAAGCGATGAGGAGCGACGCGAGGTAGTGCCGCAAGTCGTGGAATCGAAAGCCCGTGGGAAGGTCCTGTACCTTGCTGCGGGCTTTCGCATTGCACGATCAAGCTTCCATGGGCCGACCTGTTCCTTGTTGTCGTCCGTCAGGATCGTTTCGGCGCTGTAGCCGGCCTGGACATGGGCCGACAGTTCGAGCGTTAACGACGCAGGGATTGGGATGGGTGTGCGAGAGATCTCGGTCTTGAGCGGCTCGGCAGGATAATGGAGCAATGCTTGAGACCTGTGGATCAGCCGGGAAGGGGTGTACCTTCCCGGCTGATCCACAGGTCTCAAGCATTGCTCCGGCAACTCGATGCACCATGTCCGCGACCTTGCTGTGAGAGACCTCGGAGATCTCCCACACGTCGCGCGCATGCACACGCGGAACCACCAACGTGTGTCCCAGAGAGGCAGGTCTGATGTTCAAGAACGCCAGGGTGTGCTCGTCCTGGAGGACACGATAGGACGGCAACCGACCAGCGACGATCTTACAGAAGGTGCAGTCGCTCACCCACTCAATGATCACATCCAATCAACCACTGCAACTACCGTTAAGCAATTGAGTGACAAACCGAGTGACATCCGGAATACCCGCGACTGCTCAAGCATGCACAGTGATGCACAGCACTTACCGCATCGCCAGGAGAAACGCTCGGTACAGAGATCAATCTGACTGCTTTGGGAGGATCGGGAGGAACTGATCAACACGACGGAAGTCTGGTTCGAGTCCTATCGCGGGAACCTTTGGTAGAGCTGAGGGATACCCAGCTCCAGGCTGGCCAGCGGTGCCGTCAGCTCCATTGCGTTCGTGGCCCGGGCACGCGCAAGGCCTTCGAGCGGTTCCGGGAGCGATTTGTCCTGGGTCACCGCAGCCGTCGCCTCTTGTCATGCCTCCGCTGAACAGCAGGCGGGTTTCTCACAGGGGGTGCGGGAGGAGCGCCGAGCACGCCGTCGAGGAAGAGCGTGACCCACCACCAGCTCATGCCACAGTCGTTCACCTCGGTGGCGATCTCCCTACCACATGCCTCACACGCCAAGTTAGGCGCATCTCCAGCCGGGCCAGCACGATGTCCAGCGCGGAGAACGCGAGGATGCCGAGGTCGATCCCGAGCGGGACGGTGAACGCCAGCGCTCCGAAGGTGGGCGCCGCGGCGTCCATGACCTTCTTGAAGGAGTTGACGAAGCCGATCATGCCGAGGACGCCGACCGCGATGGTGACGGCGTTGACGGCGTTGTGCTCGGCCTGCGTGAGCGTGCGAGGCGTGGTCACGCCGCCACCCGTCGCAGCGCTGGAGGTCCGCGCCGATGCCGAGCTGACGGCGCAGCTTGGGGTCGGTGCCGCCGATGACGCCGATCGGGTCGTACGGCTGGAGCCGCGCCCGCTCCACGCAGAGGCCGGCCAGCCCCGTGAAGGGGCAGCCGGTGCACCGCTTGTTGGCCTTCGCGTAGGCGGCATCGTAGGCGTCGGCGGTCTCCGCGATGGGGAACCAGTCGTCGGGGTCCACGCGGGGCTTGCGGCACAGCGCCTTGGGGGTGAGGAGGAGTTCGTCGAGCTGGCGCAGCCGCTGGGCGGCCTGGCGGGCGGGGTCGGATATGACAGTGTGGCGGCTTGGTGCCACGATGTGGCTGGACATCGGGTCTCGGGTCCTAATGAGTTCTAGGAGCAAGCCATCTGGCAGACTCCTTAGTAGATAGCGGCCGCCGGCGGGTGAGCACTCGGCCCTCCTGGGCGTTGAGTCCTTGACGAAGATCGTGCCCCCGTCGGTGGGTCGGGAGAGTTGATCGCTGCTGGGATGTCGTGCCCGCCCGTATGCGGCGTGAGCACTGCTTCATTAGGTCGCTGGCGGTTCTCTCGCAGGCTGCTGACAAGCGCAAACACAGACGGGAGGACGGGTGCGACTGTTCGTGGGAGACGACTGGGCCGAAGACCACCACGATGTGGAGCTGATGGATGCCACCGGCAAGCGGCTGGCCAAGGCCCGGCTGCCGGAGGGTGTGGCGGGCATGGCACGGCTGCACGCGATGATCGCCGAACACCTGAGCGTGGACGCCGAGCACCTCGAGGACGAACAGGCCGCCGGCCAGGTGCTGATCGGCATCGAGACCGACCGGGGGCCGTGGGTGCAGGCGCTGGTGGCGGCCGGGTACCGGGTGTTCGCGGTCAATCCGCTGCAGGCCTCGGAATACCGCAGACGGCATGCGGTCTCGGGCGCCAAGAGCGACTCCGGCGACGCCCACGTGCTGGCTGACATGGTGCGCACCGACTCTCACCAACTTCGCACCGTGGCCGGCGACAGCGACCAAGCTCAGGCGATCAGGGTGGTCACCCGCGCGCACAAGACGCTGATCTGGGAACGCACCCGGCAGACCCAGCGGCTGAGGCGCGCGCTGCGCGACTACTTCCCCGCCGCCTTGACCGCCTTCGACGACCTCGACGCTCCTGAAGCGCTGGAACTGCTGGCCAAGGCGGCCGAACCGGCGGCCGCGGCGAAGCTGACCATCGGCCAGATCAGCGCGGCGCTCAAGCGCGCCGGCTGCCGTGGCGACCTGGTGCCCAGGGCCGCCCCCATCCAGGCCGCGCTGCGCACCGAGCACCTGGGCCAGCCCGCTGCGGTCACCGCCGCCTACGCCGCCTCCGTGAGGGCTCTGATCGCCGTCCTGACCACCCTGAACCAGCAGGTGGCAGCCCTGCAGCAGGAGGTTGAGGCGCATTTTGGGCAGCACCCGGCCGCTGAGATCGTCTTGTCCCAGCCCGGACTGGGGCCGATCCTCGGCGCCCGGGTGCTCGCTGAGTTCGGCGACGATCCTAAGCGGTACGCCAACGCCAAGGCCCGCAAGAACTACGCGGGCACCAGCCCGATCACCCGGGCCTCGGGGAAGAAAGGTCGTCGCAGCGCGGTTCGTCCACAATGACCGGCTCATCGACGCCCTCATGGCTCAGGCATCCAACGCCATCAACGCCTCGCCTGGGGCTCGCGCATACTACGACAAGCAACGCGCTCGTGACGTCGACTACAACGCCGCCCTGCGCCAGATCGCCAACCGATTGGTCGGCATCCTGCACGGCTGCCTCAAGAATGGCACTCCGTACAGCGAGGTGACCGCCTGGCCCCACCATGCCCAAGAACCCGCTGCTTGACATCAAAGCTCCTGGGATGTCTTTCGCGAGGGGTGAGACTCGGTGTTTCAGGGCCTCCTGTCAAGCCCGCAGGTGAGACGCCCGGACGCAGCCCGTAATACGATCAACGCCAGCCGACCAGCGCCGAAGGAGAGGACCCGCCCGTGCCCGTCGTGCGGCTTCCCGAGGTCCTAGCCGACCTCCGGACCAAGATCCTCGACGGCACCTACCCAGTGGGCCAGCCACTCCCCCACACCGACGTGCTGAAAGAGACCTATGGCGTCGGCGCGCACGTCATCACCAGGGCCATGCGGGAACTCAAGGAGGAGGGACTGGTCTGGCGCGTCGCCAACAAGGGCATGATCGTCCTTGGGCCAGCCGTTGTCATTGAGATCCCCATGGCCATCGACTTCCGCGACGAGCCCACCGCGTGGGCAGCCGCGTGCCGGCGAGCCGGGATCACTGGCCACCTAACAACCCTCCTTAGCCGCGCCACGCCCGCGACTGAGGAGGTCGCCCACATCCTCCGCCTCCCGGCCAAGGCAAAAGTGATCATCAGCGAGATACGGGGCGACATCGAAGGGCAACTCGTGTGCCTCGACCAGTTGTACTGGTCGATGGAGCGGCACGACGCCCGCAGCTACGACGTGGAGCGCTCAACGGCCGTTGTAGAACTGCAGACCCGTGTCCGTCCGGCCAGCCCTAAGGAGGCATCGGCCTTTCGGGTAAGCCGCGGCAGTCCCCTGCTCGACATCACCCGCATTACCTACGACGACACCGGCCAGCCGCTCCAGCTGCTGCGCCGCCTCGTCAACCCGCAGCGCGTTCACATTACCGACCGGCGGCTGCCGCTCACCTCGCCCTGAACTCCCCCAACGCTGGGACATTGCGGCGGGACACCCGGCATGGCCAGGCCCGTTCGTTCTACGCCCTTGACGGGCCTGGTGTGGCGACGGACGATCGGCGCGAGTGGAGAAATCTAGAGAAATTCGATCAAGGAGAAGCCATGCGCCTGCGGTTCCTCGGAAGCAACAGCGAGCAAGGCACGTGCCCGGCCGTCTACGAGACCGACCGCGGCACGATCGCCGTTCAGGGGAAAGTCGTCACCGATCCCACCGCGCTGGGCGATGCCGTTAACCTGGCCTCCGACGAGGTGATCGTGGAGATCCCCAAGGACCTCCTGCCCTACTTCCCCCAGGGGTGACCGTGCTTCTGTCCGAGGCTGAGCTAGGCGACTTGCTCGCCAACTTCACCACCAGCGCGTTCAGGTTCGAGCTACGCGAGCGGTACAACAGCACCGTGGGCGCCGAGCCGTTCCGCAAGTGGCAGATGGGCGAGCCGGATGACTACGCGTGGCATCGGTCTTGGATGGAGAAGATCAGCCGTGATGTCGCGGCCGGGAAAACGTGGCAGCGGGTCCGCATCGTGTCCGTGCCACCATCGGAGTACACCCGGTACGGCATCGAAGTGGCCCGGCTCAGCGTGCAGGCCGGCGAGGACATCCGCTATCTCCGCCGGGACGTAGCGGAGGGGCTCGGGCTGCACCCGTACGATGCGTGGCTGCTCGATGACTCGCGCCTGGTCTGGCTGCACTTCAGCGACGTTGACGACAGGTTCGCCGACGCCGCGCTCATCACAGACCCCGAGGTCGTCTCTCGCCACCGGGCGTGGCGGGAGGTGGCCCTCAAGCACGCCCAACCGCTCGAAGAGTTCGCCGCGCACCTCCCGTGAATCAACCCCTCCTTGGCCAGCAAGCCGTTCAAGCGCTCGGCGTCCGCCTGCGAGACCTGCGGCGTGATGCCGGGCTGACCGGCCGCCAGCTCGCCACAGCCTGCAGTTGGGTGCCGTCGAAGGTCTCCAAGATCGAGCTCGGCAAGCAGGTCCCCACCGAGGACGACATACGCGAATGGTGCCTGGCCTGCCGTTTTCCAAGCGAGATCGCAGACCTGATCGCCGCCGTCCGGTCGATCGACGCCCAATACACGGACTGGCGGCGCTCCCTCAAGACCGGCACCCGGCGCAGGCAACGCGCCAACATCGACGCCTACGAGAAAACCACACTCATCCGGGCCTGGGAGCCTACGGTCATCCCTGGTCTGCTCCAGACGGCCGCCTACGCGCGAGGGATCCTGTCCACGGTCGTGGACTTTCACGGCATCCCAGACGACGTTGAAGAGGGCGTGCAGACCCGCATGGAAGCTCAGCGAGCATTCGATCGCCCGCAGCGCCGCTTCCTGTTCCTGCTCGGCGAGGGAGCGCTGCACACCCTTGTCGGCGATCGCACCACAATGGGCGCACAACTACGGCGACTCCTCGAGGCCGCCCGCGCCCCGCGAATCAGCCTGGGGATCGTGCCGCTCGCGGCCCCGTACACCGTGCCCCGGAACAACGCCTTCACCATCTACGACAGCCGGATGGTGACCGTGGCCACATACACCGCCGAACTCACCCTGCAGCAGCGCCACGAGGTCGCCATCTACGAGAAGGCCTTCGATCGACTTCTGGCCCTGGCCGTGCACGGTGAAGACGCCCGCAGATTGATCGAACTAGCAATAAACGATCAAGAAGAAATCTGAAGCAACTTCATTGAGAACGATCAGGTGCCGTCCGTAGCGTTCCGAGCATGGACAGTCACGGGTCCAAACCCGCCACACATTCGCCCGCCACGGGCGCCACGAGCAGGTCTGCCTGCGCTGACGTGACTCGGCGTCGGCAGGGGCCGGTTTCGAGTACTTGCGAGATTCCCGGGTTCCGCGATGTTAGGCGGCGGTCGGACGGCATGTGGACCGCCGTCCACAAGGCCAGCGGTGCGGTCATCATGGCGGCGACTTTCGAGCGGCTGGATCGGGTCAAGGCCCCGGAGGTGCGCCTCCTTCATGCCTGGGGGCGAGCCTCGTGACCCTCTCGGCCGCCCCGGGCAGGCGCGGCGACAGTGCCCAGGCGTCTGCCGTCGTGCCGCCGCGCGAAGGGTCAGCGCGGCAGCGGCGGCACGACACCCACACCATCGCTTCCAGTCGTGCCGCCGCACTCAAGCGCCCCCGCTGGGTCTGGGTCTCCTCTGGCGAGACGCCGTTCCATGCAGGGGACCTGGCATGACGGCCGCGTACAGCTACTGGGATCGGCCTGACAGCCTCGACTGGATTCGCGCCCTCTTCCATCGCACCCGGCCCGGATGGGAGATCTTCCGCGACGGCGGGCTGTGGTGGGGCCAGCATCGCCGGAGCCGCAAGAGCCTCTGCGCAGCCAACGTCATGGACCTCGACCGACTGATAGCCAGCTACGACGACGAACGCCGCCGGTCACAGGCATGGGAAAGTGCGGTGACGCCATGAGCGGCTACACGACCGTCCCGTACACGATCGCCTACGCCAACGAGCTCGTGACCGACCCGATCGGCTTCGTGCCGTACGCCGGCCGGGTGCGGCTGTCCTACCTGCCGTCCAAGCCTGGCGACTGGATCTCGGACCCGCTCGCGCAGCGAGGGATGGGCGGTGTGGGCGAAATCCTTCGGGCGCGAGTCCGCGACCTTCGGGATCGGCCGGACCGGCGCGGCCCCGAGCGGATGCGCAAGCTCAACACCCTCCGCCAGTGGCGGTGCATGAACAAGCTGCTGTGCCAGGTGTGCGGCGGGCTGGCCCTCGACACGGCGGGCTACATCTCGTGGGCGCTCACCAAGACCGTCTTCGAGCGCACCGGCCTGGACAGCGGCCGCACCAACGCCCCGCCCACCTGCCGATATTGCATCTCGAAGGCGCTGGAGGAGTGCCCGATGCTGCGTGAGGACTTCGCCGTCTATCAGGTGGCCTCCGTCACGTCTGCCGGGGTGCTGGCTGACCTGTACCGGCCGGGAGTCCTGCGCACGCTGGAACCCGCAGGGCACAACATGTTCGTCGCGTGGGACGACTACCAGCATCACCCTTACGCGCTTGCCGCCGCCCAATTGGTCGAGCTGCACGGGATGGAGCCCATCTCGCCCTAGACGGTCCGACCCCCGTTTGAAACGAACCGGCGTCCAGGAGCCGGAGCAAAGGGATACAAAGCGTCCCCGCGAAAAGCGGGGACTTTGTGTTTCTGGCTCGCGACGTTCAAAAGGCGGATCCGGAGCGCTCATTCACGATTGGGGGCATGTGGGTGGACCGTTCCCCTGCGCTTCGCTACTCTCGCTCCAGGGGCACGCGAATGCCGCATGTGAGGACGCCATGAATCCGGAGCTAGCTGAACTTCTGTCCCCTGCGATCACAGTGGTGGGGGCGTTGCTCGTGGCGGCATGGGCTACTGTCCGGGCCTACTTGGGCAACTCGCGAACCGCTTTGCGAGCCATCGAGATCCTTCGCTCGATCATCACGTCCCCTCTTTCGACGACCACGATCACCATTGACTCCGGACGCGTGGATCGGACGAAGGAGACGGGTACCCAAGAGCAACAAGGTACTGGAATCCCGGAAGCACGTACGCACGGCGACTACTCGGGCGACCACATCGAGTTCCAGATCGTTGTCCGAGAAGCCCGCGTGACACAGGCTGGCCGGGACCATACGGTGACGATTGGCGACGACCTGCCAGCGACGAACGGCGTTCAGTCGTCGGACGAGGGGCGGTGACGTCATGTCGGAGCCAATGCCTCAGACGGCCGGCCAGTCCATGGCCGCCTCGTCTGTCGCAACCGACATCGCCGCTGTCGCGCAGCAGTCGGCCGTCGCTGCTGAGGGTGCGCAGTCAGGCGATGGTGTGTCCGTCGTCGTCCAGAGTCACTTCAAGCTGGTCTTCCTGACGGTCGCTGGGCTTTCGGTGCTGTTGTTGGCGATACAGGTGACTCTCGCCGTTATGGTCAAGGAGCCCACCGACGCGGTGAACAACGTCTTGACCCTGTGTGACACCATTTCCAAGCTCGGCTTCGGGGCCATCTTCGGCATGATCGGGACGAAGGCGGCCGGATAACGCGCGCTTGAAACGCGCTCAGATCCCCTCGCGAAAAGGCGGGGCATTTCGTGTTCGTGAGAGTGCGCCAGCTATCCGCGGTGTCGGCTCTCGGAAACGCGAAAAGCGCCCCGCCACTCCCGGAGGAGACACTGTTGGCGAAGTAGATCAAACAGAAGCGGCTTCGTGATTACAGATGCGATCACGAAGCCGCTTCTCTTGTGTCGCTGGGACGCGCTTCGCCAAGAGCTGATCCAGAGGACCATGGCGGCGAGGTAGGCCAGGTCGTTCGTATGGACATGGAGTGGCGCCGAAATCTCGTCGACAACGCTGCTCCTGGCCACCTATGGTGCAGATCATGGCGGACAGCCCTGTCGTGGATCGGTGCGAGTGCGGTGCAGTTGCCGGCCCGTTGGGCACATGCGTGGACTACTACCACGCCATTCTCTCCGAAGAGCAGGCCGATCCCCGAATGTACAGGTGGCACGCGCTGGTGGTCTGTGCGTATCTCCTGCAGCATCCTTCCAGAGCTCACCAGAAGTACCTTGACGGTCAGTTCCGCCAGTTGCAGCTTTACGTGGACCGCGGCCTTGACACGCTGCTTCGCGTGGCGGCCAGTCAGGTGGCGCGGAACAAACACGGGGCGAGGCCGGGCTACAACATGGAGCCATTGGCGGCATACGCACCGCTCCCGCTGGGCGGACCGCCTGGGCACTTCCGGGCTACGTTCTGCGCTCTCCCGGTCAGGGACGGCAGCTTCGTGTCTGATGGACACTTGGCATACGGACACCGCATCGAGACCATTGCCGAAGCGACTGTGGAGTCCTGGAGATCTATCCGGGCCTGACGCCCGAAGGCCGGCGGTATGTACGACGACGCGGACGCCGAACAGAATCGTGCCGATGCGTGCAGCTTCCTCACCGGTTCACCCCCGGCCGGAGCAAACTGTGACGAGTACCCGATGGCACACACCTACCAGGGCGCGTACACCGGCGGCGACAACCCCGCCGACTTCTCCGCCGAATGGGTGAACGAGACTCAGAACAGCAGCGCTGGCGGTAAGTATGGCAGCTTCGCTAACCAGCAACGGCTGCTGAAACCGGGACCCGTTGTTCGTCTTTCCCGACATGAATTCCTAACCCCAGAAAGGTCTTCTCCACATGACTGGCGCCGCGCCGTCGTCCTATCGGGCCGACGTCTGGCTGTCCTACCATCAGCTGCAGCTCCGAGATGCGAACGAGTTGGGTCCTGAGTTTCCGGAACGTTGGGACAACGGCTTGATCGCAGTGGCAGATGAGCCGGAGGGCGCGACGATTCTCACGGGCATCTCCATCGGTGCCGTCGACGTCACGGTGCAGCCGACCGAGGAGCCTCCGCCTCTCGACTTGGACAGCTGGGAGGAGATTGTCGAGGTCTCCATCGAATCCACGAGCGGATCACTCATCGTTTGCGGGCTCGATGGGGACCTCCCCAACCTGCCGAACCTTGCCTGGCGCGGGAAGGGCTTCTACCGGCTCCGGGTGCACGCGCGCGGACGTGACACCATGCCGGACGGCTCCGCCGGCGCCACCCCGGTCGAGCACTACCTGATCATCTCGTGGCCAGCGGAACCCCAGCCGGACATGCCCTTCAAGTACGCTGACGTGTTCGGCGCTGGGATCCGCCAGCGACACGGAGGCGCCTAGTCGGCGTACGCGCGCAACGCGGCCAAGACGATCTGTGCCGTGCTGGCGTTGCCGTCGCGGGCGCGGATACGGGCCGAGCAGCGCGTTCACCTCGTCGTGCTCGGCGGCGGTCAACGTGATGAGCAGGTCAGCCGTGAGGCCGGCCTTCGGGCGGGGCGGCGGCGCGTCGTCGTCTGCGCCGTCGTCGTCCAGGTCGTCCTCGTCGTCGCCGGTCGCCGCGGCGGGCCTCTGGCCTCTGGCCGGCCGGGGCGTCCTCGACGATTGCGATACCGCTATCAAGGTCGGCGAGCAGGTCGTTCAGGTCGTCGTCGTTGTTTGTAGTTACTGAGCAACGTCAGCCGGAACAGAACCGGAACAGAATGGCCCGGCACCGTGATCGGTGCCGGGCCGTTTCCGTTGCGCTATTACTGCGGAGCATTCCGGTGTGTCCGAAGTCGGTAGA
The DNA here is from genome assembly GCF_052245915.1 of Nonomuraea sp. 10N515B. Taxonomy (NCBI): domain Bacteria; kingdom Bacillati; phylum Actinomycetota; class Actinomycetes; order Streptosporangiales; family Streptosporangiaceae; genus Nonomuraea; species Nonomuraea sp. 10N515B. The sequence goes on from NZ_JBQQBQ010000011.1 coordinate 145,219, forward strand.
TGGCGGCGGTCCTGAGCAACGTCGAGGGCGTGTGGGCGAGAGATGGTCATTACCCCGGCCGACAGGCCATCAAGACCGTGCGCGGCGGTGATATCAGCCGGCGGGGCGTCTCCAAAGCTGCGAGGAGTTGCCGTTGCAGAACCGCAACTCCACCACTAGGCCGTCCTGTGACCCCGGTGTGGCGACACAGTGGCTCGCGGTGCCGGAGATTCTCGACCCCAGCAGGTTGTTCCCGATACCGAAGGTCCAGTTCTCGTTGCTGATATTGGCGCACCCCCACTGATCAACACGGCCTCCGTTGAAGGCCCCATCGCGGACTTCGAGGCAGTAGCCACTGCCCCTGTTCTTTAGGTGCATCTTGTTGCCGGAGAGGTACTGGACCACCCATTGCTGAGCGTAGGTCCCGTTGCAGGTCTGCTGAACGATCACATCTCCCTCTTCGAAGGTCCTCGGCTGGAGGCATTTGCCGTTCTGGACGCTCACGAGCTTGACGATCTCGCTTTCGGCCTGCGCTGGTGCCGCTGCCAGTCCGACACTGGCTGTTATCGCCGTCGTGAATAACAGCGCGATGAGTGACTTTCGCATGACGTTCCTCTCATGGTGACCGGCGTCCACGGCGATGGAACGATCCATCGCTCGCTGCACGCTCTTCTTGTGTGTGCTTTTAGACCTAGGCGTTCCAATCCGTTCCGGCACGGGACAGACCGCGGAACGGCGGCGGGCCGGTGACGGAGGTGCGAGCCCGGCTTGACGCGTCCCTTCGCCTGTTCACCTTCCACGGTCATCGGACGCCAATGGTCACAGCCGGGCTTGCGACGGAGGATGCGGACTGCTGGGCTTGCCTGGGTCCCCGTCGAATGGGCACCGCCTCGAGCCCATAGCGTCACTGCCCGCTGCGGATCACGTCGTCCACGTCGCGGTTCAGGCGGCGTGTCGCTGTGGCGGCGGATAGGGCATAGGTGACGCCGGTAAGCCGTTCGGACAACTGCCAGAGGCGAGTAGCTGTGGCGGTGTCGCGGATAGCGTGCTCGCGAGTACGACGAGTTGGCTCGCCACGCAGTTGCAGCGGCCCGTCGGGAACGATGTAGCTGCCGCCGGGCAGGTCCGGTACGGTCGCTGCGTACAGGGAGGTCTTCGCGCCTTCCGGGGTGGGCCGGAAGGCCACGCGCACCAGCAGGCGGGTGAGGGTCGCATACAGCCGTCCTCTGCCGCTGTTGGCGCCCCCGGTGAGCACGTTGGTGCGGGTGAGTCCGGGCGCGACGGCCATGCTGCGCAGCTTCTGCCGGGCGGCGTCGGCCCGGCGCTGCAGTTCCATGGCGAAGTAGAGGTTGGCCCGCTTGGACTGCACATAGGCGAACGCCGTGCGGTAGCTGCGCTCGGCGTTGAGGTTTTCCAGGTCGAAGCGGGCGAAGCGCTGCCCTTCACTGCTGACGGTTACCACCCGTGGATCGGGCGCGGCGAGCAGATGCGGCAGAAGCAGGCCGGTCAGGGCGAAGGTCCCCAGATGGTTGATGCCGAACTGCGACTCGAACCCGTCGGCGGTCAGGGCATGGGGCACCATCGCCACCCCGGCGTTGTTGACCAGCAGGTCGAGCCGGTCGTGGTTCCAACCGGCGGCGAATTCTCGGATGGAGGTCAGACTGCTCAGGTCCACCCGGCGGAGTTCCAGGTGAGCGCCGGGCACCTCGCCCCGCATGTGGATGAGCGCGGCCTGACCGCGTTCGAGGTCGCGGCAGGCCAGCACGACGTGTGCACCACGGCGGGCCAGTTCGCGGGCGGTGACGTAGCCGATGCCGCTGTTGGCTCCGGTCACCACAGCGACGCGCCCGGTCAGTTCGGGGATGGTACGGAAGGTCCAGGGGAGAGAGCTGCGCATGATGTGCCACCTCAAGGGAACGCAAGCGAATGTATCGCAACTTTGAGTTGCGATACATTCATCTTGTCACTCGCCTCGCGAATATCGCAACTTGGAGTTGCAATGCAGTCCGATCATTCCGCCGCCAGGCCGGTCGGCCGCGGCGCCAAAGTACGCGCCGCCATCCACGCCGCCACGCTCGCCGAGCTCGTGGACAAGGGCTACGCCGCGTTGACCGTCGAGAACATCGCCCAGCGCGCGGGAGTCCACAAGACCACGGTGTACCGGCGGTGGAAAGATCGAGAGATCCTGCTCACCGACGCCCTCGCCGAGCACATGGCCATGGACATCCCCATCCCTGACACCGGAGCGATCGAAACCGACCTGCGAGCGCTGGCACGCTCGCTCGTCCAGGCGTTCACCAGTCCGACCGGGCAGGCCATCCTCGCCGCCATGTTCACCGGGGCAGCCCGCCTTCCAGAGATCGCCGCCGCCCGGCGTCACGTGTTCGACGACCGGCTCGCCCGAGCCGAACCGGCGGTGACGCGCGCCATCGAACGCGGCGAACTGCCCAGGGACACCGATCCCGCCGAGCTGTTGAAGACCCTGGCCGCGCCGATCTACCTGCGACTGCTCATCACCGCCGATCCGGTCGACGAGGCGACCGCAGATCAGGCGGTGCGCGTCACGCTCGCCGCCGCACACGCCGGCGCCCTGCGGCTGGCGCGCGACGCGAGCCGACTACCGGATGAGGACACTGGGGCAGCAGTGCGCTGAACTCGTCGCACGCCGGGTTGTCGCCGCCGGCCAGCACGACGGACACGCCGTTCGAGCCCGCCAGCAGGGTGTTGATCCCGATCTCGCCGTGCGAACTTTCATTGATGCGGACGTCGAGGATGGTGTCGGCCATGGTGCGGGCCGGCATGCTTCACCTCGTCGTCGTGCTCACACAGACCGGGGCCCGTGAGCGCAGTACGTTCAGGAGCCGGTGGTGGGGCGAGGCACCACCCCGCGTGCAAGGCATGGCAGGATCGCGGCCATGTCCCTCAGCGTTCCCCGCCTCCGGATCGGCTCGACCGAGATCATCGCGCTCGCCGATGGCGAGGGCCCATTCTTCTCCCCGCGCGCCGAGGCCTTCCCCGAGGCCACGGCCGCCCAGTGGGCCGCGGCCGACCGCTACGACCCGGGCGCGGTCGACGCCGAGGGCCGCTGGCGCCTCCAGTTCCGTGCGTACGCGATCCGCAGCGACATGGGCCTCACCATCGTGGACGCCGGGATCGGTCCGGCGGACGGCCCGGCCGTCTCGTGGGCGCCCGTGCCCGGTGCGCTCCCCGAGTCGCTCGCCGCCGCGGGCATCGACCCGGCCGAGGTCGACACCGTGGTGCTCACGCATCTGCACACCGACCACGTCGGATGGGCGGTCGTGACCGAGGCGGCCGTCCCGTCAGCGGGCGGCGCGGTGGACGGCAACACTTCGACCAGCAGCGCGGTGGGCGGCGCCCCTGCGCCCGGCAGCGCGACCAGCGACCGCCGCCCCTACTTCCCAAACGCCGAATACCTGCTCCAGCGGGCCGAGTTCGACGCCCTCGACGCGCTCAATCCGCAGCTTCGCGAGACCCTCACCGACCCGCTCGCGGCGGCCGGTCGGCTCCGGCTCCTCGACGGGGACACGCCGCTGCGCGCCGGGCGCACGGTCGCCACGCCCGGTCACACGCCCGGGCACCAGAGCGTGCTGGTCGCCGACGGGCGCGAGCTGGCGCTCGTCACCGGCGACCTCCTGGTGCACGCGCTCCAGCTACTCCACCCCGAGCTCGCCTACTCACACGAGATCGACCCTGAGGCGGCCAGGCACTCAAGGGAGCGCATGCTCGGCCACGAAACCGCCACCACGCTGCACCTGGCGACACCGCATCTGACGGAGCCGTTCATCTCGGCGTGATCGCGGCCGCCCGAGCCGTTCGGCGCAGGTCAGGCCGCGAGGGCATGCAGACGCTCCAATTTCACGGTGGTCCCTTGAAGGGAGCTCGGCTAGCCAAACTGAAGGAGTTGCGGCCGGGCAACAAGGAGCGGGCGCAGCCGCGGCATGAGATCGACGCCTACGTGGTCGGCCATCGGCTCGCCTAACAGCGAAAGTGGGAGGGGCTGACGCAGGCGGAGGTGGCCGAACGCATGGGCGTCACCAAGGGCCGGGTCTCGCAGATCGAGCGGGGCGACGTGGCCATCATGGAATTAGTCGGCCGGTACGCGGCGAGAGCCAGCCTCCCCAAGTCCCCGTTCGAAGCGATCAGCCCGAAGGAGAGCATCGGCCGCCGCCGAGCGAGTCGAGATGCGCGAACATGTCTTCGGCAGAGCGATGGAAGGTCGTGCGACGGGCCGCGATGTGCGCTGCTGTCTGCACCTCACCGGCCCGCCATTCAGTCGTCCAGAACCACGCCTCGTCAGCGGGGATCGACACGAAGTCACGAACCGTCACGGTACCGTCGTCGTACACGGCGAATCTCACCCCATCCCCTTCGCCGACGTGCAGCGCTCGAACTCCGACTCTCGTTCTCCTACACCTTAGGCGCCGTAGGCTCGCTGTGCTGCGGTCGTCACGGAATGTCACTTCCTCGGTAGGCGACGGCCTGCCAACCACACGCCGACGATGTCGAGCGTGGTGTCGATGTCGGCCGTGGGGTCGCCGTCGACCAAGAGAAGGTCGGCGCGTAGGCCCGGAGCGATGCGGCCGCGGTCGTGCAACGCGAAACGGTCGGCGGGAGCCGAAGTGGCGGCGGCGAGGGCCTCACGCGGGGGCAGGCCGGCCGCGACGAGCAGGGCGAGTTCCTGGTGGAGCGTCGCGCCGTGGGCGGTGCCGACGTTGGAGGCGTCGGAGCCGGCGAGCAGGGTCACGCCGGCGTTTCGTAGGTCCGCGACCGTGCGTGTCGCCACGCCGAGGTCGTGCCGGGCGCCCTCCCCCAGTGGGAACGGGCCCATAGTGAGCATGCGGCGCGAGCCCTCGGTCAGGTACGGAGACACTCTCGGGTCGGCAGCCAGGGCCTTGCCTCCCGTCCCGGGGCCGAACAGTTCACCGAGCACAGCCAAGGTGGGGACCACCGCGGTCTCGGCGAGTTCGTAGACAAGCTCAGGATCCGGGCGGTCCACGTACACGTGCCCCAGCACGTCCGCGCCCACCCGCAACGCCTGACGGGCGGTCTCGGCGGTGAGGGCGTGCGCGACGACGATCTTGCCTCGGTCGTGCGCCGCCGTCACCAGCGCGCCGACCGTCTCCTTCGCCAGAGAAGGCGTGGGCAGGCCGGTCGTGGAGCCGTCATCCAGAAGGATCTTGAGGTAGTCGGAGCCCTCCGCGAAGCGGCTCGCCACGAACATGTCCGCCTCATCCGGCGTCACGAGGGTCGGGAACGGCGGCAGGAGGCCCATGTCCACCAGGTACCAGCCGTAGCCCCCAGGGACCGTCGCCGCGGTGCCCGCCGTACGCAGATCCGCTCCTCCGCTACCACGCAACGTGGCGGCCTGCGCAGGGTCGGCCATCATGTCGAGGACTGTCGTCACGCCGAACAACGCGGCCTGTTCGAGGTCGCCAGGGAATACGTGGGCGTGCGCGTCGATCAGGCCAGGGAGCAGGGTCCGCCCGCGCCCCTCGATCACCTCGTCGCCCGGGGAATGCGGCGACGGTTCCTCCCCCACGAAGAGGATGACGCCGCCGGAGACCGTCACGTTCGCCGACCTCAGCGTCGTGTCGCCAGTGAACACCCGCACATTCCTGAAGATCAGCCGCTTAGATACATGCATGAATGTATATAAACATACGTGCACGCCTGTATGAAAGAGTGCAGTCATGCGACGAACGGCCGAGGAAGCGGCGGAGACCAGGAAGGCGCTGTTGAGAGCCGCGCTGGCCGTCTTCTCCGAACGGGGGTACGCCGCCGCCACCCTCGCGGGGATCGCCGAGCGGGCCGGGGTGACCCGCGGGGCCGCGTACCACCATTTCCATGACAAGGCCGCGCTCTACCTCGCGACGATCAGCGAGCTGTGGGCCGAGGCGGCCGCGCCCGTCTGGGGCACGCTTGACGGTGACGGGCCGGTGATGGAGCGGATGCGGCGGTTCCTGGTGGCGTTCTTCACAGCGCTGGAGCGGGACGCGACGCTGCGGCAGGCGTTCGCACTGTCGATGCGCAGTGCCGAGGGGCTCCCGGAGCTCGAGACCGGGCTGCGGGACAAGCGGATCATGATGGAGGGATGGAAGCGCGGCCTGATGGAACTGCTCGCAGGGGCGGGACTGCGCGACGAGGTCTCGGCGGAGGCCGCCGCGCTGACGATCATCACCTCCGTGAACGGGACCGCCGCCACCTGGCTGGCCTGCCCCGACCTCTTCTCCCCCGCCGATCAGGCCGAGGCGCTGGCCGACGCCGTCCTCTGCGGCATCACACGGTGAACTCGGGCGCCGAGGGACTGAGGATCGCCGCCCGGGGAGTCACCGGCCAGAGCGCTGCCAATTCGTCGTTGAGCGTGGCCATGAGGGACTCGACGTCGGACTGGGCTGTTTCGTGCAGCGCCTCGGTGACGATCAGGACGTCGGTGGTCGTGTCGCGGACAGCGGAGTGGCCGCTCTGGCGGTTGGTCCAGCGGCGGGCGTGCGCCATCCTCTCGGCGTCCGCGAAGATCACCTCTCCTGCGGGCGGGTGCTCCGTCTCGCCGGAGAAGGTCACATAGGTCTCGTCGCCCACCGCATGCCGTACCTCGACGTATTGCGCGATCTTGGAAGTGTCGAACACCGCGACCGGGATCGCGTACGCGATGGAGACCGCGTTGCACAGGTCGATCAGCGGGTGCAGGCGCGGCAGGGCGCCTTCTTTTCTGAAGCGGCGCAGCAGCGATTCCGAGGCGCAGCGGTATTGGGTCGGTTTGAGCCCCATCTTCGAGAATGCCCGGCGCCACGCCTGGATCTCCGGGAGCTCGCCCTCCGACGCGGTAGCCAGCCGCTTCGCGGCGAGCTCGCCGAACGTCGCGACCCGGTCCTCCACGGACACGCCCGCGTTGACGCCCCGCACGGAGATCACCGCGGGGACGAGCTCGGGGAAGTCCCGCCAGATGTCGCTCGAATGCTGGAAACGCACGGTCACCTCCATCGTCGTGGCCACGACGATGCGCCCGCATGGCGCTCCGCCGCGCCGATCACAATACTCGCCATCCGCAGAGGAGGGACGGAGGCGCGGGTCGGGGCGTGGGGCCGGAGCCGGGAGAGGCGGGCTCTTGGACGGCGGTGACGGCCGATGGCCGGGCTCTCGGCGGAGATGACGGCCCTGGCGGTGGATGATCAGGCGGGGACGGTGGAGTATCAGGCGGGGACGGGTGGAGGATCAGGCGGGGACCGTGGTGTGGCGGCGGGTGGTGAGTGCGTAGCAGGCGCAGGTCGCGGCCGTCAGGATGGCCGCCGCCAGCAGCGGTCGCCCGATCGTGCCCGCCGCCGCCACGCCGAGGGTGGCGCCGACCTGGCGGAAGGCGTTGAGTACGCCACCCGCCGCACCCGCCGTTCCTGGCGGTGCGCTGTCGAGCATGCCGGCCATCAGCGCGGGGAGCACGAACGACAGCCCCACGCCCATCATCACCAGCCCGGGCGTGAGCGCGTCGGAGAGGGCCACACCGGTCAGGCCGGCCGCGATCAGGGCGAGGCCGCCCAGGATGGGTGGGCGCGGGCCGTAGCGGGCCACGAGGCGGCCGGTGAGCATCGGGTTCACGGTCATGGGGATGGTGAGCGGCAGGAACGCCAGCCCGGCCGCGAGCGGGGTCAGGTGCCGGACGTCCTGGAGTTGGAGGGTGAGGACGAACAGGGCGCAGGCGAAGGCGAAGTTCGCCACTGTGCCGGCCAGAAGTTCGGGCCAGGTGGCGGCGAGCAGGCCAGGAGGCAGCGCCGGGGCGTGGCTGCGGCGTTCGACGACGATCAGCGCGGCCGACGCGACCAGGGCTCCAGCGAACGCGACCACCGAGGAGTCGATCAGGGCCTCGGCGAGGAGGCCGAGGAACACGCAGGCCAGGGCCTGCACCGACCAGTCGATGCGCCGCACGCCACGCGGGGAGCGTACCCGGCGCATGACCAGGAGGCTGATGAGCGCAAGCGGCGGGTTGATCAGGAACACGGCCCGCCAGCCGGACAGGTCCACCAGGAGGCCGCCCAGCAGGGGCCCGGCCGCGAGCGCACTGCCGGTGATGGCCGCCCACAGGCCGGTGGCGCGGGCGCGGGCGGCGGGTTCGGGGAACAACTCGGCGAGCAGGCCGAGCGTGCCGCCCGTGCAGAGCGCGGCCGCCACGCCGAGCAGAGCACGCAGCACGATCAGAATCCCGAGGTGCGGCGCCGCGGCACTCAGCAGGGAGATCACGCCAAAGGCCGCCACGCCGACCTTGAAGATCCGGGCGGCGCCGTACCTGTCGGCCGCCGCTCCCCCGGTGAGCAGGGAGGCGGCGAAGGCGACCGTGTACGCGTTCACGGCCCACTGCTGGCCGGCCAGCGAGCCGCCGAGCGAGGCCCGCAGGTCGGGCAGTGCGATGGTGAGCACGGTCGTATCGAGGATCACCAGGAAGTAGGCGAGGGAGAAGCCGATCATTCGCATGCGCCCCAGCCTGCGGAAACGCGCCATCTCCGCTCAACAGGCGCAGCCGCAAGGAGCGTTCGGGAAAACCGTATGCTGGCGTGCATGGACTTGCGGCAGTTGCGGGGGTTCGTGGCGGTGGCAGGCGCCGGCACCGTGACGGAGGCCGCGACCGCCCTCGGCCTCGCCCCGGCATCGGTGTCGGAGCAGGTGCGCAGGCTGGAGCGCAGCCTCGGCGTGGCCTTGTTCGAGCGCACACCCCGGGGCATGCGCCTGACCGAGCCGGGCGCCGCGTTGCTGGCGCGAGCGCAGGGCCTGCTGGACCACGCCGACGAGGTACGCCGGGCCGTGACGGGCGAGCGCCGCCAGGTGCGGATCGGCGCGCTGGAAATGCTGGCCGCGGCCAGGCTGCCCGCCGTGATCCGCCGCCTGGCCGAGCGCCGTCCTGACCTGGATGTGGACGTGCGCTCGCTCACCAGGCAGTCGCTGCTGGCCGAGGTCGCCGATGGGCGGCTGGACGCGGCGCTGCTGCTGGACTCGGGGGCGCGGGTGGGCGGGCTGGGGTTCAGCCCGCCGGCCGAGCTCGACTTCCTGGATGTGGGCGAGGTGGCGTTGTCCCTTGTCGCGGCGCCGGACGGGGACAGGGAGCCGCTGCTGGTGAGTCCCAGGGGCTGCTCGATCCGGCTGGCGGCCGATCGGTTGTTCGGCACGGAGGTGAGGCGCAGGGAGCTGACCAGCATCGCCACCGCCCGCGAGTGGGCCAGGCAGGGGCTGGGCAGCTCGCTCCTGCCGGACTTCGCGGTGGGCGCCGATCTGGCCTCCGGAGCGCTGGTGGCCCTCGAGACACAGCCGACGGAAAACTTGGCGTTGCGGCTGGTCTGGCGGTCCGGCCGTGAGCCGGCCCTGCGCGACGTGCTCTACGCCCTCAGCGGCTATGCGTCTTCGCCGCGCTTGAGCCGGTAGAGGACGTGGCGGCGCAGCGGGCTGCCCTCCGGGATCCGGGGGTGGTCGAAGTCCGCCTCGTACGTCATGCCGAGGCGCTCCATGACGGCGCGGGAGCGCAGGTTGCGCGCGGCGGTCATGGAGATGATGTCGTCGAGGCCCGCCTCGGTGAAGGCGTACGTGACGGCCCGCCTGGCCGCCTCGGTGGCGTAGCCGTGGCCCCAGGCCGGGCGGGCCAGCCGCCACCCGATCTCCACGGCGGGCAGGAAGGGCGCGTCGAAGATCTGCCAGCCCAGCCCGGCGAAGCCGATGAACTCCCCGCTCTCGCGTACCTCCAGCGCCCACAAACTGAACCCGTGCTGGTCGAAGTGCTGCTCGATCTTGTCGACCAGGGTGTCGCTTTGCTCACGGGTGAGCGGCGCGGGAAAGTGCTCCATCACCTCGGGATCGGCGTTCATGGCGGCGAAGGGCTCCCGATCCTCTTCACGCCATCTGCGCATGATCAGCCGCTCCGTCTCCACCTCAGCGCCTCCCCTTGATGCCGGTGATCCGACGGAACACATCCCACCAGAACGGCGCGCCGAACAGCAGCGCCACATACGTCAGCAGAAATCCCGGCCAGTGGCTGGGCGTGCTGATCCGGTCCCACCACAGGCCGCCGTTCCAGTGCGCGCTCGGGTCACCCTGCTCTGGGATCGACACGCTGACCAGGGCCTGGTCGAGCATCCTGACCAGGGCCGGCTGGCTGAGCGTCTCGGTGACGCACCGCATCGGGTCCTCGCCGCTGCAGCGGGCCTTGAGCTCGTTGTACGCGTCCGGCCCCGCCTCGGCCACGGCGGTCACCGAGGCGCGGAAGGCGTTGTCCCGCAGCAGCGTCTTGCCGTACTCCAGCCCGTCCATCGAGAACAGCAGCGTCACCAGCAGGCCGAGCACGGCGACGACCCACTTCACGTAGCGCTTGTACAACATCGACAGCCGCTGCATCTCACTGTCAAACCAGGTCTCGATGCCCTGCCTGAACCGGTCGAGGTCGCGCTGCGCCGTCTCCCAGATGCCCTTGAGGGGGCCGTACAGAGGGCTGTCGATGGCCTTCAGCTTCTCCAGGAACCGGTCGACGTCGCCGTCCTCCCCCGCGGCCAGCTCCATCACCGCGACCGCGAACCGGCCGGGCGGGATGTTGGCGATGCTGGTGCGGCCGCGTTTGGCGTGGTCGATCTCCCTGACCCGCTCGTACAGCAGGTTGATCATGGAGTCACCGGCCCGATGCTGGGGGTCGGGCAGCCCGCCGGCCTCGGCGGGCGCGGGCAGGTCGCTGTGGCGGGGACGTGGATCGCGCAGGAACGGCAGCGCGGTGAACACGTCGCGTATCTTGGCCGGCAACCACGACCCGGTTTTGTCGTCGGCGCCGTCCATGGTGTCCCTGAGGTAGGCCCACAGGAACTTGCTCCGGATGGCGAGCACCCGCACGAACGCCTCATTGACGCCGCTCACCAGCAGCGACAGCAGCAGGAACGACACCACCAGGCCGAGGGCCAGATCCACGTAAACGGATAACACCGGGCCTTGATACACCGGCGCACCGGGGTGGATCAAGCCCCGTAGAAGACTCGATCCACCACGAGGCGTGCGCGGCGGGTCACGCGGCGGTAATCGTTCAGGAAGTCCTCCGAGCCGTCCGGCGGGTAGCCGAGGGTCTGCGCGAGGAGCTTACGCTCGCCCGCGTCGCGCGGCACGCTGTCGCCAGGACGGCCCTTGACCAGCATGATCGCGTCCCTGATGCGGGAAGCGAAGCGCCACGACTCGGCCAGCACGGCCTCGTCGGCGAGGGTGAGCAGCTCTTCAGCCACGGCGGCGCGCAGCGCGTCCAGCGTGCGCGTGGTGCGCAGCGACGGCAGCGTGCCCGCGTAGCGCAGTTGCAGCAGCTGGGCCACCCATTCCACGTCGGACAGCCCGCCGGGGCCCAGCTTGGTGTGCAGGCCGGGGTCGGCGCCGCGCGGCAGCCGCTCGGCCTCCATGCGGGCCTTGAGCCGCCTGATCTCCCTGACCGCGTCGTCGTGCAGCCCGCCCTGCGGGTAACGCAGCTCGTCGATCATCTCGGTGAACGCCGCGCCCAGCTCGGCGTCGCCCGCCGAGAACCGTGCGCGCAGCAGCGCCTGCGCCTCCCACGGCGACGACCAGCGGGAGTAGTAGGCGCGGTAGGAGGCGAGCGTGCGCACCAGCGGGCCCTGCCGGCCCTCCGGCCGCAGGTCAGGGTCGATGATCAGGGGCGGGTCCGGCGCCGGCAGCGACAGCAGCCTGCGCAGCTCGTTGGCCACGGCGAAGGCGGCGTCCGTGGCCTTGCGCTCCTCGACCCCGGGCTTGGGCCGGTGGACGAACATGACGTCGGCGTCGCTGGCATAGGAGCTCTCCAGGCCGCCCAGCCGGCCCATGGCGATGACGGCGAAGGAGGTGACGTCGCCGACCTTGCTGAGCGCGGCGTCCATGGCCGCCTGGAGGGTCACGTCGGTCAGCGACGACAGGGCGCCGCCGACCGTCTCGATGTCGGCGAGCCCGAAGATGTCGGCCACGGCGATGCGGAACAGCTCCTTGCGGCGCAGCGCCCGCACGGCGGCGACGGCGGTCTCCGCGCCGCTGTCCCCGCCGACGTGCCTGGACACCGCGGCGGAGGCCTCGCCGCGCAGCGACTCCCGCGGCCGCACGGCGAGCTCCTCGTCCGAGCCCAGCATGGCGACCGCTTCGGGTGCGTTCATGAGCAGGCCGGTCGCGTAGCGACTGGTGCCGAGCACGCGGGCCATCCTGGCGGCCACCGCCGTCTCGTCACGCAGCAGCCGCAGATACCACGGCGTGCTGCCCAGCTTGTCGCTGACCTGCCTGAACCCCAGCAGCGCGGCGTCCGGGTCGGGCGTGTCGGCGAACCAGCCCAGCATGACCGGCAGCAGGGTGCGCTGGATCGCGGCCCGCCTGGACACCCCGGAGGTGAGGGCGCCGATGTGGCGCAGCGCCCCGTTGGGGTCGACGTAGCCCAGCGCCTCCAGCCTGGCCGCCGCCGCCGTGGCCGACAGCCGCGCCTCGGACTCCTGCAGCCGCGACACCGCCTGCAGCAGCGGCCGGTAGAAGAGTTTCTCGTGCAGCCGCCGCGCCTCCATGGCGTGCCGCCGCCACCTGGCCGTGAACTCCCCCACCGGGTCGGTCTGCATGCCCAGCGCCCGGCCCAGCCTGCGCAGGTCGCCCTCGCCCGTGGGCACGAGGTGCGTGCGCCGCAGCCGGTGCAGCTGCAGCAGGTGCTCGACCTGGCGCAGGTACGAGTACGCCTCCGCCAGGCTGCGCGAGTCGTCGCGGCCGACGTAGCCCCCTCGGGAGAGCGCGGCGAGCGCGGGGAGCGTGGCCCGGCGGCGCAGCAGCGGGTCGAGCCGCCCGTGCACGAGCTGCAGCAGCTGCACGGCGAACTCGATGTCCCGCAGCCCGCCGGGCCCCAGCTTGAGCTGCCGCTCCCCCTCCGAGCGCACGTGGGCCTCGACCCGGCGGCGCATGGCCTGCACGTCCTCGACGAAGTCCTTGCGGGTGGCCGCCGTCCAGACCATGTCGTTGACCGCCTCGACGTAGGCGGCGCCCAGCTCCATGTCGCCCGCCACCGGCCGGGCCTTGAGCAGCGCCTGGAACTCCCACGTCTTGGCCCAGCGCCGGTAGTAGGCCAGGTGGCTGCCGAGCGTGCGGACCAGCGGCCCGGAGCGTCCCTCGGGACGCAGGCCGGCGTCCACCTCCCACAGCGAGCCCTCGGGCGTGGTCGCGGTGCAGGCCCGCATCATGGCCTGGGCCAGCCTGGTCGCGGTACGCAGTGCCTTGGCCTCGTCGGCGCCCTCGCGCGGCTCGGCCACGAAGATCACGTCCACGTCGCTGATGTAGTTGAGCTCCCTGGCGCCGCACTTGCCCATGCCCACGACCGCGAGGCGTACGTCGCTCGCGTCCACCTCCGCCCGCGCGATGGCCAGGGCGGCCTCCAGCGCGGCGCCCGCGAGGTCGGACAGCTCGGCCATGACCTCCTGGAGCGAGGCCTGGCCGGTCAGGTCGCGCGCCGCCAGGTGCGTGAGCCTGCCCCGGTAGGCCACCCGCAGCGCCACCAGCGTCCTCTCGCCCGTGGCGACCGGCTCGGGGGCCTCCGGATCGGCACCGACCGCGCGCAGCAGCTCGGCTCGCGCCTCGCCCGGCTGCGGCTCGGCCAGCCACGCGATCTGGCCGGGGTGACGGACGAGGTGCTCGCCCAGGGCGGCGCTGACGCCGAGCACGGCCAGCAGCCTGACCTTGAGGTCGTCGTCCTGGCGGAGGGTGCCGAGCACGGCGGGCTCGCGCTCGATCAGCCGGGTCAGCGAGACCAGTGCCAGGTCGGGGTCGGCCACGTCCACCAGCGACTCGAGGAGGTCGTCCAGGTCGGTGCCGGCCTGGCGGACGAGCTGGGCCGCCCTGGCGCCGTCGGCGAAGCCGAGCTTGGCGAGGCGCGCGGTGGTCGATTCGATCCTGGGCACCTCTCCATCTTGACAGCACTCGCGCCGGCAGCCGTAGCATCGAACGCAACGTTGCGTTGCGTTTCGGTGGGAGGGTGGACGTGGGACGGGTGGACGTGGGACGGGTTCCGGCGACGGTGACGTGGGGGCTGCTCGCGGCGTGGGCCCTGCACGACGCGGAGGAGCTGGCGACCATGGCGGGATGGGCGCGAGCCGCGCGGCCGCGGCTGGAGGGGCGGCTTCCCTGGATTCCCTGGGAGCGGCTGGAGGTGTCACAGCGGCACGTCAACGTGGCCATCGGGCTCATGGGCGGGGTGATGGCGGGGGCGGCGGCCCTGGGGGCGCGCACGGGCGGGCGGAGCCCGGTCTTCCAGGCGGCGCTGGCCGGCTTCGGCGCGCACGGGGTGGCGCACCTGGCGCAGGTGGCCGTGACCCGTGGGTACACGCCCGGGGCGGTGACCGCCCCCGTGGTGGTGATCCCCTTCTCGGTGTGGGCGTGGCGGCGGCTGCGGTCCGAAGGGGTGCCGGCGCGTTCCGGGCGCGCGGGCCTGGCGGCGACGGTGGCTTTCCCGCTGCTGCTGGGCGGCGTGCATGCGATCGCCCACGCGCTCACCCAGCCGCGCGGCCCGCGCCGGGCGGGTGCCGCGCAGGCCGCGCGGGTCAGGGGCGGGCGGCGGCTCTGACCACGTCGGCGAAAGCCTGCGCGACCGGGCGCCAGGTGGCCACGAGGGCCCTCTCGGCCGCCTTGACCTGGGCGTTCAGCTCCTCGGCCGCCTCCAGATCCGACTCGGCCGTCCAGGAGGCGAAGATCTCGGGCGTGGCCTCGGGATGGAACTGGACCGCCCAGGCGGCCTCGCCGAGCCGGTAGGCCTGGTTCGGGTACGGGGAACCGGTCATCAACGGCACCGCCCCGTCCGGCAGCCGCGTCATGGCGTCCTGGTGATACTGGATGGCCACGGCCGTGCCGACGCCCGACAGCAGCCGGTCGGCGGCGGCCTCGGGCAGCGCGACCACCTCGCACGCGCCCACCTCCAGCCCGCCGGCGCCCCGCTCCACCGTGCCCCCGCAGGCCATGGTGAGCAGCTGCGCCCCCAGGCAGATGGCAAGCGTGGGCGTGGCCTCGTCCACCGCGCGGCGCAGCAGGTCACGGGTGGCCGGCTGCCAGGGGCTGCGCTCGTCCTCCCAGGCCGCCGCCGCACCGCCGAGCACGATCAGGCCGTCGGCGGCCCGCTCGGGCACGTCCTCCCCCAGGTACGACCGCACGACCTCGCAGGTCGCTCCCAGCCAGCCGCCGAGATACCCGAGCCCGGCCTCGGCCTCGTGCTCGATTACGGTGATGCGCATACCAGGTAATTTATCCGGAACTTTCGTCCCAAACGTATCATCCAACACGCCGTGGAGATGTTGACCGAGGACGATCCCCAGCGGCTCGGGGACTACTGGCTGGCCGGACGGCTCGGAGCGGGCGGCCAGGGGGTCGTCTACGAGGCGTACGCCGAGGACGGCCGGCGGGTGGCGATCAAGGTGCTGCACCGCGGCCAGGCCACGCAGCTGGCCAGGGAAGTGACCGCGGCACAGCGGGTGGCCGCGTTCTGCACAGCCAGGGTGATCGAGGCGCGGCTGGAGGAGGCCAGGCCGTACATCGTCAGCGAGTACGTCGAGGGCCCCAGCCTGCGCAGGGCGGTCGCGGAGGGACGCCGGTTCACCGGCGGCGACCTGCACCGGCTGGGGACGGCGGTGGCCACGGCACTGACCGCGATCCACGACGCGGACGTGATCCACCGTGACCTCAAGCCGGACAACGTGCTGCTCGGCTCGGACGGCCCGCGAGTGATCGACTTCGGTGTCGCCAGGACGGCCGAGATGTCGCTCACCAGCACCGGGCTGGTGACGGGGACGCCGACGTACATGGCGCCGGAGGTGTTCACCGGGCAGCGGGCCGGCAAGCCGGCGGACGTGTTCGCGTGGGGCGCGATCATGCTGTACGCGGCGACAGGAAAGGATCCGTTCGAGGCCGAGAGCCTGGGCGGGGTCATGCACCGGGTGTTGTCGGCCGTTCCCGACCTGAGCGTGCTGCCGGAGGCGTTGCGCCCACTCGTGGCCGCCACGCTCAGCAAGGAGCCGCTGCACCGGCCGACGGCGCGGGAGCTGCTGCTGTCCCTGGTCAGCGGGCATGCCGGGACGGACACCGCGCATCTCCTCGCCGAAGGCGGCAGGGAGGCGGCCGGTGTGACGGCGGCCGCGGCGGACCCGGCGCTCGGGACGCTGGCCGAGGAGGCGTACGCGCACCTCGGCCAGGAGGAGCGGGAGCTCGCGCCGGAGGTGTTCCTCAGGCTCGTCACGGTGGGCGAGCGGGGCGAGCTGTCGGCGCGGCGCGCGGCGCTGGCCGAGCTGGTGGACGGCCGGCCGCTGCCCGAGGTGTCGGCGGTGACGCGGATCCTGGAGGTGTTCGCGTACCTGCTGGGCAGGGACGACGAGCAGGTCTGGCTGACCCGGCCGGCGCTGCCGCACGCCTGGCCGCGCTACCGCCGCTGGGTGGACGCCAACCGGGACGGCCTGTCCGTGCATCGGGAGATCCTGGCGGCGGCGCGGCGCTGGGAGCGCGCCGGGCGCAGGGACGGCGACCTGTTCCATGGCCACAGCCTGGAGAACGCGTTGCAGTGGGCGGCCACGGCCCGCAGGAACATCACGTTGTCGCCGTTCGAACGGGACTTTCTGGCGGCGGGCGCGCGGATGCGGGCACGCAGGGCCAGGCGGGACCGGCTCGTGACGCTCTCGCTCGGCGGCCTGCTGGTGATCGCTCTGGTCGCCGCCGGGCTGGCCGTGTACCAGGGCGGGCTGGCCGACGAGCGGGCCGCGCACATCGCCGCCCAGCGCGACCAGGCGGAGGCGGCCCGGCTGGCGCAGCTGGCGGGCACGCTGCGGCACAGCGATCCGCGGGTGGCGATGCAGCTCAGCGTGGCGTCGTGGCGGCTGCACCGCACGCCGCAGACGCGCGCGGCGCTGACGGCCTCGCTGGCGCAGCGGGAGGTGGCGGCGTTCAGGGATCCGGCCACGGCCGCTGAGACGCTGCGGATGCTGAGCCTGGACGGCAGGACGCTCGCCAGCGTCAGTGAGGACGCGATCCGGTTGTGGGACGTGCCCACCGGCCGGCGGACGGGCGGGATCGCCAGGCTGGGCATCGCAGGTGAACCCCTGGTCGGTGCGGCGCTGTCGCCCAGCAAACGCTACGTGGTGGTGGCGACCGCTGCGCGGGCCGACGTCTGGGATCTGCGGACGGGCAAGGTGACGCGCTCGTGGGCATACGGCAAGAAGCCCACGCCGATGTTCTTCGCGTACGGGACCGTGGACCGGTACGTGCTGGCGTGGGACGGCGAGGACAACCACGTGTGGGATCTGGAACGCGGCACCCGGGTGAGGACCAAGGCGGCGCTGGGCGCCATGACGCCCTCGGGAGAGGCGATCTACGCCATGGACACGCCTGGGCGGATCGACCTGCTGCGCCTGCCCGACCTCGCCAGGAGGTCCACGCGGCCGGCCGCGGAGCGATGCGGCGCGTGCGGGCTCCCGCTCGCGCTGACCCCGGACGGCCGATCGCTGCTGGAGACGGTGCGCCGCGGGCTTCAGGAGACCTCGTTGAAGGACGGCTCCTCCTGGCAGATCGGCTTGGACGGGACGAGCTGGAACGAGGGCGAGCTCACCTTCAGCCGGGACGGGCTGCTGCTGGCGTCGGTGACCCGTACCGGGATCCAGGTATGGCGGCGTCACAGCACGTTCCTCACGGCGCTGTCGTTGCCCGGCGGAGCGGACGACGACGCTCAGCCGGTCCCCCAGGCCGCCTTCGACGGGCACACGTTGCGGTACCTGAACGAGGACCGTGTCGTCACCGTGGACCTCGCCGACCTGACCGGGGAGCGTCCGGAGCCGGGGGGCAACGGGTGGTCGCTGGCCGCGCTCGTCCCCGGGCGCGTGCTGGCCACAGGGGACCTCTACGCGATCCACCTGACCACGCCAGGCAAGCCTTCAGGAAAGCCCGTGCAGCGCAGGCCGGACGCCGATGGGGCCGGCGCGCTGGCACTCAGCCCGGACGGGCGGCTGGCGGCCGTGGGGGGCAGCAGCACGATCACGGTCCTGGACACGAGCACGCGGCGGGAGCTGGCCCGCTGGCCGATCGGCGACTTCTCCCATACGACCCTGCTGGCGTTCAGTCCCGACGGGACGCGGCTGGCCGGTGTGCTGGAGGCCGCCGACCTGGACGAAGAGACCACGTACACGCTCCGGGTGTGGGACTGGCGGGCCCGCCGCCCGCTGTGGTCGGCCCACGTGGACGAGATCCGGGACATGGCGTTCTCCCCCGACGGCACGACCCTGGCGGCGGCGTCGGACGCGCAGCAGCTCTTCGACGCCGCGTCGGGCACGCCCCGTGGCGGGGCCTTCGGCGGCACCGGACAGGGGACCACGATCACCGGCGTGATGTTCACCAGGGACGGCGGCAAGGTGGCGGCGGTGGACTCGCGCGGCCGGATGACGGTGTACGACGTGGCCACGCACCGCCAGTCCGGGGAGCCGATCCGGGGCCGGCTCGGCGGCCGCGGCGCCGTCGCGGCCAGGTCGCCGCGCGAGGACGTTGCGGCGGTGACCACCCAGGACGGGCGGGTCCAGCTGTTCGACCTGGCGGCGGGGGCGGACCTGGGGGTGCTGCGCGACGGGGCGGTGGAGGGGCCGATGGCGCTGGCGTTCTCCGCGGACGGGTCCAAGGTGGTGGAGCTCGACGGCTCGGGAATGGTGCGCGAGCAGCTCGTCGGCCCCGGCCACGTGGCCGCCGCGGTGTGCGCCCGCGCGGGTGTGCCGTTGAGCGGCGCCGAGTGGAAGCGGTACGTGACCGGTGTGCCCTACCTGAAGGTTTGTCCTTAAGATCCGGATATGAGGGTCGAAGAGGTCGGCGGGCTGCGGATCGCCACATTCGGGAACGGGCCGCGGGTGATCATCGCGGTGCACGGGATCACCGCCTCGCTCATGGCGTGGGGCGCGGTGGCGCGGCGGCTGCCCGAAGGGTGGTCGCTGGTCGCGATGGACCTGCGCGGGCGTGGGCACAGCGCCTCGCTGCCCGGTCCGTACGGGCTGCCCAGGCACGCCGAGGACGTGCTGCGGGTCGCCGGCCACGTGGGGGCCGGGCCGGACGCGGTGCTGACCGGCCACTCCATGGGCGCGTACGTCGCCGCGCTGGCCGCCGCCCAGCGGGACTGGGCCAAGGTGGTGCTGGTGGACGGCGGGATCCCGTTCCCGCGACTGCCCGAGGGCGTGGACCCGGACGCGGCGCTGCAGGCCACGCTGGGGCCCGCGCTGGCGCGGTTGCGGCAGACGTACCCGTCGGCGCAGGCGTACATCGACTTCTTCAAGAGCCATCCGGCCTTCACCGGGCACTGGAACGACGACGTCGAGGCGTATGTCCGCTACGACCTGACCGGGCCCGAGGGCGCGCTGCGGTCGCGGGTCGTGGGCGAGGCGGTGCTGCAGGACGGGCGATGGCTCAACACCGAGCAAGACCGGGCGGGAGCCGCGCTGGAGGCGATCACGTCGCCGCTGCTGCTGCTCAGGGCGCCGCGCGGGCTGCTCAACCAGGACGTCGGCCTGCTCCCCGACGATCTGACCGCCCCGTGGGCGGCGCGGCTGCCCGGGCTGCGGGACGAGATGGTCCCCGACTGCAACCACTACACGATCATGTTCGACGACCGCTGCGTGAGGACCGTCGTGGAGCGGCTCACCGGGGGTTGAGGCCGCCATCCCCAACGGAAGCGGCCCCTGAGCTGCGATGCTCAGGGGCCGTCCGTAGTCCGGGTCAGCGTGGAGCGATCCACGTGGCGCGGGCGGCCGCCACCAGCGTGCCGTCCATCTCGTAGATGGCGCTCTGGCCGTACATCTTGCGGCCGTCGCGGCCGGTCGGGCGGGCCACCACCGAGTAGCGCCCACCGGGCTGGACGGGCCGGTGCATCTGCAGGGCCAGCCTGCCAAGCAGGGCGGTCTCGCCGGGGCCGAAGTGCGCCCAGCCGGTGATGCAGTCGAGCACGGCGCCGATGATCGAGGCGGGCACCCCGTCCTCGCCCGACACCGTGAACGGCACCCGCCAGCCGGCGGCCACCAGGTCCGTGCCCTCGACCGGGCCGGGGAAGATGCGCAGGCCGTCACCCGGCTCGCGCAGCCCGCACGCGAAGCACTCGGCGAACGGGTGCGCCTTCAGCCCCAGGAACCCGGCCTCGGCGCGGGCGGCGTCGTTGAACGCCACGAACCCGGGCCCCTCCAGATCCTCGGCCACGGGGATGGCCTCGACGAGCAGCTTGTCGTCGTGCGCGAGGGACACGGAGTTGGCCACGTGCTCCAGCCGCAGCTCGGTCTCCAGCGGTGTGGGGGCATGGAGCGTGACCTCGACGGCTGATCGACCACCGTTGAGCGCCTCCGCCATAGTGCCCGCGATCCAGCCGCCGTTGGCGACTCCCTCGGGCCCGCGGAAACGCTGGGGAACGGTCAATACGGTCTGCAGGGCAGCCGTCGTCATGCCACATCCTCCAATATCGCCACATGAGGCGCAAGTCCGGAAATACCATAAAGAGAGGGCCAATTTTACTTGGACCACCCGTTTGCCCAGAGGGCGGGGGTGCCGGGTGCTCCGTACCCCTCCCATAACGCCTCGACCGGGTCCGAAACTTCCCCATCCTCACCATGAGGTTAGACACCGCACATGGCGCAAGCGTGACTCAAGGGTCAGAAGCAACGAAAATCGGCCTCACTCCGGGAGCGATCCCGGCGTGAGGCCGATCAAGGCGTTGCCCGTACTTTAGCCCGGAAATCCCGCGTGTCGCGACCAATCCCCCCAATACGGGCCGACCAGTGCAGACTGTCCGCATGGACCGGCTGACCTCCTGGGAGCGACGCACCAGCGTGGCGCTCCTCGCCATCGGCACGGGGTTCCTCTTGAGCTGGGCGATCCCCGTCCTCGTCCCCGACCTGTCTCCCGCCGCGCACAAGGCCTTCTGGTACGTCCAGGTCGCCACCTGGGCCCTGTTCACCGCCGACTACCTGATCCGCGTCGCGCTCGCGCCCCGCCGCCTGCGCTTCCTCCTCAGGAACATCCCCTCGCTCCTGGTCGTCCTCCTCCCCCTCCTACGCCCGCTGTGGCTGCTGCGGGCACTGCTGCTGCTCCAGGTCATCGCCGAACGTGTACAGCTCCCGCTGCGCCTGCGCGCCGTCGTGTACGTGACGGGCACGGCGCTGTTCCTGTGCGTGGTCGGCAGCATCGCCGTGCTCGACGTGGAACGTGACATCCCCGACAGCAACATCAAGACCATCGGCGACGCGCTGTGGTGGTCGCTCACCACGATGACCACCGTCGGGTACGGCGACCGCTTCCCGGTCACCGCCGAGGGCCGCCTGGTGGCGTCCGGCCTGATGATCGCCGGCATCGCCTTGGCCGGCGTCGTCACCGCCGCCATCGCCTCCTGGTTCGTCGAGCGGTTCGAGCGCACGGCGGCGCTGGAGCGCCGTACCGAGGCCGAGCTCGCCCAGATCGCCACCGAACTGGCCGAGACCCGCAAGGCGCTGGCCGAGCTCGCCCACACCCACGGCGCGCTGCGCGACGAACTGGCCACGCTCACCGCCCGGTTGAATTCATAACCTCTAAGGTGCGCGCCAGCCTGCTGCCTCGGCGAGGCTGGTCGTTGCCGGCGTGATCGGAGAGAAGTGGTCGGCGTGATCGGAAGAAGGGGACACGGATCCGTGCAAAGTGAGCCTGTACAGGGCGCGATGGTGCGCTACCCGTCCGGGTCCCTGGTCATCCTGACCGGGCTCCCCGGCGCGGGCAAGACCACCCTGCTGCAACGCCTGTACGGGTTGCACGGCGCGGAGAGCGCGCCGGTCGCGAAGGACACGGTCATGGTGATCGACTCCTCGCAGTCCCGGCGCCACTGGGACGGCCGCATGACCTGGGCCCCCTATCCGCTGCGCCGCGCCGTCGTCTTCGTCACCCACCTGACCCGCATCCGCCGCGCGCTGGCCGGCGGGCAGTCGGTCATCGCCCACAACCGGGGCTGCGGCCCGTACGTGCTGCGCGGCTTCGCCTGGCTGGCCCGCCGCCACGGCGCCGCCTTCCACCTGCTCCTGCTGGACGCCCCGGCGGAGGCGGCGCTGGCCGGGCAGCGAGCCAGGGGCAGGGTGGTCGCGCCCCGCACGTTCGCCCGCCACCAGCGCAGGTGGGCGGGCCTGGTGGCGCGGGTCAAGAACGGCGACCCGGCCCCGGCGGCCGGCGCCCGCATCCTCGACCGCGCCGAGGCCGCCCTCCTGGGGTCCATCGTCTTCGACGGCCCGACCGGCAATTCAACACACCAAGATTTCCACATAACGGAATAACCTCATTCCCACCGTTTCCTCCGGTCACTCCCTACGCTTGCGGCTCAGACATAAACGGGGAAGCGTTCCAACATCAGCCACGGGGAAGCGCGGGCGTCGCTGAGCTCTGCTCGCATGCCCGCATGTCCGCTGATGGGTGGGTCCCCTCAACCCCCCGGAGGTCCTGTGAGACTGCGGTCTCTACTGGCGAGCGCATCTGCGCTCGTCATGACAACGACGGCCTTGCTGGCCGTCGCCGCGCCCGCCCAGGCGAGCGCCGGCGACCCCGAGGTCGCCAAGAGCGTCACGGCCGATGTGAAATCGGGCGAGAAGGTACGCGCGATCATCGAGCTCAAGAGCGGCGAGAGCGTTTCGGCTGTGGCCAAGACCACTGAGGACGCCTCGAGCGCCACCAGGGTCATCGACAAGACGAGCTCCGATGAGTTCCTGGTCGCCACCATGGACACGAAGACGCTCAACAAGCTCAAGACCGACGACCGCATCGAGTCCATCTACGAGGACAAGCTGAGCAAGCCGTCACTCGCGGCAAGCACCAAGCTGATCGGCTCGGACAAGGCCAACGAGGCGGGCTGGACCGGCAAGGGCTCGACCGTCGCGATCCTCGACACAGGCATCGACCGCGACCACCCGTTCTTCGCGGAGCGGATCGTGACCGAGGCGTGTTTCTCCACCGTCTACGCCGACCCGTACTACCAGGCGGTGTCCCTGTGCCCCAACGGCCTGCCGGTCCAGATTGGTCCGGGCGCGGCCGACGCCGAGACCGCGAACTGCATCGTGTCGGGCTCGAACGAGTGCGCCCACGGCTCGCACGTGGCCGGCATCGCGGCGGGCAAGAAGGCGGCAAACGCCCCTTCCAACGGCGTCGCCCCTGAGGCGGGTATCCTGCCCATCCAGGTGTTCACCCGCTTCAACGGCCCCGTCTGCGCGGAGCTGCGCACCACCGCTCCGTGCATCCTCAGCCTGACCTCCGACCAGAAGCTGGCGCTGGAATACCTCGCGGGCGTCCGAGCCACGCACAAGGTCGTCGCCGCCAACATGAGCCTGGGCGGCCCCACCAAGTACACTGCGCACTGCGACAACGTCGACGGCGAGGACGGGATCGAGCCCGAAGTCATCGCGCTCCTGCGGGCCGGCGTGACCACCGTCGTCGCCGCGGGCAACGACGGCTTCGAGGACGGCGTCAGCAGTCCAGCTTGCCTCTCCCAGGTGCTCACAGTCGGCGCCACCGACGACAACGACGCCCCGGCGAGTTTCTCCAACCGTGGCAGGCTGCTCGACCTGTTCGCGCCGGGCGTGACCATCGTCTCGTCCGTGCCGAACAACACTTTCGCCAGTGCCGGCGGCACCTCGATGGCAGCCCCTCACGTAGCCGGTGCGCTGGCGATCATGCGGCAGGCGTACCCGGACGCGTCCGCCAGCGAACTTGCCGCGAAGCTGCAGACCACCGGCAAGAGCATCACGTACGACAGTGGCAGTGCGCAGGTGACCACCAAGCGGATCGATCTGGTCCCCGCCCTGCCGCCCAAGCCGACCGCGTCGCCTACCACGTCGCCCACCGCGACCCCGACTTCGACGCCCACGGCCACCCCGACCTCGACGCCCACGGCGACGAAGACACCCACACCGGCACCCACGAAGTCGCCGACGCCGAGCCCGACTCCGACGCACACTCACACGGGCGGTCCCGGAGACCCGGGAGTGAACATCGACCTGGTTCCGGTTCCCGACAACTGCACGCGGGGCAAGGGCACCAAGCCGCTGAGCGCCAAGACCTGGGCCACAGAGATGCTGAAGAACAAGGGCAGCCTGAGCGACAAGACGCTCGTGTGCTACCTGACGCTGGCCCAGAACGGCAGCAAGATCTTCCCCGAGCTGACCGACGCGACCACCCTGGCCAAGGCGTACAAGGTGCTTGGCACCAAGAGCAAGGCCGCCAAGGCGCTGCTCGACCGTGAGCTGCTGGCCGCCTGGCTGAACTACGCGCACGGCGTGTACAACGGCTCGGCCAAGGTGCATGGGAAGACGACCCTCTCCAAGGCCGTCGCGGCCGCGGAGCGGCACCGTACGGGCAAGAGCACGGCCGCGATGAAGAAGGCAGCCGTATACCTGTACAAGCACGTCAACAAGTAGAAGTTTCTGAAAAGCGGGTCACGTCGATGACGTGGCCCGCTTTTCGTTCCCGGGTGTCGATCCGGGCGGACGTCGTTCGTGTAAGGGGTGAGTACTGACGGAAGGAGCACCTCATGAAGCAGTACGTCCTCACCATTTACCAGGGCGACGGGCCGCCGCCGGCACCCGAGATCCTGGACCCGATCATGCAGGACCTCAATGCCCTCGACAAGGAGATGAAGGACGCCGGCGCGTGGGTCTTCTCCGGCGGGCTGCAGCCCGCCGATCAGGCGCGCGTGATACGGATGCGGGCCGGCGAGGCCTTCACCACCGACGGGCCGTACACCGAGGGCAAGGAGCACATCGGCGGGTTCACGATCATCCAGGCGCCCGACATGGAGACGGCGCTCGAGTGGGGCCGCAAGATGGCGGAGGCGGTGGCGCTGCTGCCGGTCGAGGTACGCGAGTTCCAAGGCGGCTGATCGGCTGGCTATCCTGCCCGCATGTCGATGATCCGTCCCGCCACGGCCGAGGACCTGCCGCTGCTCACCGCCTGGGAGGATGACCGCGACACCGCGGCGTGGCTGGGCGAGACGGGCCTGGCCTGGCACGAGGGTGCGCTGGCCGACCCGGATCAGGACCACGTCGTGGCCGAGCACGACGGCACGGTGACGGGGTTCGCGGTGCTGGCGGGGTTGAGCGGCGGGGACGGCGTGATCGAGTTGCGCAGGATGGTGGTCGATCCAGGTCGGCGTGGCGCTGGTCAGGGGCGGGCGCTGCTCAGGGCGGCGCTCGCCCGCGCCTACGAACACCACGGCGCCGGGCGCGTCTGGCTGGACGTCCGGGCGGCCAACCGGCGCGCCCGGGCGCTCTACGAGTCGGAGGGCTTCTCCGTCACCTACGCGGTGGCGGACGATGACCTGATCATCATGTCCCACCGCCGCTGAGCGAGCGGCCCGGCGCACGTGTCCATGAGCGCCGGGCGGCCGTCAGCGCACGCGGGTCAGAGGACCGGCAGGTAGCGGCCGAGCTCGAACTCCGTCACGTGGCGGCGGTATTCGCGCCACTCCGACCGCTTGTTACGCAGGAAGAAGTCGAAGACGTGCTCCCCCAGCGTCTCGGCCACCAGCTCGCTGCGCTCCATGACCTCGATCGCGTCATTGAGCGAGCCGGGCAGCGGCTGGATGCCGAGGGCCCGCCGCTCGGCGCTGGTCAGCGTCCAGACGTTGTCCTCGGCCGCGGGCGGCAGCTCGTAGCCTTCCTCGATGCCCTTCAGCCCGGCCGCGAGGATCAGCGCGAACGCCAGGTAGGGGTTGCAGGCCGAGTCGAGCGAGCGGAACTCGATGCGCGTCGAGCCGCCCTTGTGCGGCTTGTACATCGGCACCCGCACCAGGGCCGAGCGGTTGTTGTGGCCCCAGCACACGTAGGAGGGCGCCTCGCCGCCCTGGCCCGCGATGGCCTCGGCGCCGCCCCACAGCCGCTTGTAGGAGTTGACCCACTGGTTGGTGATGGCGGTGATCTCGGCGGCGTGCTTGAGCAGCCCGGCGATGAACGAGCGCCCGATCTTGGACAGCCGGTAGTCGGAGCCGGCCTCGTAGAAGGCGTTCCTGTCGCCCTCGAACAGCGACATGTGGGTGTGCATGCCGGAGCCGGGGTGCTCGGTGAACGGCTTGGGCATGAACGAGGCCCAGATGCCCTGCTCGAGCGCGACCTCCTTCATGACCAGCCGGAAGGTCATGATGTTGTCGGCCGTGGTGAGCGCGTCGGCGTAGCGCAGGTCGATCTCCTGCTGGCCGGGCGCGCCCTCGTGGTGGCTGAACTCGACGGAGATGCCCATCGACTCGAGCATCATGATCGCCTGGCGCCGGAAGTCGTGCCCGGAGCTGTGCGGCGTGTGGTCGAAGTAGCCGCCGGAGTCGATGGGCTCGGGCCGCTCGCCGGTCTCGGGCCGGTTCTTCAGCAGGAAGAACTCGATCTCCGGGTGGGTGTAGAACGTGAAGCCCATGTCGGCGCACTTGGCGAGGGTGCGCTTGAGCACCCAGCGCGGGTCGGCGTGCGACGGCGAGCCGTCCGGCATGAGAATGTCGCAGAAAATACGCGCGGCACCCGGCGTCTCACTGCGCCAGGGCAGGATCTGGAACGTCGACGGGTCCGGCTTGGCGAGCATGTCGGACTCGTAGACGCGGGCGAAGCCCTCGATGGCGGAGCCGTCGAAGCCGATGCCCTCGGCGAAGGCCCCCTCGAGCTCGGCCGGTGCGATGGCGACGGACTTGAGGAAGCCGAGAACGTCGGTGAACCAGAGCCGGATGAACCGGATGTCGCGTTCCTCGAGCGTGCGGAGCACGAACTCCTGCTGGCGGTCCAAGGCATCCCCTCATGAAGACAGTACAGGTCTCCTACCAGCATGCCGTGTCCGTGTTTCGCACACGTTACGGGGGGTGCCGGTGAACAAGCCGGTGCGTGCCTCACTGACAAAGCCCCCGCCCCCCCTTACTGTGATCACGCAGTCAGTCTCGGGGGAGGCATTGGTGGCTATCGACCTGCTCAATCACAAGCTCGATCGGGCGTTCGACCACATCGACGCGAGCGGTTACGGCGTCGTCGAGCGTGAGGACTTGCTGGGGCTGGGCGCCCGCATCCTGGTGGGCTTCGGGGAGTCCCCCACGTCGGTCACCGGGGCGAGCCTCGTCGACAGCTTCGACGGCATCTGGTCCGCTCTGGCGAAGGCGCTCGAGTGCGACGGCGACTCCGGCATCGCGCGCCCGGACTTCCGCACCGCCATGACGGCCGCGTTCGTCATCGGCGATCAGTACGAGCCGGTGTTCAGGCCGGCGACGGTGGCGGTGGCGGAGCTGTGCGACGGCGATCGGGACGGCGAGATCGACCTCGCCGAGTTCCGCACCATGTTGTGCGCGTTCGGCGTCGCCTACGACGACGTGGAGGAGGCGTTCGACCGGCTCGACCGCGCGGGCAGGGGCACGCTGACCGTGGACGGGCTGGTCGCGGCGGCCTCCGAGTACTACCGCAGCGACGACCCGAATGCCGCCGGCAACTGGCTTTTCGGTCCCCTGTGAGCATCACCATGACGACCACCGTGTTCGCCACGGTGCGCACCGCGCTGCGTTCCGTGCTGACCTCGATGATGCCGCTGCCGCGCCGGGGCGGCGCCGCGGCCCTCGCGCTGCTGCCGCTCATCGAACGCGTGCCGGGGATGGCCCAGCCGTGCCGGATGCACCCGGCCGTGTACGCGATCGAGGCCGCGGTCATCGACTGGGCCAGGCGGACGGGCCTGCGGGCCGATCCCGGCGTCGGCTTCCACCGGATGGCAGGCCGGGCGTTCGCCGAGTTCGACGCGGCTGCGGCGGCGTTGTTCGCGCAGTGGCTGACGTGGCTGTTCCACCTGGACGACGAGCTGGACGAGGGCGAGTGCCGGCTGGAGGTCTTCACCGGCATGCTCAAGGGGGCGGTGCGCCACCCGCTGGAGGCGGCGTTCGCGGACCTGTGGCGGGTGACGAGCGTGCGGATGAGCGACCGGTGGCGGGCCAGGTTCGCGGTCGGCCTGCAGCGCCAGCACGACGCCTGCCGTACCGAGGCCGACAACCGGGCGGCGGGCCGGATGCCGACGCTGGAGGAGTACCCGGCGCTGCGCAGGGGCACGGTGGGGCCGTACCTGTACGACCTGGTCGAGCCGTGCCTGCGGGTGGAGGTGCCGGCCTGGGTGCATGAGTCCGAGCCCTGGCAGCAACTGGTGAACGCCTGCAGCGACGTCACCGCCTGGTGCAACGACGTGGCCTCGCGGCCGAAGGAGCACGGCGACGTGCACAACTTCGTCGTGCTGGCGATGCGCCAGCTCGGGCTGAGCGAGCGGGAGGCGACGGGCTGGGTGCTGGACAGGATCGTCCGGCGCTGCGAGGACATGCAGGCGGCGGCCAGGCGGCTGCCGCTGGACGATCTGGCGCCCAAGGCGGCGAGGGACGTCAGCAAGGTGGCCTGCGCCTACCTGGCGGCGCCCCGCGCGCACTTGGACTGGCTGCTGGAGTCCACGCGCTACGCCTGACCGGCGAGCGGCTCGCGCGGCGGCCGCTCACGCCTGACCGGCGAGCGTGTCGCCGGTCGGGGTGCGGCGGTAGACGACCTGCTTGCCGACCCGCATCCCGACCGTGAGCCCGCCGCCGCTGAGCACGCCGAGGTGCTGGCTGACCGCGCCCGGCGTGAGCGACATGCGGGCGGCGAGCGCGGAGGTGGTGCTGGGCTCGGCCAGCGCGAGCAGGATCTGCGCCCGGCTGCGGCCGATCAGCGCCGCCAGCGCGCCGGGCGCGGGCGGCGGGCCCTGCGCCCACAGGGTGCCGACGCCGTGCACGGGGTAGACGAGCATCGACTGGTACGGCGCCGACATGATCGCCACCGCCGGGCCCCAGAAGGCGCTGGGCAGCAGCACGAGCCCGTCGCCGTGCAGGCCGCTGACCTCGCAGTGGTGTCGTTCGATGAGCAGCCGCTCCCCCGTCCAGACCACGGTGGGGTCGAGCCCGGCGAACAGCGCGCTGGCGCCGCCCTGGGCCAGCTGCCGCGAGCGGCGCAGGACGTCGCGTTCGAGCAGGGCGTACACGCGCGGCCAGTACTCGGAGAAGCACGACTCCCAGTACACCTGAAGCGTGTTCGCCACTCTGGCCACGCCGGCCTCGGGGTCGGCCATGAACCGCTCCAGCACGGCCCGGTCGGTTCCCTGCACTCTCGCCGCCTCCTGCCCGGCCCGCTCGGGCGGCGCGTTCCTGACCCGGTCGAGCTCGGCGGCGAAGTCCGGCATCGGCGTGTCGGGCGGCGGGGTGACGAAGTCGGCGATGTAGCCGGCCGGCGGCACGAGCGCGAACAGCTCGGCCAGGTCGAGACCGGCCAGCCGGTGACGGACGACCTTGAGCCACGGCAGGTGGATCGAGTGCCTGGCGGGCTGCTGGAGGGTGCGCAAACTGGCCACGAGCTCCCACATCGGGGAGAACGCGAACCGGATGCGCGCCACGTCCTCCGGCGTCATGACCCAGGTGATGGACATCCTTTTAGTGTGGGCTAAACCGTTCGCGCCGGGAAACCGGAAATATCAACCTTTGTCGCGTGTCTAGTCCCACTGTCGAGAAGCCGTCCTTCCTCCGTTCCCAGGTCGCCGGCCTGCCCCGCCCGTTCTGGGCCCTGTGGGGCGGCACGCTGGTGAACCGCCTGGGCACCATGGTCGTGCCGTTCACCGGCGTCTACCTGACCCAGGCCCGCGGCCTGTCGGTGACCGCCGCGGGCCTGGTGATGGCCGTGTTCGGCGCGGGCTCGCTGCTGTCCCAGCTGCTCGCCGGTGTGCTCACCGACCGTGTCGGGCGGCGGGCCACGCTGTCGGGCGGCATGCTGGCCACCGCCGCCTCCATGCTGGCGCTCGGCTACAGCACCTCGTTGCCGGCGATCCTGGCCTCGATGTTCGTGCTCGGCCTGGTGATCGACGCCTACCGGCCCGCGTCCAACGCGCTGGTCGCCGACCTGGTCTCGCCCGCGGAGCGGCCCCGGGCGTACGGGCTGCTGTTCTGGGGGATCAACCTCGGCTACTCGGTCGGCATGACCGCCGGCGGCTGGCTGGCGGGGCTCGGGTTCATCTGGCTGTTCTGGATCGACGCAGTGTCGAGCGTGGTCTTCGCCGTGCTGGTGTGGCGGGCGGTCCCGGAGACGCGACCGGCGGCGCGGGAGTCGGGCGGCGGATTCGGGGTGGTGCTGCGCGACCGGGTGATGGTGGCGTTCACGCTGGTGACGTTGGGTCACGCGGTGCTGTACGCGCAGACGATGAGCATGCTGCCGGTGGCGATGACCAAAGTGGTGGGGCTGACGCCGGCGCAGTTCGGGCTGGCCATGGCGCTGAACGGGGTGCTGATCGTGGTGGTCCAGCCGCTGGTGTCCGGCTGGCTGGGACGCAGGGACGCCTCACGGACGTTCGCGCTGGGCGTGGCCGTGATGGGGGCTGGTTTCGCGATGACCGCGTTCGTCACCAGCCCTCTGGGGCTGGCCTCGACGATCGCGGTGTGGACGGCGGGCGAGATCGTCACGGCAGGCATCGCGGGCTCGATCGTGGCCGCGCTGGCGCCTGCGGAGTTGCGTGGGCGGTACGCGGGATTGTTCGGGTTCGCGTGGTCGGTGGCCATGGTGCTGGCGCCGCTGCTCGGCGGGACGCTGCTGGACCTCGGGATGGAGGCGCTGTGGTGGACGATGGGCGGGGTCGGGCTGGTGTCCGCGGCGGGGATGCTGACGCTCGGGCCCGCGATCCGGCGGCGTTGAGAGAATTTTGATCGGGTATTGGCACTTGCCCGATAATTTTCTCCCATCCATGGGGTGGGAAGGGCGGGTGGCATGCGCCGCGCGGGTCTGGCTAGGGGTACGGCGATCGGGATCGCCGCGCTCGCGGTCGTACTGGAGCTCACCGACATCTGGGTGACGGCGCAGTTGCCGCAGTCTCCTCATACGCCGCTGCCGTTCGCACCCGAGGACATGGCCGGCACCGCCTTCCCGATCTTCGGAGCGATCCTCGTCCACAGCAGGCCGCGCCTGGTCATCGGGTGGCTGCTGTGCGTCGGCGGGCTGAGCGCGGCGGCCAACATCCTGTCGGCCAACCTCTTCACGCTCCTGTACGGCAGCCCGGCCCACGGCTGGATGATCGTCAACCTTACGTGGAACGTTCTCCAGCTCACCCTGGGCGTGCTGCTCCCGCTGCTCTATCCGGCCGGAGAACTCCTGTCCAGGCGGTGGCGCTGGGTGGTCGTCCTGGCCGTCACGGGCATGGCGCTCGACTGGGTCGCGGTGGTGGCCGGCCAGCGCTCGCTCAGGGAGTTCGCGCACTGGATGGTGGCGGCCGCCATGGCGGCGGCGTTCGCCTCGCTCGTCGTCCGGTTCAAGCGCGGTGACGCGGTCGAGCGGAGGCAACTGCTGTGGCTGCTGGTGACGCTGCCGGGGCTGCTGATCCCGTTCATCGTGGGCGGCGCGGTGTGGTGGCTGGCAACGCTGGCGATCCCGCTGATCCCGGCCGCCATCGCGGTGGCGGTGCTGCGGTATCGGCTGTTCGGCATCGACACGCTGATCAGCCGGGCGTTGGTGGGCACCGGCCTGGCGATCGTCACCATGGGCGTCTACGTGGCGGTGAGCGCGGCGGGCAGCATGTTCCTGTCGGAGGTGGACCCGATCGCGGGCATCGCGGCGGCGGTGTTCGCCGGGGCCTTCTTCCAGCCGATGCGGCGCGGGCTGCAGCGCGGCGTGGACCGGCTGCTCTACGGCAGCACCGGAGTGCCGGGCGCGCTGGCCAGGCGACTGCGGCACCGGCTCCAGCACGCCGACCCGGTGCACGGGCTGCTGGCCACGCTGGACGTGCTG
This sequence comes from Nonomuraea sp. 10N515B, assembly GCF_052245915.1. Taxonomy (NCBI): domain Bacteria; kingdom Bacillati; phylum Actinomycetota; class Actinomycetes; order Streptosporangiales; family Streptosporangiaceae; genus Nonomuraea; species Nonomuraea sp. 10N515B. Next base: position 176,994 of record NZ_JBQQBQ010000011.1, read on the forward strand.
CGCGAAGGGCTGTCGGTGACGGGCGTCGCGGTGGAGGTGGACGGCACGACGACCACGTCGGGGGCGGTGGGCGACGCGGGCAACGCCCCGCGCCCCGTCAAGACCATCGCGCTGGTGTGGCACGGGGAGCCCGTGGGGCTGCTGCTGATCGGGCCGACCGACCGGCGCAGGTTCCCGGCCGCCCACGACGAGCGGGTGATCGCGACGCTGACGCCGTACATCGCCGACGCCGCGCACGCCGTACGCCTCACGGCGGCGCTGCAGCGCTCCCGCGAGCGTATCCTGACCGCCCGCGAGGAGGAGCGGCGGCGGCTGCGCCGCGACCTCCACGACGGGCTCGGGCAGTCGCTCACCGGCATGGCCATGTCGATCAACGCCGCCCGCCTGAGCGTGCGTTCCTCCCCGCAGGAAGCCGACCGGCTGCTCGCCGACCTGCGGGCCGGCATGGATGCCGTGAGCGGCGACATCAAGCAGCTCGTGTACGGGCTGCGCCCGCCCGCGCTCGACGAGCTGGGGCTGGCGGGCGCGGTCGAGGAGCTGGCGGAGACGCCGATCGAGACCTCGGGCGACCTGGCGAGCCTGCCGGCGGCGGTCGAGGTGGCCGCCTACCGCATCGTCCAGGAGGCGCTGACGAACGCCCGCAAGCACGCCCACGCCGCCAGGATCACGATCAGCCTGCGCCGCGACGACCGGCTGCGGGTGAGCGTGACCGACGACGGCGTGGGGGTGCCGCCGGACGCCCGGCCGGGCGTGGGCCTGGGCTCCATGCGGGAGCGGGCCGCCGAGCTCGGGGGCACCTGCGTGGTGCGCGAGGCCGAAGGAGGAGGCACCGTGGTCCAGGCCGAGCTCCCACTGTGACCTTTCGCCATATACCGAAGCCCGTTCTCCCTCTAAAGTTACGCGTGACATGCTCATCTTCACTGCTCTCGGACCGTTCCAGGCCTGGGCCGGCGGCGCCCCTCTCGACCTCGGCGGCCAGCGGCAGCGCGCGGTGCTCGCGCGCCTGCTCGTGGCCGGCGGCCGCGCCGTTCCCGTGAACACCCTCATCGACGAGCTCTGGCCGGGCGGCCCGCCGGCGCAGGCCCTGTCCACGATCCAGGGCTACGTCTCCCGCCTGCGCCGCGCGCTCGAGCCCGACCGCGCGCCGCGCGAGGAGGCCGGCGTGCTGGTGTCCGCGCCGCCCGGCTACGCCCTGCGGGCCGGGACCGAGCAGGTGGACGCCTGGCACTTCGAGAGCCTGGTGAAGTCGGACGGCACGCCGGCGCAGGTGTGGGCGGCCATGGACACCGCGCTGGGGTTGTGGCGGGGGCCCGCGCTGGCCGAGTTCAGCGAGCTGAGCTGGGCGGCGACGGAGGCCGGGCGGCTGGAGGAGCTGCGGCTGATCGCCGTCGAACGGCGGGCCGACGCCGGTCTCGCGCTGGGCCGGGCGACGTCGCTGGTGGCGGACCTGGAGGCGCACGCGACGGCTTACCCGCTGCGTGAGGAGGCCTGGCGGCTGCTGGCCGTGGCGCTCTACCGGCTGGGCCGCCAGGGCGACGCGCTGGCGGCGCTGCGCAGGGCGCGCGCGGTGTGGCGGGACGAGCTGGGCCTGGACCTGTCGGCCGCGCTCCAGCGCCTGGAGGGCGACATGCTCGCCCAGCGCCTGGAGGAGCCGGCTCCCGCGCCGACGCCGGCGGCGGTTCCCGCGGACGTGCTGCGGGTGCTGGTGGCCGACGACCAGGCCCTCGTACGGGCGGGGCTCCGGGCCATGATGGCCGCCGAACCAGGGGTGACGCTGGTCGGCGAGGCCAGCAACGGCGAGGAGGCGATCGCGGCCGTCCGCGAGACCCGGCCCGACGTGGTGCTGCTCGACATCCAGATGCCGCATCTGGACGGTCTCGCCGCCGCACGCAGGATCCTGGCGGAGGAGCGGCCGCCGAAGGTGGTCATGATGACCACGTTCGGCAGCGACGAAAATCTTTACGCGGCCCTGCGGGCGGGAGTGAGCGGATTCCTGCTGAAGACGGCGGCTCCGGAGCAGTTCGTGGCCGCGATCAGGGCCGCCGCCGGCGGGGACGCGCTCATCGACCCGGCGGTCACGACGCGACTGATCTCCGCCTTCGCCGGGCGGGCCGACCCGGCCTCGCCGCCGGCGCTGGCCGGGCTCTCCGACGCCCTGCTCGACGTGCTGAAACTTGTCGCCAGAGGCCTGACCAACCGCCAGATCGGCCAGACCCTCTCACTGCCGGAGGAAGAGGCCTCGCTGATGGTGAAGTCGCTGCTCGAACACCTCGGGCTGTTCGACCGGGCGCAGCTGGTCATGGCCGCGTACGAGTCCGGGCTGGTCACGCCAGGTGAGAAGGCTCACTTTTCGTCGCTTTGACGATAAAAATCGCGCCATATTAGGCTGGGCGCGTGGCACAACTGCGCATTGCCCTGGCACAGACCAACCCGACCGTCGGCGACCTGGCCGCCAACGCCGACCGGCTGGTGACGTGGACCCGCGACGCCGCCGAGCGCGGGGCGCACCTGGTCGTCTTCACCGAGATGTTCCTCACCGGATACCCCGTGGAGGACCTGGTGCTGCGCACGTCCTTCGTGGACGCCAGCATCCGGACTCTGGAGGAGGTGGCGCGCAGGCTGGAGCTGGAGGGCCTGGGCGACCTCCCCGTGGTGGCCGGCTACGTCGACCGGGCCGGCCTGGCGCCCCGGGTGGGGCAGCCGAAAGGCGCCCCGCTGGACGCCGCCGCGCTGCTCTACAAGGGCGAGGTGGTCACGCGTACGGCCAAGCACCACCTGCCGAACTACGGCGTGTTCGACGAATACCGCTATTTCGTGCGCGGCGACCGGCTGCCGATCTTCCGGCTGCACGGGGTCGACGTGGCGATCGCCGTCTGCGAGGACCTCTGGCAGGAGGGCGGTCCCGTGTCGGTCGTGGGGCAGGCGGGGGCCGGGCTGCTGGTGGTGCCGAACGCCTCGCCGTACGAGAAGGAGAAGGACGACGTACGGCTGGAGCTGTGCCGGCGGCGCGCCCGTGAGGCCGGGTGCGCGCTCGTTTACGTGAATCAGGTCGGCGGGCAGGACGAGCTGGTCTTCGACGGCGACTCGATCGTGGTGGACGGCTCGGGCGAGCTGGTGGCGCGGGCGGGCCAGTTCCGAGAGGAGCTGCTGGTCGTGGACCTGGACGACCTGCCGGTCTCGGACGCGGAGCCGGGCACGTACCCGCACGACGCGGGCGACGACTCCACGATCACCGTCGAGCGGCTGGTGCTGTCGGAGCAGCCCGTGGCGCCCTATTCCGCTGAGCCGGCCGGCATTGCCGAGCGGCTCGATCTGCACGCGGAGGTCTATTCGGCGCTGGTGCTCGCGGTCAGGGACTACGTGCGTAAGAACGGGTTCCAGTCGATCATCCTGGCGCTGTCGGGCGGGATCGACTCGGCGCTGACCGCGACCATCGCCTCCGACGCGATCGGCCCGTCCCGGGTGCACGTCGTGCTCATGCCGTCGCGCTACTCCTCCGAGCACTCGGTGACCGACGCCGAGGAGCTGGTGCGCAGGCAGGGGGTCAACGCGCAGATGGTCCCCATCGCCGACGTCGTCGACGCCTTCGAGAAGGAGATCGAGCTGTCCGGCCTGGCCGCCGAGAACCTCCAGGCCAGGGTGCGCGGCATGATCCTCATGGGCCTGTCCAACCAGCACGGCCACCTGGTGCTGACCACGGGGAACAAGAGCGAGCTCGCGACCGGCTACTCCACCCTCTACGGCGACTCGGCCGGCGGCTTCGCCCCGATCAAGGACGTGCCGAAGACGATGGTGTGGGCGCTGTCCCGGTGGCGCAACGCGCACTCGGACCCGCAGTTCCTGATGACGGCCGAGTGCCCGATCCCGGAGAACTCGATCACCAAGGAGCCGAGCGCGGAGCTGCGCCCGGACCAGCGCGACACGGACTCGCTGCCGCCCTACGAGGTGCTGGACCGGCTGCTGGACGACTACGTGGAGAAGGACATGGGCTCGCAGGAGCTCATCGCGGCCGGCCATGATCCTGAGCTGGTGACGCGCATGATCAGGCTGGTGGACCTGGCGGAGTACAAGCGCCGCCAGTATCCGCCGGGCCCGAAGATCACCCCGAAGAACTTCGGCCGGGACCGCCGCCTCCCGATCACCAACCGCTGGCGGGAGACCACCACGGGGTAATTGTCGGACCGCTCCGCTACGTTGCCCGCCATGGCTGAATTCGTACTGGTGGCAGGCGCGTGGCTCGGGGCGTGGGCGTGGGACGAGGTGGTGCCGGAGCTGCGGGCGGCCGGGCACGGCGCGCACCCGTTGACGCTGTCCGGGCTCGCCGACAAGCAGGGTGTGCCCGCCGGGCAGCAGACCCACGTCCAGGACATCGTCGACGAGGTCGAGCGCCGCGATCTGCGGGACGTCGTCCTGGTCGGGCACAGTTACTCCGGCATCCCGGTCGGCCAGGCGGCCGACCGGATCGGCGACCGGCTGGCCCACGTGGTCTTCGTGGACTCCAACGTGCCCACGCACGGCGAGGCGTTCGCGTCCGGGGCGCCGGACGGCTGGGCGGCGAGCGAGATCGACGCCCACGGCGGCTTCTGGCCGCCTCAGACCGCAGCCGACTATGCGGGCCAGGGGCTCAGCGACGAGCAGATCGCGCGGATCGTGGAGGGCTCGACGCCGCATCCCGGGGCCTCGCTGACCGAGCCCGCGGTGCTGGCGCGGCCGCTCGGCGAGCTCCCCGCCACCTACATCAAATGCCTGCTCGACGGCGAGAAGCCGGCCGACGACGTGGCCAGGCTGCTGACCGGCGAGCGGTGGCGGCTGGTGGAGATGGACACCGGCCACTGGCCGATGTTCTCCCAGTCCCGTGAGCTGGCCCGCATCCTGCTCGACGCGGCCGTGCGCCGGTAAGGGCCTTCTTCCTCTTCCGCCACGATGCGGGAGAGGTGCTGGCGAACGCGTAACCAATGGGTTACGCTTTTCGCGTGGACGAAGTGGCAGGGGCGATCGCGGATCCGGTGCGGCGGCAGATCCTGGTGCTGCTCAGAGAGGGGCGCCTGGCGGCCGGCGAGGTCGCCGACCGGTTCCCGATCAGCCGCCCCGCCGTGAGCCGCCACCTGCGCGTGCTCAGGGAGAGCGGGCTGGTCCGCGCGGAGCTCGTCGGCAGGCAGCGCTTCTACACGCTCGATCCTGATCGGTTCACCGAGCTCATCGCGTGGCTGGCACAGTTCGTCCGGCCCTCGGGCTGGGAGCACCACTTCGACGCGTTGGAGACAGAGGTCTACCGAACGCGCCGCGAACGCCGCACGGGCGGCGCCGCTGACAGCAGAAAGGCAGGCACGGCATGAACCGATTCCCCACCGGCCGACTGTTCCGCACGGAGTCCGGCAGCGATCTCGTCCTCACCCGCACCTTCCGCGCACCCGCCGAGGACGTGTGGGCCAGCATCACCGAGCCGGAGCGCACCGCGCGCTGGTTCGGCCCGTGGGAGGGCCAGGCCGGGCCCGGCCGGACGATCAAGGTCCAGATGTTGTACGAGGAGCAGCAGCCCTGGTACGAGATGCGCATCGACGCGTGCGAGCCACCGCGGCGGCTGGAGGTGTCCGCCGTGGACGAGGCCGGGTCCTGGCATCTGGAGCTGCTGCTGTCCGAGGCCGACGGCACGACGGAGCTGCGGTTCGTCCAGCACCTGGCCGACGAGGAGGGGATCGGCGAGATCGGCCCCGGCTGGGAGTACTACCTCGACCTGCTCGTGGCCTCCCGCGACGGCTCCCCCAAGCCGGACTTCGACGACTACTACCCGTCGATGAAGCCCTACTTCGACCAGCTGCGGGACACGGACGCGTAGCGGGAATCTGTCGGTGGCGGCTGGCACAGTGAGGCCGTGGCTCAACCGCTGAAAGACATGATCAACGCCCAGTCCGTGTCGGTGCTGGCCGACGGGCTGGCCGCCGCCTGGTCGCCCTTCCCCCGGGACCGGTTCGTGGGGCGGGCCCTGGACGGGCTCGACGGGCTGGAGTTGAAGGACCGGGTCAGGCACGTCGCCGCGGCACTGGCCAACGCGCTGCCGCTGCCCTATCCGCGGGCCGCCGAGATCGTGCGCGGCTGCGCCTCGCGGGCGGTGCTGGACATGTGGAGCGGCTGGCCCGCCACCGATCACACGGCCGTCCAGGGGCTCGATCACCTGGACGCGGCGATGGAGACGCTGGCGACGCTCACGCCATACTCGTCGGGCGAGTTCGCGGTCCGGCCCTTCCTGGAGCTTTACCGCGACGACGCGCTCAAGATCATGTATGCCTGGGCGGAGTCACCGGACGAGCATCTGCGCCGGCTGGCGTCGGAGGGGTCGCGACCGCGGCTGCCGTGGGCCACGCGGGTGAGCTGGCTGATGGCGCCGGGGCCGACGCTGCCCCTGCTCGACCGGCTGCGCGACGACCCGAGCGAATACGTCCGCCGCTCGGTCGCCAACCACGTCAACGACCTGGCCAAGGGCCATCCGGAGGAGGCGCTGGCGCTGCTGGCGCGCTGGCGTGCCGACGGCGGCTCGCACGTGGAGAAGGTGCTGCGGCACGCGGTGCGCGGGCTGCTGCGAGCCGGGCATCCTGAGGCGCTCGCGCTCGTGGGCGCCACTCCGGGCAGCGGCGCGGTGGACGTGCTCGCCCTGGAGTCGGAGGCGGTGGCCGTCGGCGAGAAGCTGGGCTTCTCGGTCACGGTCACGGCTGACGGGGCGGGGCCGCTGCTGCTCAAATACGCGATCCGGCGGCCGGGCTCGCGTCGCGTGTTCCACCTGGGTCAGCGTGAGGCGGACGGGGCCGGGGCGACGTTCACGTTACGGAAGAGCCATTCCTTCCGGCCGGTGACTACGCGCGATGAGCCGCCCGGGCCCAGGGAGCTCGACGTGATCGTCAACGGCAGGGTGGCCGCGACCACCGCCTTCACCCTGACACCTGCACCGTGACCTGGCCACCCTGACCCCGAGCACCCTGACCCGGCCGCCCCAGGTCACCGGTCGTGGCGGCCGTTGTGGAGGATCTCGTGGTCCCAGCGGGCGCGGGGCTGAATGTGCAGGCGCCAGTAGTGCTCGGCGATGTCGTCGGGATCGAAAGCCGTGCCCGGCGCGACGGGACCTGCCACGGTGACGGTGGCCACGTGCACACCCGAAGGGCCGTACTCCTGGTCGAGCAGCGCCACCAGCGTGCGCACGCCGCTCTTGCCCAGGGACAGGCTCGTGTACTGGCGCTTGGGCTCGGGCATGCCGCCGGTGATGATGAACGTGCCGCCGTCGCGCCGCGCCATCGCAGGCGCGACGTGGGCGGCCGCGATGAGCGCGCCGACCACGTTGACCGCCCAGGCGTCCAGATGGGCGCGTACGGTCGCCTCGCCGGGCGAGTCGGGCCGGATGATCGCGGCGTTGTAGACCACGACGTCCGGAGTGCCCAGATCGGCGGCCGACGCGTCCAGGGCGGCCCGCAGGGCCGTCTCGTCGGCGCTGTCGGCCCGATACGCCCGCACCTTATCGAGCCCCAGGGTGTCGCCCGTTCGCGAGACGAGGGCCACCGGCAGGCCCTCACGTGCGAACCGGCGGGCGACCGACCGGCCGATCCCTGGACCCGCTCCGATAATCACCGCACCCGGCATCATCGGCTCCTTCGCTTTGTTGGCAGTGGCAGACAAGGGGACGCTAAGGCGTCACATCGATGTGAAGGTCAAGCTCGGAGCGAGGAACATATGCGGATCGGCGACCTGGCCCATGAGACCGGGGTGAGCAGGCGGTTGCTGCGGTACTACGAGGAGCAGGGACTCTTGCGGCCTGTCCGGCTGCCCAACGGCTATCGCGAGTACCACGAGTCGGACGTCGCCGCCGTCCGCCACATCCGGACCCTGCTGGCCGCCGGGCTGCCCACCGCGGTCATCGGCCGGCTGCTGGACTGCGTCCATGACGACGAGGGCGGGCGGATGGTGCCGGTGGCCTGCCCCGGGATGATCATCCATTTGCGACAGGAGCGGCGGCGCATCACCGCGACAATCGAGCGTCTCCAGACGTCCCAGCGGCACCTGGACACCATGCTGGCCTCCGTCCAGGAGCAGCACGTTTGAAGCGGCCCCAGCCACCACCCGGGTCTCGACCGGCACCAGGCCCAGCCGAAGCGCCCCCCGATCCTCTGAGCGGCACCGAGCGCTCCCCCCAACAGCCCTCTTGGGGCACAATCGGGGCTCGTGAGCGAAACTCGCCAGCCAACCGTGGATTCGACAACGCAGGATCGTGACCTGGGCCGGGCACGCGAAGGGGACGATGCCGCCTTCGACCGCCTCATCTCGCCGCTGCGCCGTGAACTGCACGCGCACTGCTATCGCATGCTCGGCTCCGCCCACGACGCCGACGACGCCCTGCAGGAGGCCCTGGTGCGGGCCTGGCGCGGGTTGGCGCGCTTCGAGGGTCGCAGTTCGCTGCGTTCGTGGCTGTACACGGTGGCGACCCGTACGTGCCTGGATCTCGTCGAGACGCGCGGCAGGCGGGCCCTACCGGTGGATCTCGGCCCGGCCGCCGACCGCACCGTGGCCGACAACGCGCCGCGGACGGACGTGGCCTGGCTGGGACCGTACCCGGACACTGGCCCGGCCGCGCGGTATGAGGAGCGGGAGGCCGTCGAGCTGGCGTTCGTCGCGGCCCTGCAGCACCTGCCGGGCAACCAGCGAGCGGCGCTGCTGCTGTTCGAGGTGCTGGGATTCTCCGTCGCCGAGATCGCCGCCATGATGCGGACCACGACCACATCCGTCAACAGCGCGTTGGCGCGGGCCCGCAGGATCGTCGCCGAACGGGTGCCTTCCCCTTCCCAGCAGCAGACGCTGCGGACTCTCGGGGACGCCCACACGCGGGAGATCGTCGCCGGGTACGCCGCCGCGCTGGAACGCGGCGACGCCGGCGCTCTGGTCGCGCTGCTCACCGAGGACGTGACCTGGTCGATGCCGCCCATGCCGCACTGGTACCGCGGCCTGGCGGCCGTCACCGACTTCGCGGTACGGGTGCCGCTGACCTCGTGCGGCTCCTGGCGGCACCTCCCGGCGCACGCGAACGGCCAGCCGGCCGCCGCCTCCTACCTCTGGGACGACGCGGCCGGCGCACACCTGGCCTGGTCGATCAACGTGCTGACGCTTCGCGGCGACCAGATCAGCGAGATCACCTCGTTCATCGGCCGCGAGCACTTCCCGCGGTTCGGGCTGCCCGTGTCGCTCCCCTGACGGCCGCGCGCGTCGCTACCGCGGCGGCGACGGGCGCAGGTCGGTCCTGGCCGCGCCGGTGGCCTGGTCGAGCGGGAACGACAGGTGCTGGTGGGTCATCATCCAGGCGCCGTCCCGCCGCTCGAACACCCGCGTGCCCCGCGACCAGGTCTCGGACACCTGACCGTCCTCGCCTGCGACGCGGACGCGGTTGAGTCCCCACGCCACCGCGAGGTCCTCGCGTACCAGGATCTTCAGGTCGGGCACGTCGAAGCTCACATCGCCGGGGACGTCGAGGCCACGGGCGCAGACCTTGCGCACCTCGTCGACGCCGACGTACTCCAGGGGCGTCTCGTGCTCGTACGAGACGACGTCGTCAGCGATGGCGGTCATCATGCCGTCCAGGTCCTTGGCGGCGGTCTCGGCGTACCAGCGTTCGTGGACCTGCCGCACCTCCTCCTCGGCCGCGCCCTCATCCCCGAGGGGGAACGAGTGGTGCTCGTGGGCGACGACCCAGCGGCCGTCCTCCTTGCGCAGGCCGAGCGTCAGCCGCAGCCGGTATCCGGGGTTCGCCGCCAGCTCACCGGGGGTGCCGCAGCGCAGCAGGGCGTGGGCGAAGGCGACGTCGGAGCCGGCGGTGACGTCCAGGGTCTCGATCTCGAACGACGCGCCCTGCGCCTGCCACTGGAAGAAGCCCGGCCACGTCTCCTTGTACGCCTCGATGCCGTGCACGCCTTCGTAGGGCGGCGGCACGTCGTACATCACGATGTCGTCGGCGTGATCGGCGAGAACGCGATCGAGGTCGCCGGCGTGCACCGCCTCGGCCCAGCGCTCGATCAGCTCGCGGATCCGCTCTTCGTCGCCGGTCATGGTGCAGTCCTTTCGGTCGGTGGGTCCGTCAGGAGTACAACCTGGGCCGGGGCGCGAAATCATCGCGGCAATTCGGGCGGAAGGTCGAAGTCCGCGAACTCGGCCTCCAGGAACGAGACGACCTCGGCGATCCGGGTGCCGCGCACGACGATCAGGTCCACACCCGCCGGGACGTACGCGGCCCGCCGCTCGTCCCACATGTACGTACCGAACGCGAGCTGCCCGTTCGCCCGCGCGGGCAGGAAACGCCAGCGGCAGGTCAGCGGCCCCTCGGCCAGGAAGCCGCGGATGCCGTCGTGGCCCTGGTACCAGGCGGTCAGCGGCGGCATCGAGTACTTCGCGTCCTCGGTCAGCATGGCCACGATGGCGTCGATGTCGCCGGCCTCCCAGGCGGCGGCGTACCGGCGGGCCAGCTCCCGCTGCCCGGGCTCGCCCAGCACGTCGAGCGTCTGCCGCTGGCTCGCCTCCGGCAGCAGCTCGGCGAGGACCTTACGGGCCCGCTGCAGGGCGCTGTTGACCGCCGCGACCGTGGTGTCCAGCTGGTCGGCGGCCTCGACGGCGGCGTACCCGAGCACGTCCCGCAGCAGCAGGGCGGCCCGCTGCCGGGCCGACAGGTGCTGCAGCGCCGCGACGAACGCCAGCTCCACGCTCTCCTTCGCCACCGCGCGGGCCTCGGGGCCCAGCTCGGCCGTCCAGCCCATCAGCCGGTCCGGGTACGGCTCCAGCCACGCCACCTCGGCGACCGGCGCGGCCTCGGGGCTCAGGTCGGTGGGCAGCTCGCGCCGTCCCCGCCGCTCGATCAACGTCAGCGCCCGGTTGGTCGCGATCTTGTAGAGCCACGCCCTGAATGTCCCGCGGTCCTGGAACCGCGCCATGCTTCGCCAGGCCCGGTCCAGCGTGTCCTGCACGGCGTCCTCGGCGTCGTGGACGGAGCCCAGCATGCGGTAGCAGTGCGCGCGCAGCTCCTCCCGCAGCGGGCCGACCAGGCGGCTGAACGCGTCACGGTCGCCCGCCCGCGCCGCGGCCAGCAACTCCGCCGCGGGCGTCGTGGCCATCGCTTCGTCCCCTTCCGCCTCCTCCGTGGCCAAGCTACCTGAGAGGATCGCGGGCAGCGGGAGGCGTCGGTGACGCTCGCCGCCGGATCAGCGCCTCGACACCGTCGAGCAGCAGGTCGAGCCCGAATACGAAGTCGCCGTCGTCCACCCAGCCCTCCGCGCCGCGCATGGCGCCCGAGCGCATCGCCGCCGACAGGGCCGGGTAGGTCTCGGGGTCGAGCACCTCGGCCAGCACCTCGCCGTAGTCGGCGGCGCCCTTGATCCCGGATTCCTCCATCCGCGGGTCGCCGACCGCGTGGCGGAGGGCGGCGTCGGTGAGCGCGTATCCGGTCAGGGCGCTCGCCACGTTGATCTTCTCACCGTCGTCGAGCCCCGTGCCGTCGAGTGCCGCCAGAGCGCGGTCCAGCCACAGCAGCCGCTGCGGGCCCATCGGCGGCACGGGCGCGGCGGCCGACAACAACCACGGATGGTCGAGCAGGATGTCGCGCTGCGCCCGGGTCCACACAGCCAGGTATGCGCGCCAGGTCATGCCCCCGGGCTCGGGCGGCAGTGGCGCGGCGGCGTCGGCCATGGCCGTGAGCAGATCATCCTTGCTCTCGACGTACCGGTAGAGCGCCGTAGCCGCCACTCCCACCCGCGAGGCCACACTGGCCATGGAGACCCCGGCCAGCCCTTCGGCGTCGGCGATCTCGATGGCGGCGGCGGTGATGGTCGCCAGGTTCAGCCGCGGCCGCGGTCCCCGGCGCGTCACCGGCTCGCGTCCCCACATGCGTTCCACCACGGACGGCAGCGGCCGCTCCTGCGCCATGCGAACTCCTCCTTGACCCGCTCCTAGGATTGTGCATTACCTTAGAACTATGAACGACATACACAGTACGCCATTCACAGATGCCATCCGCGCGCGGGGCCTGACGAAGTCCTTCGGCGCGACCCAGGTGTTAGCCGGGATCGACCTGACCGTGCCCACGGGCTCGCTGCTGGCCCTGCTCGGCCCGAATGGGTCGGGCAAGACGACCACCGTGCGCATCCTGACCACGCTGCTCGCGCCCGACGGCGGCACCGCCACGGTGGGCGGGCGCGACGTGACGCGTGACGGCGTGGCGGTGCGCCGGGTGATCGGGCTGACCTCCCAGCAGGCCACGGTGGACGACCTGTTAACCGGCCGGGAGAACCTGGAGTTGTTCGCCGGTCTCCACCACCTGGGCGGGCGACGGGCGCGGCGGCGGGCCCGGGAGCTGCTGGAGCGGTTCGACCTGGCGGAGGCCGCGAACCGGCAGGTGGCGACGTACTCCGGCGGGATGCGGCGGCGGCTGGACCTCGCGGCGAGCATGGTGTCGGCGCCGCGGATCCTCTTCCTCGACGAGCCCACCACCGGGCTCGACCCGCGCAGCCGGGCCGAGTTGTGGTCGGTGATCCGCGAGCTGCTGGCGTCCGGGACCACGATCCTCCTCACCACGCAGTACCTGGAGGAGGCCGACCAACTCGCCGACCGGGTCGTGGTGATCAATGCAGGGCGGGTGGTGGCGGACGACTCGCCCGCCGCGCTGAAGCGGCAGGTCGGTGCCGAACGCCTGATCCTGCGCCTGTCCCGGGCTGAGGACGGCCCGCGCGCCCGGGCGCTGCTCGGGGCGTCCGCTGACGCGGAGGCCGGGAGTCTCACGGTGGCCGTCCACGGCACCGACCACCTGCGCCACACGCTCGACGCGCTGCACCGGGCCGGCGTCGGTGTCGAGCACGTGGAGCTGCGCACGCCCACGCTCGACGACGTCTTCTTCGAGCTCACGGCGGCCGCGGCATGAGCGAGCGCAGCGAGCGACCAATCAACACAACCGGGGTATCCGCTCATGGGGCCGACGGAGGAGGCCCCATGAGCGAGCGCAGCGAGCGACCAATCAACACAGCCGGGGTATCCGCTCATGGGGCCGACGGAGGAGGCCCCATGAGCGAGCGCAGCGAGCGACCAATCAACACAGCCGGGGTATCCGCTCATGGGGCCGACGGAGGAGGCCCCATGAGCGGGGTGCTGAGCGCCGCGGGCGACCTGCGCCGCCTCGCCGTCCGCGGCCTGCGGCGCGAGGTGCGCGTCCTCGACGGCCTCATCGTGAACATCGTGCTGCCCGTCATCATCATGGTGGTGTTCGTGTACGTCTTCGGCGGCGCGATCACCACCGGCTCCAGCGGGCTGGCCTACATCGACTTCGCGGTGCCCGCCGTGCTGCTCATGTCCGGCGGGTACGGGGCCGCGCTGACGGCCGTGAACGTCGCCGACGACATGACCGGAGGCATGATCGACCGCTTCCGCACCCTGCCGATCGGCGGCTGGGTGGTCCCCGCGGGGCACGTGGTCGCCTCCGTGGTCCGCAACGTGGCGGCCTGCGCTTTCGCCCTGGTCGCGGCCGTCATCCTCGGTTTCCGCCCGGACGCCACACTCGCCGGGTGGGCGCTGGTGCTGGGGCTGGTGGCGGCGTACGTGCTGGCGATGTCGTCGCTGGCGGTGCTGTGGGGGCTGCTGGTGAGGTCGACTCAGGCGGCCGGGGCGTTCAGCTTCGTCGTGTTGTTCCTGCCGTACCTGTCGGACGGGGTCGTGCCGGCCGAGACCATGCCGAGCCTGCTGCGGGACTTCGCCTCCAACCAGCCCATCACGCCGATCGTGGTGACATTGCGGGCGCTGCTCCAAGGCGAGCCCGTGGGGTCGCCCGGCGTGGTGGCGGCGCTCTGGCTCGCGGGCGTGGTGGCGGTGAGCGTGCCGATCGCGGCGGTGCTGTTCCGCCGCCGGACCTCGGCCTAGCCCGCCTCGGCGTTCATCGCACCGCCGGGCGGTTCACGCCGGCACCTCGGCCTCGGCGGTGCTCTTGTCCGCGCTGCGGCTGTCCCGGAGCACGAGCACCAGGACCGCGCACACCACCCAGAGGCCGGTGAGCAGCCCGCGTACCCATCCGGGCCCCAGCGGGACGAACGGGATCAAGTGCACCAGCCGATCGAAGGCGTCCGCCACAGCCAGCACGCCCACCAGAACCGTGAACCAGCCGAACACCGGCCGCCGGGCCCGCAGCGCCGCCCCCAGGCACAACCACCACGCTGCCATGAGCAGCAACGCCACCCCGGCCTGCCGTGGACTCCCCACTGCCGCCGCCACGACGTCGAGCACCAGCCCAGCCGTCCCGGCGAGGGTGCCCGCCACGATCAGCCGGTGCCTACGGCGGTTCCCTGACGGGTCGTCCTCCTCCCCGCCGATCCGTGCGGCCGCCTCCGGCCGCCGGCCCGCACCGGCCGTGACGTCGAACGAGGCGCCGAACGTGATCCGGAACGTGCCGCCGGAGAGGCGGGCGGCGCGGCGGGAGCGCCACCAGAAGAGCCCCACCAGCAGGCCCAGCACCACCGAACCTGCCAGTGCCAGGAGAGCCTCGACCGTGCCCAGTCCGGACGCGCCGAACCAGTCGCACCCGGCGGGCAGGCGGACCTCCGAGGCGCTGAAGTCGGCGCACATGTACAGCTTGATCAGCTTGACCGGCTCGGCCAGGATCCGGCGCGTCCCGCCCGACAGCTCGGGCGCCCGGTCGGCGCACACCGGCAGCACGGCGGGCGTGGACGTGCCCGTGTCGCCCTGCCAGCAGTTGCCGGCGCCCTGCCCGTCCCACCACACGTCCAGCCCGTTCGGCCGCCGCTCCCCCGCCGGCGTGACGCCGAAGACGTTGCGTTCGTACCGGTTGAAGTCCGAGGTGTCGGCCTGCTTGGCCAGGTCGGTCTCGCCCCTGATGAAGGCGGGCACGCCGAACAGCTGGAACGCCGCCCGCTGGTGCCCCCAGATCCGGTTGCCGGTGAAGACGTTGTAGTTGCCGCCCGCGACCAGGACGCCCGTGCCCGACGGGACCCCGACCTGAGGACAGACGACGCCCTGCTCGTAACCCCGCTGGGCCGGGGGCTTGGCGCAGGTGCCGTTCCGAAGGTACCGGTAGTAGTCGCGGTTGTTGTCGTAGATCTTGTTGTTCTCGAACCTGGCGTGGTTCTGCGGCAGGCCGGGGTGGGACGGCCAGAGGCTGTCCATCGTGGCGCCGACCATGTTGCCGTAGAACTCGTTGTCGTGCGCCCACACCGAGTCGCCGGCGGTGCCGGAGTAGCCGAGCGCGTTGTCGTGGCTCTTGCAGCGGCGGATCTCGATGGCGTAGCGGGGCACGTCGTGGCCGCGGCCGTCGTTGATGTCAGAGGCGCTGCCCGGATACAGGCCGCCGTCGCCGTTGCCGTACGACTCGCAGTCGGTGTAGAGGCCGTGGTCGCTGGCGAAGGTGAGGAAGCCGTACTCGTCGTTCCAGCGGGTGAGGACCTGGTCGATGACGAAACCGTCGGTTTCGAGCACGTAGAGGGAGTTGAACGTGGTGCGCTGCGCGGTGAAGTTCTTGAAGTAGACGCCGCCGGCGCGGTCGGCGCGGATGGCGTTGAGCTTGCGGTATTCGGCGTCGATGACGACATCCAGCGGGCCCGCGCCGGTGCCCTCGATCTGCAGATCCTTCTCGCCGAGGATGGCGACGAGGTTCTGGTTGTGCGGGCATTGGCGCTGCTGGTCGAAGCTGAGGATCTGGTATCCCCCGTGGTGCGCCCAGCGGGCGGGGAGCCTGGCGCAGTCGCCGGTCGGGGCGGCGTGGCTGGGTTCCTCGCGGTAGAGGCCGGGGAGGATGGCGATGGTCATTCCGGGGCGGTCGACCTGGTCAACGGCCTCCTGGAGGTGTCTCGCCCCGTTCTCCTGACATTTCGCGAAAAGGTCGCGGTTGCGCTCCTGGAGCTGCGCCGGAAATTTCGCGATTCTCCGCTCGAAGTCGGCCTGGTCGGGTTTGCAGACGAGCACATCTGGCTCCCCCGTCCGGAGCCGCGGGACCGTACCCGTGCCGTCGGGGAAGCTCACCTCCCGCTCCTCATGCGCGAAGGCGACACCGGCGGGTAACAGCAGACCTGACGCGAGCGCGACGACCGCCGCGATCCTCCGCATGGGGCCCATGACCGCGAGACTAGAACGATGCTCACGTCCTGCCCAGGCCCAGAGCAGTCGTCCGGCCGCTCCGCTTAGGGAGCCATGCCCGCCAGGGCCGCATCAACGATGCGTTCGGCAAGATCGACAGGAAGGTCCCCGGCAGGACCCCACTTGGTGTGCCACAGCATGGCGCCCGAGAGGATGGCCATGCCCAAGTCGACGTCGACGTCGGCCCGGAGCTCGCCGGAGGCGACGCCGCGTTCGATCACGCCGCGCAACGCCTGCCTGCGGGGCTCGACGGCGCGCTTGACGAAGCGCTCCAGCAACTGCGGGTAACGATCGGCCTCGCTCATCGCGATGTTCATCACGCACCGGCCGCGCTTGTTGCCGTGCTCCTGCCGCATCGCGTCGAGCAGGCTGATCAGATCGTCCCGCACCGACGTGCCGGCGAGGGGCGGCACCGGCGCCTTGAGCGTGGAGAGCGCGTCGACGACCAGGTCCTCCTTGTTGGACCAGCGCCGATAGATCGTCGTCTTGCCGACGCCCGCCCTCGACGCGATCGCCTCGATGGACAGCTCGGAGATGCCCATGCCCTCGCTGATCAAATCGAGGGTGGCGTCAATGATGGCCTTCTCGGCCTTCTCGCTTCGCGGGCGCCCGGCCGGACGGGCGGCCCCTGTTTCCTGGATCGTCATCGCGGTCTCACCGTACATCTCCACCGTGCCTTCGCCCTCCCCCGGTCAAGGGAGGGCACGGGGAACGGCGCGGCACGTCGGCCTCCCGATCTTGCCACCGGTTCATCTGTCCTCCTCTTGGCGTGAGATGGGCTGAATCCCGCGCCCGGATCAGGCGGGGGAGGACGTCAAACGGTGGCGGGTTCCTTCAACCCCTCCACCTGCTCCACGGGGCGCGGCTTGCCCGGCATCCACCTGGCCACGACCACGACGCCGAACAGTGCGATCGCGGCCGACACCAGGGCCGTGACGTGCATGCCGTTCACGAAGGCGGTGAACGCGGGCTGGATCAGCGCCTCGCCCCGCCCGCCGAGCCCCTCGGCGACGCCCAGCGTGGCCATGATGGACTCACCGGCGGAGTGCCGCACGTCGGCGGGCAGCGCGGCCAGCGCGGGCGCCATCTCGCCGCGGTAGCTGGACGACAGCACCGAGCCGAGCACGGCCACGCCGAGTGCGCCGGCGACCTGGCGGACGGTGTTGCTCATGGCCGAGCCGACCCCGGCCTTCTCCCTGGGGAGCGCCTCCATGATGGCGGTGGTGGCGGGCGGCATGATGTTGGCCATCGCGGCGCCCTGGACGAAGAAGATGACCTCGATGAGCAGGATCGGCGTGTGCTGGTCCATGAGCGCGTAGCTGGCCAGCGCCACGGTCACCACGCTCATGCTGACCGTGGCCGACAGCTTGGCCCCGAACCGCTCGTTCACCCGCTGGCTGAGCGGCGCGAAGATGAGCTGCGCGGCGGCGAAGGGGATCATCAGCGCGCCTGCCTGCAGCGGGGTGAAGCCCATCACGGCCTGCAGGTAGAAGGTCAGGAAGAACATCCCGCCCATCATCGCGAAGAACACGATGCCCATCATGCCGATGGCCGAGCTGAACTTGACGTTGGAGAAGTTGCGCACGTCGAAGACCGGGTGGTCGATGCGCCGCTCCCACCACACGAACGCGCCCAGCACCGCCACGCCGATCAGCGTGGGCACGATCACCTCGGCGCTCGCCACGGTGCCCAGGTAGCCGCCGCGGATGATGCCGAACACGAGGGCCACGAGGCCGATGATCGACAGCACCACGCCCACCGGGTCCAGTCTGGACGGCTTCGGGTCCTTCGACTCGGGCACGATGCCGGCGATGAGGAACAATCCGATGATCACGATCGGCACGTTGATCAGGAAGACCGAGCCCCACCAGAAGTTCTCGATCAGCAGGCCGCCGGTGATCGGGCCGATCGCCACCGCGAGCCCCACACCGCTGGCCCAGATGCCGATCGCCCTGCCGCGCTCGCTGGGCGGGAAGACATTGGAGATGATGGCCAGGGTCGCCGGCATGATCGCCGCACCACCGATGCCCATCGCCGCCCTGGCCAGGATCAACTGCATCGGATCCTGGGCGTAGGCGCTGGCCAGCGAGGCCAGGCCGAACAGCGCCATACCGATGAACAACATCCGCTTGCGGCCTGTCCGGTCACCGATCACACCGAACGTGAACAACAACCCGGCGAACACCAGCGTGTAGGAGTTGATCGCCCATTCCAGCTCGCTCTGCGTCGCCCCCAGCCCTTCAACCGGGTCGGCGATCGTCTTCATCGCCACGTTGAGGATCGTGTTGTCGAGCACGACCGCCAGCAAGCTGAAGACCAGCACGCCGAGGATCGCCCATCGGCGTGGATGTCCTGCGTTTGCATCCATGGGAGGCATCCTTAATTTCGATACGTCTGAGTTTCGCAACGACACCGTATCGCAAGCTATTCCGATACGCAACGGTCCCGTTTCGTAAACTCCATGTGAACTCCGGGCGTGCCTCCGTTCCGCCCGCAGCCTGTGCGGCACCGACGCCCCTGCAACCGGTGCCGCGACGAGCGTGCGTCAGCTCAGCGTGGAAGGAACCGGAGCCGGTGTCCCCTGTGCGACGTCCTCGGCCGGCATGGAGGAAGCTCCCTGCGGACGGCGCCGCCAGAACGGCAAGGCGACCAGCACCATGGCCACCCCCACCAGCCCCGCCACCGTGAACGCCCAAGCCGGGCCGACGCCGTCGATGACGGCCCCGGCGATCGGAGCCGAAGCGGCGCCGCCGATCAGCAGAGCGGTGCCGTGGAGGCCCATCGCCTCACCTCTGGCACGGGCGGGCACCCATCCGCTGACGGCGTCGACGGTGGACGACAGCGATGGCGCGCAGAGCAACCCGGCCGGCAGGAGGGCGACGACCAGCCAGCGCCAGTCGCCGCCTGCCAAGCCCACCGGAATGGTCAGCAAGCCCATGCCCCCGATGAGCGTCAGGGGCGTGAAGCCGCGCGACAGGCCGCCGTAGACCAGACCGCCGATCAGCGAGTAGAGGCACCAGATGCCCACGGCGAGGCCGACCCACGCGGTCTGGTGAGCCTGGGTCATGGTCGCGACCAGGGCGAGCTCGCTCGCAGTGAGCACGAACGTGGCCGCCGCCACTGTGCCGAGTAGCGCCCCGAACGCCGGCGTGAACCACTGGCTCCTGGGCAGCCTGACGCCCGACTGCTCTTCCCGGCTTTCCTTCTCGTCGGCCGACCGGGTGGGCGGGTTGAGCACGATCAGCCCCAGCCCGGCGGCGGTCATGCCGGCCCCGACGACCGCCATGGTCACGCCGCTGCCCAGCGTCGTGATGCCGGCCACCGCCAGCGCCGGCCCCGTCATGTAGGACATCTCAACCAGGATCGAGTCGAGCGCGAAGCCGGTGCGCCGCTGCGGAACGGGCACCATGGCCGCCAGGCACTGCCTGATCACGCTGAACACCGGCAGCGCCAGCAGCCCCGCCAGAGCCGCCGCGACGAGCAGGACGGGGAACGGCAGCGCCCACGCGCCCGCCCAGAACGCCGCCTGCGCCACCGTGGTGACGGCGAGCACGGGACGCAGGCCGTGCTTGTCGACGAGCCTTCCCGACAACGGCGAGCCGACCGCCATGCCGATCGTGCTCGCCAGGGTGACCAGCCCCGCCTTGGCGTAGCCGAGCTCGAGCACCACGGCCACGTGCAGGGTCAGTGCCATGCCCGTGGCCGTGGCAGGAACCCGGGCCAGCAGCCCCACCATCAGCAACGTGGGGACGCCCCGGATCCTGAGCAGGCGTCGGTAAGGGTCGAGAGCCATGTCGTTGATTACCTCCACGTTGATTGTGGCAACAGGCACCGACAGTTTCGCCACAGGTTTTCCGCCCGTGCCATCATCAGAAGGAGTCCGGGGACGCCACTGGGGCGCCTCGAGACGTTTTCCGGAGGGTTTACGCATGTCCTCTTCAACCACGCTGTACGGCGGCGTCTCCGGGCGCCGTGTCACCGTCCGCGATCTCGCCGCCGCCAAGGAGCGCGGAGAGCGGTGGCCCATGGTCACCGCCTACGACGCGATGACGGCGCGGGTGTTCGATGCGGCGGGCATCCCGGTTCTGCTGGTGGGCGACTCGGCGGCCATGGTCGTCTACGGCTACGACTCCACGCTCCCCGTCACGGTCGATGACCTGCTGCCTCTGACGGCGGCCGTCGTGCGCGGGTCGTCCCGCGCGCTCGTGGTCGCGGATCTGCCGTTCGGGTCTTACCAGTCCTCCCCCCAGCAGGCGCTGGAGTCGGCGGCACGCTTCATGAAGGAGGCGGGCGCCCACGCGGTCAAGCTGGAGGGCGGCCGCCGGATCCTGCCGCAGGTGGAGGCGCTGGTCGCGGCGGGCGTGCCGGTCATGGCGCATCTCGGGCTGACCCCGCAGTCGGTCAACGTCCTGGGCGGCTACCGCGTGCAGGGGCGGGGGCAGTCGGGCGACGAGCTCATGGCGGACGCCAAGGATCTGGAGCGGGCCGGGGCGTTCTCGGTGGTGCTGGAATGCGTGCCGGCCGACCTGGCGGAGCGGGTGACGACGTCGCTCGCGATCCCGACGATCGGCATCGGGGCGGGGGCGGCGACGGACGCGCAGGTCCTGGTGTGGCAGGACCTGATGGGGTTGACGCCGCGCCCGGCCAAGTTCGTCAAGCGGTATGCGGACCTGGCCGCCGACATGGATCGCGCCGTCCGGGCCTTCGCCGACGAGGTCGCCTCCGGCGCCTTCCCCGCCCCGGAGCACACCTACACCTGACCCGTCCCCGCATCAGCGACCTGGGACCCGGCCGCACGAACCGATGCTCGGGCGGCCGGCCCACCCGCACGGCACGTTCTGAGGCGCCATCACGCCAATGGCGGACGCGAGCGGGCGGCGGGCCATAGCACGCTGGCCGGCCGCCCCGAGGGCGTACAGCCGTGACCGGCCGACAGGCGCGCAGGTGGGGGCGGCCTGGCTATGTAGGTGAGGACTGGTACTAGTTGTCAGTCAGGTGAGGCTCCACCCCTCTGGGCCGGAAAACGGTGTCGGTGCGTTTTGGTACCACGCTTGTCCGGCTGGTGAGACGATCGGGGTGCTCCGCATGGCGAGGGGGCACCGATGGCCAACAAGGGCAAGGCCGAACTGTTCGCGGCGATCCGTCGTGACGCCCGGCTGGAAGGCATGTCGGCGCGGGCGCTGGCCCGTAAGTACGGCGTGCACCGGCGGACGGTGACTGGAGGAGATCAAACGCTGAGCCCTTGGGATACGCGGCTCGCGGCCCACGGCCGTCGACGGCGTCCGCGAGGTTCGCAGCCAGGTCTCCGTCGTCTGTAGGGTGCGGAGATGACAAGAAGCGAGCGGCTCGCGGAGCAGCTGGACCGGCACTGGCGCAAGAACCTGCGGCCGCGGCTGGACGGTCTTACCGATGAGGAGTACTTCTGGGAGCCGGTGCGCGGCTGCTGGAGCATCCGCCCACATGGCACGTCGGCCGCACCGATGTCGGCAGGTTCGGGGGAGTGGACGATGGACTTCGCGTCCCCTGACCCGGTGCCGGCGCCGGTGACCACGATTGCCTGGCGGCTGGCGCACATCATCGTCTCGTGCCTGGGCTATCGGGTCGGATGGCACTTCGGCGGCCAGGACGTCGACTCCCAGACATTCGCCTACGCGGGGACCGCTGACGAGGCGCTAAAACAGCTCGATGAGATGTACGGGAGATGGAACGCGGGGGTCCGCGAGCTCTCGGACGCTGACCTGGACAATCCGCCCACGGTGGGGCCCGAGCAGTTTCCCATGGAGGGCATCGTCCTGCACGTCAACAGGGAGCTGATCCATCACGGTGCCGAGATTTCTCTGCTGCGCGACCTCTACCGCTGGCAGGACGGAGCCGTACCGCGCCGAATATGACTTTTCGGTAACCGGCGATCGAGCTTCGAAACTTACTGGACTCCGTGACGCTCCGTGGCTGCTGCCGCCGCGAGGCTTCACGATCTTTAACCGCCCTTCTACCTGCATGTTCGAAGGTGGCGAAGCTTCACCACTGATAGATGCGCGCGTAACCCTCCGCCGGCACACCGGGCAAACATGAAAGCGCCCCCGTTCCCCGGCTACATGCCGTGGAGCGGGAGGCGCAGTGCGTCAGGTGATGGTGAGTTGCCAGATGGCGACAACGATGGCGGCGAGGTAGTACCGAGCCAACACACCCGACGTGCCCAACATGCCTCACGGCCCCACCGCACCCCAGATAGCCACCGGAAGATCGACAACTCCGCAGAGCGGTGCCAAAACTCGCCTTCAGATCATGGCGAGTTGATCAGCAAGTGGAGCCAAAAGAGACCGACGATCGGCACCTGAACTCACCGACGAAATCAGCGGCCGGCGGGCGCGCGGGCGGGGGCGGATCCTGCCCCGCGGGGCAGGAGCACGCGTGGTCAGGAGTTGCCGAGGGTGGCGGGGTCGGTGTTGGAGCCGCAGACGACCACGGCCACCCGCTCCCCCGCCCTCGGCGTGTACGCGCCCGACAGCAGCGCCGCGTACGCCGCCGCGCCCGCGTGCTCGGCCACCAGCCGGTGCCGCTCCCACAACGTCCGGCGGGCCGCCACGATCGCCTCGTCGCTCACCAGCACGCTCTCCACCCGCGGCCCCGAGAGGATCTCGAAGGCCAGGCCGCCGATCTGGCTCGCACCCAGGGCGTCGGCCGCCACCCCGCCGACCTCGACCGGCACCGGCCGGGCGGCCCGGAGCGCCTCGCGGAGGGTTGGGATGCGCTCGGGCTCGACCGCGACGATCCGCGGACCCGCCGCGCCCGCCGCCCCCGCCGCGCCGGCCGAACGCGCGGACGTCCCCACAGTGATCCCCCCGGCGAAGCCGCCGCCTCCGACGGCCACCACCACGGTGTCCACGCCCCCGGTCTGCTCCATGATCTCCAGCCCGGTGGTCCCCTGCCCGGCCACCACCTCCGGCTGATCGTAGGCGTGCACGCTCAGCGCACCGGTCTCGGCGGCCCTCTTGGCCGCAGCCTCCGCGGCGTCCGAGTAGATGGCCCCGGTCTGTGTGATATCCGCCCCCAGCGCCGCCAGCCCGGCCACCTTCACCGGGCTGGTCACCTCGGGCACGAAGATCTCGGCCCGCACCCCCAGCGCCTTCGCGGCGTACGCCACCGCCAGCCCATGGTTCCCCCCGCTGGCCGCGATCACCCCGCTGTCCGGCAGGGCACCCGCCGACAACATCCGGTTGAAGGCCCCGCGCACCTTGAACGATCCGGAATATTGCAGCAGCTCCAGCTTGAGGAACAGCCCTGGCGAGACCTCGAGCACGGGCGTGCGCAGCACGAGCCCGGAGATCCGCCCGGCGGCGGCCAGCACATCCTCATACGCGACGGCAGTCATGGAATCACACCCTAAGACGGAGGAACGCTACGACAGTGCCTGGGAGACGTCGGCCCAGAGGTCCTCAGGATGTTCGATGCCCACCGCGATCCGCACCGTGCCCTCGCCGATCCCGCTCCTGGCCAGCTCGTCCGGGCTCAGCGCGCGGTGCGAGGTGGTGGCCGGGTGCAGGATGAGCGTCTCGACGCCGCCGAGTGAGGGGGCGAGCAGCGCGAGGCGTACCGAGCTCATGAACTTCTCCCCCGCGGCCCGCCCGCCGACCAGGTCGAACGAGAACACCCCGCCGAAGCCGGGCAGCAGCTTGCCGGCCAACTCGTACGACGGATGCGACGCCAGCCCCGGCCAGTGCACCGCCTGGACGGCGGGGTGCTCGGCCAGCCGGGTGGCCAGGAACTCGGCGTTGGAGCAGTGGCGTTCCATGCGCAGCGCGAGCGTCTGCAGCCCGCGCAGCGTCAGCCAGGCCGCGAACGGGTCGGCCGAGGCGCCCAGCTCGATCGCGAAGTGCCAGATCCGCTCGTAGAGCGCGGTGTCGGCGAAGACCGCGAGGCCGCCCACCACGTCGGTGTGCCCGGACAGATATTTGGTGGTCGAGTGGATGACGATGTCCGCCCTATGCTCGAAGGGCCGGCACAACATGGCCGTGGCGAACGTGTTGTCCACCACGGACGGGATCCCCAGTTCGCGCGCCACCCCGCACATCCCGGGCAGATCGGCCACCAGCGTCATCGGGTTGCTGATCGTCTCCAGGTAGACGAGCCTGGTCTCGGGCCGCACGGCCGCACGCAGCGCGGCGGGATCGTTCTCGGGCACGTACGTGACCGTGATCCCGAACCTGCCCACCAGCTCGTTGAGCATCGCGGCCGTCCCTCCGTACAGCGACCGCTGGGCGATCAGGTGGTCGCCGGGCTGGAGCAGGCCGAGCAGGACGGTGTTGATCGCGCCCATGCCGGAGCCCGCGGCGATGGCGGCCGCGCCGCCCTCGAGCCCGGCGACGGCCAGCTCCAGCGAGCGCACGGTCGGGTTGGTGTAGCGCCCGTACACGAATGCCCCGTCGGGACGCCCCATCGCGTCGGCCATCACGGCAGGGTCGTCGAAGACGAACCCCGAGGTCTGGTAGATCGGCATGGTGATCGGGCGGCTGCCCTCGACGGGCGGCTGAGGGACGTGGACGGCCCTGGTCTCGGGGCGGAAATCGGTCATGTGGCCATGATTTCCGGTGCGGGGATTCACCGTCAGAGCCAATCGGGCAGAATTGGTTCATGAATGGGGCCAATCTGGATGACCTCGTCGATCTGCTGGGGCGGTGGGCGTCGGGACGCGGACCGCTCTACCTGCTGCTGGCGGTCCGGCTGCGGGCGCTGATCGACGACGGCGTGCTCCCACCGGGTGACGCGCTGCCGCCCGACCGGGTGCTGGCCAAGCGGCTCGCGGTGGGCCGGGGCACCGTGGTGGCGGCGTACGACCTGCTGCAGCAGGAAGGCCGCGTGGTGCGCCGCCAGGGCAGCGGCACCCGGGTGGCCCCGCTCGACCTGCCCGCGACGAGGGCGGCCGACGGCGTGGTCGCCAATCCGCTGCTGCAGCACATCCTGCATCCGCCGGACGGGGTGATCCTGCTGACGTGCGCCGCTCCCCATGATCCGCCGCAGGCGTTGTTCGAGGCGTACGAGGAGGCGGGGGCGCGGCTGGCCGGCGTGCGCGACCTGGGCTACCAGCCGGCGGGCAACGCCGAACTGCGCGCCGCGCTGGCGGACTACTACTGCGCCCGCGGCGTGCCGACGACGCCGGAGGAGATCATCACGACGACGGGCGCCCAGCAGGCGCTCACGCTGCTCACCGCGCTGCTGGCGGCGCCGGGCGACACCGTGCTGACCGAGTCGCCGACGTACCCGGGCTCGCTGGAGGTGTTCAGGCACGCCGCCGCGGTGGTCAAGCCCGTGACGCCGGAGCAGCTGCGCGACGCCCTGCGCGAACGTCCCGCGTTCACCTACTTCGTCCCCACCGCGCGCAACCCGGACGGCGCCGTCATGGCCAACCACGACCGCAGGCGGCTGGTGGCTCTGACCGGCGAGCACGACGTGCCGCTGATCGATGACGAGGTCTGCGCCGAGCTGTGCTTCTCCGGCGAGACGCCGCCCCCGCTGGCCGCGTTCGGGCCCAGGGCCGGACAGGGCGAGCACGTCATCACGATCGGCTCGCTGAGCAAGCTCGTCTGGGGCGGGCTGCGCGTGGGCTGGATCCGCGCGGCGGCGCCGCTCATCTCCCGGTTGGCCCGGCTGCGGGCCGTGCACGACCTCGGGGGCGAGGTCTTCAGCCAGCTCGCCGCCGCGGCGCTGCTACGCCGCCTGGAGGAGGTGCGCGCGGCCCGCGTGCGCGGGCTCCGCGAGCGCCACGACCACCTGTGCGCCGAGTTGCG
Organism: Nonomuraea sp. 10N515B; assembly: GCF_052245915.1. Classification (NCBI taxonomy): domain Bacteria; kingdom Bacillati; phylum Actinomycetota; class Actinomycetes; order Streptosporangiales; family Streptosporangiaceae; genus Nonomuraea; species Nonomuraea sp. 10N515B. The sequence continues at coordinate 202,922 of NZ_JBQQBQ010000011.1, forward strand.
CGGGAGCCTGCCGTCGTGGTCGTTCGAGCCCGCCCACGGCGGCCAGACGATCTGGGTACGGATCCCGCGCGGGGACGTCGACGCCTTCTCCCAGGTGGCGCTGCGGCACGGGGTGGCGGTGCCGCCGGGCAGATCGTTCGACCCCCTGGGCGGGCACGCCGACCACATGCGGCTGCACTTCCTGTTCCCGGCCGACGAGCTTTCGCGAGCGGTGAACAACCTGGCGGCGGCCTGGGCGGTCTTCGACGGAGCGGGGCGCACGGCCTCCCGCCACACCCTCATCGTCTGAAAGTGTGGGACGTGTGGAGACGACTCTTATCGAGAAGACCTTCGTCCTCGTGCACAGCCCCTCCGTCGGACCGTCGACCTGGGCTCCCGTGGCCGAGTTGCTGCAGCGCCGCGGACACGCCGCCGTGGTGCCCGAAGTGACCGGCATCTCCGTCGGCGGGCCGCCTTACTGGCCGCGGGTGGTGGCGGCGGTCAGGGACGCCACGCCCGACACGCCTGTGGTGCTGGTGGGGCACAGCAACGCGGGGTTCTTCCTGCCGCTGATCAAGGAAGGGCTGGGCGATCGCGTGGTGGCGTGCGTGTTCGCCGACGCGCACATCCCGCCCCGCGACGGGCTGATCAAGGTCGCGGACGACGGTTTCCTGCCGTTCCTGCACGATCTGGCCGGGCCCGACGGGGTGCTGCCGCGCTGGACCGACTGGTGGGACGAGGAGGACGTGGTGGCCATGCTGCCCGATCCCGCCGTACGCGTGCGGGTCGCGGGAGAGCAGCCGCGGCTGCCGCTCGACTACTACACACAGTCCATCCCCGTGCCCGCCGGGTGGGACGAGGTCAGGTGCTCGTGCCTGTGGTTCGGGCCTCCGTACGACAAGGTCGCCGAGGAGGCGCACCGGCGGGGCTGGCCCGTGACCCGCGTCCCCGGCAACCACCTGCACCAGATCGTCGACCCCGAAGGCGTCACGGACGCGCTGCTGAAGCTGTCGCGCACGTCGTGAATTCGGGCTGACCGGCCAGGCAGGCACGACGATCCGCAACAAGATCAACGCCATCCGCTGGCTGTGATCTTTAGATGTCGGTGATGCGCAGCCCCGCGTGCGCCTTGTAGCGGCGGTTCACGGAGATGATGTTGGCGGTGAGCGCCTCGATCTGGTGGGCGTTGCGCAGCCGGCCGCCATAGACGCCGCGCACGCCCGGAATGACGTCCGCCAGCGCCTGCACCGTGTCGGTCGCCTCCCGGTCGTCGCCCAGCACCAGGACGTCCAGGTCCACCTTGTCCACCGCCGGATCCATCAGCACGACGGCCGACACGTGGTGGAAGGCCGCCACCACCCGGCTGTCCGGGAGCACCGCCGCGGCCTGCTGGGCGGCGCTGCCCTCCTCGACGGGCAGCGCATACGCGCCCTGCTTGTCGAACCCGAGCGGGTTCACGCAGTCCACCACGATCTTCCCTGCCAGCTCGGCGCGCAGGGACTCCAGCAACGCCTTGTGGCCCTCGTACGGCACCGCAACGATCACGATGTCGGCCTGGGCGGCCACGGCGGCGTTCTCATCACCCGTGACGCCCGACCCGATGGAGTCGGCCGCGTCCTGGGCGCGTGGCGCGCTGCGCGAGCCGATCAGCACCTGATGGCCCGCCAGTGCGAACCGCCGCGCCAGCCCCTTCCCCTGGTCGCCGGTGCCGCCGAGGATGCCGATGGAAAGCCCGTTCACGTCAGTCATAAGCCGCATCATGCCAGCACCCCGCTCCCACCCCACCGCCGCCCACACCCTCCGCCACCGCCCGCCGCCTTCCAGCGCCCGGCCTGCGCGGTGCGGCGCCGGCCCGTCGCCAGCAGGATGATCGGCCACTCAACACCGGCAACACCGGCAAGCAACAGCCGGGCCCGGGACAGGGCCAGGGCCCGGCTGTGCGATCGCAGGCCGCTAACAGTTGCCGAACGCCGGCAGCCCGAGTATCCGCAGCGTCAGCCACTCGATGGCGAGCGGCCCACCCTCAACGGCCCCCGTGACATGGTCGGGCGCGGGCAGCGCCGCCCACCGTACGTTCACCCCCGCGCGGCAGTACTCCGAGCGCAGAGTGGATCCCACCGCGAGCGGAATGATCTCGTCACCCCTGGCGTGGTACAGGAACATCGGCACCCGCGGCGTGACCGCCCCGAGCCGGTTCTCGGCCAGCCGCGCCAGCCACTTGGGCTGGTTGAGCAGGTCGATCGGGCTCAGGTCGGAGAAGCGGAGCCCGGCGAGCCGGTCGAGGTCCCCCACGCAGTCGTCGGCGGCATCGGCGAGCAGCGCCCGTCCCCGGTCGTTGAGATCGGCCTCGAGGTCGAGCTCGGGGTAGGCGGCGTCGAGCCCGACCCCGGCGGCCGCGGCCAGCCCGAAGTTCTCATCGCCGTCCAGGTGGCTCGCCACGGCGCGCAGGTCGGCGGGCACGCCGCCCGCGGCCACGCCCCTGAGTCTGAGGTCGGGCGCGTAGGCGGGCTGCAGCTGGGCGGCCCACCCGGCCGACGCGCCGCCCTGGGAGTAGCCCATGACGGCGACCGGCGCCCGGGTCGACAGCCCGGCCGCCGGCACCCGCATGGCGGCCCTGACCGCGTCGAGCACGGCGTGGCCCTGCGAGATCCCCGCCATGTAGGTGTGCTGCCCCGGCGTCCCGAGGCCTTCGTAGTCGGTCACGACCACGGCGAACCCTTTGAGCAGGAACAGGCTGACCAGCGCCAGCTCGGCCTCCCTGCCCTCGCTCATGCTGACGGACGGGGCGCACTGGTCGCCGAGGCCGTGGGTGCCGGTGGCGTACCCGATGATCGGGCGCGCGCCCAGCGGGTAACCGCTCTTGGGCACGAGCAGTGTGCCGGACACCGCGTTGAGCGCGCCGATGGCGGAGGTGGAGTGGTAGAGGATGCGCCAGGCGTTGACCGGCACCTCCAGTAGCTTCCCCGGTAGGAGGTAGACGGTGGTGGGCTGTGCGGAGACCACGTCTCCCGCCGTCGCGGCGCGCGCGGGGGCCGTGGTGAGGGACATGATCGATAACAGGATCACGGACACGCTGACGCGGACACGTAAGTTCATGTGCCGCCCCTCTCCCTGAGAATCACTCGACTTGGGACGGCGGCGCCGCGAGCCGATCGTTACCCGAGGGTAACTCCATGTCAAGGCCCGAAATGACGGAGAAACACAGCTTGTGTCAATACATCACTCGCGAAACAGCTCCCCCGAACGGACTCGTCAGGCACCATGGAACCCATGGACTCAGGATCGGTAGCCCTTCTGCGCGAACTCCTGGCCCAGACCGGCTGGCTCGAACGCGCCCGCGAGCTCGGCCACGCCCTGCGCGCCACCCGCTCCCCTGGCGGCCTGCTGCTGGTGGGCACCCCTGACGACGAGCCATGGCACCTGACCGCGCACCTCGGCGATGAGGCCCGGTTCTCCGGTCTGCCGCAGCTGACGCCCACCCTGGTGCGCTGGGCGCCACCCCTCGACGCGCCCGCCCACCTGCGCGTCGGCCTCGACCGGCTGGAGCAGGCGGCGCGGGGCGAGACGTTGTTCGTGCTGTCGGAGCAGCAGGCGCCGGTGCCGCTGCTCGAGCGGGTGAACGACGCCCGCCACACGGGCGCGACCATCCTGGCGATCGAGGGCGGCGACACGGAGCTGGCCGGTCTGGCGCACGACAGGATCGCGGTGCCGCGGGACGGGCTGGTGACGTTCGACGGCGCGCAGCATCTGGTGAGCGCGGCGGCCGGGGAGGTGGAGCAGCGGCTCGGCCTGCGCGCCCGCCTGGCCCGCCTCCTGGAGAAGGTCAGCGGCCCCCAACTGGCCGACTGATCCGCAGCCCCGCTACGCGGCCAAGCTCCGACCATCCCCGTCCCCCGACCGCACCCGCCAGGCACAGCCCGGCCACACAGCCCGGCCGAGCACAATCCGGCCAGACACAGTCCCAGCCAGACACAGTCCCGGCCCAGGCAAAGTCCCGGCCGAGCGGGTACAGGAGCCGAGCGGGTCCAGGAGCCGAGCGGCTCGCCGACTACGAGTCGAGCGGTTCGGGGGTGCGCAGACGGCCGCTGAGAGGCGTCGCCAGGGCCGCCGTGGCCTCCTCGATCGCGCCGATCACCACGGCCTGCACCGGATCCGGCTCCCCCGACCTCGTACGGCTGACCCGGGTCACGGCGTCAAGCCGCCGCGCCCCCACATCCCGCAACCCGCTCACCCGCACCTCGCCTTCGGGCACGTCCAAGAGGGCCAAGGCGGGCACGATCGCCACCCCGTGCCCAGCCGCCACCAGCGCCAGCGTCGGCCCGAACTCCGTGATGACGTGCACCTTGCGCGGCTCGAACCCGTGCAGCCCCGCCAGCCGCTCCAGCGCCTGCCCGGTCGCCTGGCTCGGCTCCCCGGCCACCCACGGCACCTCCGTCAGGTCGGCGAAGGCACGCGGCGGGTCCGGCCAGTCGGGCGGCAGCACGATGCGGTACTCGTCCACGTAGAGCAGGCGCGTGCTCAGCGACGGCTGCGACAGCGCGGGCAGTCCCATGTCCTGCTCGGTGATGAGCACGTCCACCGCGCCCATCCGCAGCTCCTGCAGCGCGGGCTGGCCGTAGATCTCGTGGATGATCGGTGTGATCTTGGGATGCCGTACGGCGAGCTCCCGCATGGCCGGCACCAGCACGTGCGTGATCACCGTGGGGAACGCGGCGATGCGCACGGGCCCGGCCAGCCGTTCGGTGAACCGGGTGAGCTCCCGCCTGGCCTCCAGCAGCTCCTCCTCCACCCGTTCCGCGTACCCGGCCAGCACCCGCCCGGCCGGGGTGAGCGACACGCTGCGCTGGGAGCGGTCGATGAGCGCCAGCCCGACCTCGCGCTCGAGCTGGGCGAGCTGCTGGGACACCGCGGAGGGCGTCAGGTGGAGCGCCTCGGCGGCCCGCATCACGCCGCCGCGGCGGGCGACCTCATGCAGGACGCGCAGCCGCCGAGGATCAATGTCCATGAAGGACAGCTTACGACCACCTTTAGGTTTCTTTATTTGTGCTTCAGCGCCAAATTTCCGGACAATGGCGCTCATGGATTTGCTCCTCGCCGCCGTCGGGTGGGCGGGCGCCGCCGCGCTCCTGCTCGGCTACGCCCTGGTATCGTCGTCCCGCCTTTCCGGGGACGGGGTGGCATACCAGCTGCTCAACCTGTTCGGCTCGGTCGGTCTCATGGTCAACAGCGCCTACAGCGCCGCGTGGCCCTCGGCCGGGCTCAACCTGGTGTGGGCCGCGATCGGCGGGGTGGCCCTGATCAAACTCGCACGCGTAGGAGTGGCCAAATGATCGTCGAGCTCAGCCATCGCATCGTCGACGGCATGGTGACCTATCCCGGCATCCCCGGCCCCAAGCTGGGCGTACATCTCAGCCGGGAGGACTCCCGCGAGGTGTACGCGCCGGGCACGGAGTTCCACATCGGCACGATCACCTTGGCCGCCAACACCGGAACCTACCTGGACACGCCCTACCACCGCTACGCCGACGGCCCCGACCTGTCACAGGTGCCGCTGACCAAGCTCGCCGATCTCCCGGGACTCGTCGTGCGCGCCCAGCGACCGCGGGAGGTGGTCCTGGACCAGGGCCTGGACGTACGCGGCAAGGCCGTGCTGATCCACACCGGCTGGGACCGCCACTTCGGCACCGACGCCTACACCCACGGCCACCCCTACCTGGCGCCGGAGTCGGCCAAGTGGCTGGCCGAGCAGGGCGCGGCGCTGGTCGGCATCGATTCGCTCAACATCGACGACACCCCGCCGCACGGCGAGCGCCCCGCCCACACGATCTTGCTGGAGGCGGGGATCCCGCTGGTGGAGCACCTGACGGGCCTGGCGGAGCTGCCCGGCGAGGGCTTCCGCTTCCATGCCGCGCCACCGATGATCGCCGGCATGGGGACCTTCCCCGTCCGGGCCTACGCCATCGTCACCTAATCGTCGTCCTCGTCGGCCTCGTCCCATGCCTTGTTGCGCTCGGCGGCGCGTTGCAGTGCCCCGGCCGCCTCCTGCTCGGAGGAGTAGGGACCCATCCGGTCCTTGTTGGGGCAGCCCTGCTCGGGCTCGACCCGCATGTGCTTGAGACAGAACCACCACTGGCCTTCGCTCACGAGGTCAATTCTGCCCCGTAGACTCCTAGTTCATGACGACACTGCTCCAGCCAGGGCGAGTTTCGCCCTTGCGAAAGGTCCCCGCCCACATCGAGCGGCCGGAGTACGTCGGCAAGAAGCGCCCCAAGATCGGCGAGTCCGACGTGAAGACCCCCGAGATCATCGAGCGGATGCGGGTGGCGGGCAGGATCGCCGCCCAAGCGCTCGAGGAGGTGGGCAAGCACGTCCAGCCGGGCGTCACCACCGACGAGCTCGACAGGATCGGCCACGAGTTCCTCCTCGACCACGGCGCCTATCCCAGCACGCTGGGCTACAAGGGCTACCCCAAGTCCCTGTGCACCTCGATCAACGAGGTGATCTGCCACGGCATCCCCGACGACACCGTGCTGCGCGACGGTGACATCGTCAACGTCGACATCACCGCCTACATCGGCGGCGTGCACGGCGACACGGACGCGACGTTCCTGGTGGGCGAGGTGGACGAGGAGTCGCGGCTGCTGGTCGAGCGCACCCGCGAGGCGACGATGCGCGCCATCAAGGCGGTCGCCCCCGGCCGCCAGCTCAACGTGGTGGGGCGGGTCATCGAGGCGTACGCCAAGCGCTTCGGCTACGGCGTCGTCCGCGACTTCACCGGCCACGGCATCGGCACGAGCTTCCACTCCGGCCTGATGGTCCCCCACTACGACGATCCGACGCTGCGGGTGGAGCTGGTGCCCGGCATGACGTTCACGATCGAGCCGATGCTCACGCTGGGGACGATCGAGTACGACATCTGGCCGGACAAGTGGACCGCGGTGACGAAGGACCGCAAGCGCACGGCCCAGTTCGAGCACACGATCGTGGTCACGGAATCGGGCAGCGAAATCCTCACCCTCCCGTAATCCAACACCGCCACCCGCAAGTCCGGCCGGTTGCCGACGCGCCGCCGGCGCCGCCGGCGCCGCAGAACCGCGGCGGCGGCAGCGCGGGACAGACCTCCGTGACTGCAACGCTCCATCCGGCACGCTCAGTGACGTTGTGTGGGCACCACCCCGGTGATCGTGGTGCCTTCGCCGTGCACACTGTTGACCGACAAACTCCCCCCGACCTCGGCAAGCGCCGCCCGCATCCGCGCGATCCCCCGCCCCGCCCCCGTCGCCGGGAAACCCTGGCCGTTGTCGCTGACGGTCATGCGCAACCCGCTCTTGCCGGCCGTCACGGCGATGGACACGGTCCTGGCCCTGCTGTGCTGCTCCACGTTGTCCAGGGCCTCACGCAGGGTGGCCATGACGCTGCTGGAGACGCGGGCTGGAACGTCGGTGGCCGGCAACGCCCAGGTCTCAACGGCGATCCCAGTACGCCCCGACCATTCGGCGAGGTAGCTCTCGAGCGCCTCGGCCAGGCTTTGCCCCCCGCGCATGCGTGTCTCTTCCGACAAGGTTCTCGCCTTCCTCGGCACCCCGGGCCGGCGCCGGTTCCCCACTCCGGCGCCCTCACTGGCGGTGCGCAATCCCCCCTCAAGGCTGCGCTCGCTAGCTGACGAGGTTATGCCCGTCTCCCCTGAGAGAAAGGCTACCTGGCGGTCCAGAGACTTGTAGTTGGAAGATAGGAGGGCATGGCCGAACCGCTACTCGCCCTTGTCAGCGCGGTTGAGACGGGCGAGATAGGCGTTGTAGGAGTCGAGTTCTGGATCTCCCGCGCCGGTCCGGTCGGCCCTGCGGTCGGAGCGCCGCGCCTGCCGGGAATCGTCCTTGTACCACTGCACGGCGATGGCCAGCAGCACGATCAGCGTCGGGATCTCGCCGAACCCCCACGCGATGGCGCCGCCGTCCTGCTGGGTCCGCAGCAGGGTGTCGCCCCAGGTGCGGCCGAGTTGCTCGTACCAGCCGGAGGCGATCACCGTGCCCATCATCATCAGCGCGATGCCGAAGAACGCGTGGAACGGCATGGTGACGAAGAGCATGAGCAGCCGCCCGACGTGCGGGAGCCGGTTGGGCCCGGGGTCCACCCCGATGATCACCCAGAAGAACAGGCACCCGCTGATCAGGAAGTGCAGGGTCATCCAGATGTGCCCGAGGTGTTCCGTCATGGCGGACTCGAACAGCGGCGTGAAGTAGAGCGCGTAGGTGGAGGCGATGAAGATGGACGTGGCGACGAGGGGATGCGTGACGACCTTGGTGAACCGGCTGTGCAGGATCGTCGTGATCCACTCGCGCGGCCCCCGGTCACCCTTCCTCGCTGCGGGCTTGAGCGCGCGCAGGGCCAGAGTGACGGGCGCGCCGAGGACGAGGAAGATCGGCACGATCATGGAGAGGGTCATGTGCTCGATCATGTGAATGTCGAACATGACCTGGGCGTATCTGGCCAGGCCGCTCTGCGTGGCGAACACCAGCAGCGCGACGCCGGCGAACCAGGAGACCGTGCGCCCCGGCGGCCAGCGGTCGCCGCGCCGCGCGAGCCTGCGTACGCCGATCCCGTAGAGACCGGCGAGCACGGCGGCCACCACGGCGAAGAACAGGTCGAACCACCACAGGGCGAACACGTTCGCCACGGTGATCTCCGGCGGGAGGGGGAAGCCGAGCAGCTCGAACGCCCGGTCGGCGGGGATGCTGAAGTCGGGCGGCGGCGTGCGCGACAGCGCGACGGCCAGGCCGACGGTGGCGAGCATGAGCAGCATCTCGCCGCCGGCCAGCCGGGTGAACGCCCCGGGCTTGCCGGACGCGAGCTGAGCCAGGGTGCGCCCCCTGTGCCAGTAGCCCACGTAGCCGAGCAGCACGAATGCGACGATCTTCACGACGGCGAGCACGCCGTATTCGGAGGTCCACAGGTCGGACACCGCGCCCAGCCGGGCGACCAGGCTGAACAGCCCGGACAGCCCGACCCCGATGTAGCACCACAGGGCCATCTTGGAGAACCGGGTGGCGGCCACGTCCAGTTGCGGCTGGCGCCGCAGGGCGTGCGTGGCCAGCACGACCAGCCCGCCCACCCACAGGGCCAGCGCGAGCAGGTGCAGCGACACCGCCGAAGTGGCCAGGTCGTGGTTGGGCGAGGAGGAGGTGTGCCCGGTGAGCGGCGCGGGCAGCAGCGTCACGAGTGCGAACACCAGCAGTCCCGCCGCGGCGCCCGCGGTGATCGCGCCTCGTGAGAACAGCGCGATCGCCACGCCGAACAACACGACGAGGGTGAGCGCCACGCCCTGTGTGGTCTGGGTGGCGTAGCTGCTGAGGATGGGACCGTCGAGGATCTGGGGCACGGTGCGGCCGATGGACTCGGCGGCGCCGAACACGATGGCGAGGAACGCCCCGCCGGCCCAGGCCAGCGCCGCCCAGGAGGCGGCCTTGACGTAGTGGAGCGCGGGCTTGCCCAGCACGCCCTTGTCGTTGGGCAGCAGCGCGGCGGCCATCAGCAGCAGTCCGACGGTGAGGAGTCCCGCGCCGTCCATGAGGAGCTTGGACACGGGCAGGCCCCACCTGACGACCGCGCCGGAGTCGGGCAGGCCGGGAATGATCCTGGGGAAGGCCCTGCCTCCGGCGATCATGCCGAGCACCAGCGCGACGACCGCGGCCGCCGCTCCCGCGAACGCGAGACGCGCCGCCCTGCTCATGGCTTCCTTCTCCGTGCGCTGAGGAGGAAGCCGATGCCGATGCCGACGAGCCCGCCGATCACGATGATCAGCCAGACGGGGAAGCCGGCGTCCTGGGTGGCCGACGCCTGGTCGGCCTCCAGCGACGCCTGCCCCGCGGGCGCGGAAGCACCGGTCGGCGCCGCACTCGGCGACGCCTCCCCCGTCCCGGACGGCTCGGGGGTCGCGGACGCGTCACCGGACGGCTCAGGGCTCGGGGACGCCGTCTTCGCGCCCTTGACCGTGAACGGGATCTCCCCTTCGATCGGATGCCCGTCGGACGACACGACCCGGTAGGCGATCGTGTATTTCCCGTCCGGCAGCGGCCCCTTCACCGCCTGCGTCACGACCTTGCCGTCCACCTTCGGGTCGCCGGCCTGCCGCGGGGTGTCCCCGGGCCCGCGCACGATGACGAACGGCATGCGCACCGTGGCGCTGAACTCGAGCTTGACCTCGTCCAGGGCCTCGACTTCCGCCCCCTTGGCCGGGGTGCTGCTTTTGAGCGCGTCATGCGCCAGCGCCGGCCCGGCGGCGCCGAGAACGAGCAGGGCGGCGAGTATCGCGACGAGTGCCGCGAGCGGGGATGTCTTCATAGCATCCTCAAGGCTACCGACGCCACTGCCCGGTCCGGACCGCGCTACAGCCCTACGCAGGCCAGCGCCCGCTGGTACGCCTCCACCGTGCCGTCGGAGTCGCCCAGCTGCTCCATGGTCTCCGCCGTGGCGTACCAGGTGGAGGCGGAACGGCGGGAGTCGGGCAGCGGCGTCATCCAGTCGCGTACGGAGGCCGCGTACCTGACGGCTTCCTCGGACCGGCCCACGGTGGAGTAGACACGGCCAAGCAGGAGGTTCGCCTCGACCCCCAGCACATGCCCGTGCTCGGGAAGCAGGCCCCTGCCGATCAAGGCATGCTCGACGGCCTTGTCGTAGTCGCCGGTCATGTACTCGGCGTAGGCCAGCTCCACATGGACGCGTGCCCGGTCTATCGTGCTGGTTGAGGTCTGCTCGAACTCGGACACCGTGGCATACAGCGCGTCCCGCACCGCCACAGCCTCATGAGGACGCGCCCGCAACCGCTTCTGCAGCAGCGCGAGGCGCATCCTGGCGATGCCGCGTGGCTGGCCGGTCTCGACCTGCACCGCCATCGCCCGCTCGGCGAAGGACAGTGCCTCCTCGTTGTGACCGGTGGCGTGGGCAACGGCCGAGGCGTTCCAGTTGGCGGCCACGACCGAGCGCGGCGTGCCGAGCGCGTCGGCCGCGTTGAGCAGCTCAGCCGCGAACTGGCGGGCGCGCAGCAGGTCGCCGCGGAACATGTAGGCCGACAACAGGGTGGCCCCTAGCTCGACAAGTGCGTCGGTCCAGGGCAGGCGGGTGCTGCCGACCAGCACCTCCTCACCTACCTCGACGGCCTCGGTCAGCCGCTCGCTCTCCCGGTAGGCGCGGCAGAGCACCATGGCGACCTCGATGCGGCGCTCGGGCGAGAGCTCCTCTTCGCGGAGCTTGAGCAGGATGGAGATCGCCTCGTCGAGATCACCGCACGCCTCGTGAGCGAGGGCGAGCCCGAAGTCGGTGTCTTGACGAAGTGTAGTGAGCCCTGTCAGGTTGTTGTTCGCCAACAGCTCGACGAACCGGGTGCGGGCCTCGTTGACCTCGCCGTTCTCGAGCGCCAGCCGCGCGTAGCCGAGCGCGAGTTCGATGTCCTCCATCTGCTCGGCGGTGACACCGTTGATCAGGTAGGACAGCGAGCAGTCCAGTTTCTGAGCCAGCAATTCCAGAACGGCAGGGGTCGGGGTACGCTTGCCACTCTCGATCAACGAGACGTAACTGTCCGACAACTCAGGGTGCGCCAGCTGTGCCTGTGACAGGCCGCGTTGTCGCCGAACCGTCTTAATACGGAGTCCGACCAGGTCAGATGTGGTCACAGTTGTCGCTCCCTGTGAAAATGAGTCCAAGCAACCCCACATAGGCGAGGGAGAACCCCCAATGCGTATGCGTCGTGCCCTGTCCGTCCTGATCACCGCGATTGCGGTCGCGGTGACCGTTGGAGGTAATGCTACGGCCGCGAGTGCCAGTACGTCTTCCCTCTATTCGGCGTTCGACGACAGCGTCTGCTGCTGAGGTAAGGCCCGTGAGAGGGGGCGCACCCACATGCCCTGGCTCGACACCGCACCGCGCCTGGGGCAATGACGCCTTCTGTGCCCTCTCTTCCGGGTCCCCCGCCCAGCGCTGACGACAGCTTACCGACCGGCTCCTATATTCGATCTACATCGTCTCGCGCCCCCCTTCACGAGATAGCGGGAGCGATTACGCTGCCTTGTTGACACGGGATTGGGGGCGACAGCGGAGGCCGGCGTGCGCGAGGGGATCTTCATCCGTCTGCTGGGGGCAGTGACCGCCACGCAGGGCTCTCAGCCCATCGATCTCGGTCCGGCCAGGCAGCGGGCCGCGCTCGCCATTCTCGCCTCCGCCGCCGCCCGTCCCGTCCCGATGGACCAGGTGGTCGCCGGTATCTGGGGCGAGCGGGCCCCGCGCCACGCCGAGCAGAGCGTCTACACCTACATCGCCGGGCTGCGCCGTGCCTTCGAGCCGCACCGGGGGCGCCGCGAGCCGTCGCGGGTGCTGGCCGGCTCATCCGCCGGCTACGTCTTATGTCTGGAGCCCGGACAGGTGGACACGTTGTGGTTCGCCGAGCGCGTGGGCGAGGCCCACCGGGCGCAGCACGCCGGTGACGACCGGCTCGCCCTGCACCTGCTCGACCAATCCCTGGACATGTGGCGGGGCACCGCGCTGAGCGGGCTGCCCGGGCCGTTCGCAGAAGCGGAACGCGCCCGTCTCGAAGACCGGCGGCTGGCGGCGATCGAGCGCCGCGCGGAAGCGCTGCTGCGGCTGGGGCGCCACCAGGAGGCCACCGACGAACTGCGCGACCTCACCCGCCGCCACCCCCTGCGCGAGCTGGTGCGGGAGCTGCTCATGACGGCTCTACTCCGCTCGGGCCGCCGAGCCGAGGCGCTGGAGGTGTACGAGGAGGGCAGGCTCCTGCTCGCCGAGGAGCTGGGCCTGTCTCCCGGCGAGGGGTTGCGCCGGTGCCACGAGATGGTGCTGCGAGCCGACACATCCGCCCAAGGGCCTGAGGCGCCCGCCCCGGAGTCCGGCACACCCGCCCGGGGGCCCGAGACGCCTGGCCCGAGGACGGACATCTCCGTAGAGGCTGAAGCACACACGCTCGTGCCGCATCAGCTGCCCCGCCCGCTGACGGAGTTCGTGGGCAGGGTGCGGGAGACCCTACGGCTGAAGGAGCGGCTGGCGCCGTGGGACGAGAGCCCGCCCGGCCCTCTGGTGATCATCTCCGGACCACCAGGCGTCGGCAAATCGGCTCTGGCCGCACACGTCTCTCACCTGGCGAAGGACCGCTTCCCCGACGGTCAGCTCTACGTGAACTGCCGGGGCGCCACGCCGGAGCTGCCCGCGCTCACCGCGCTGGACGTGCTCGGCCGGTTCCTGCGGGGGCTCGGCGTGCCGGCTCAGTCGGTGCCCGCGGACCTCGACGAGGCGGCCGCCATGTGGCGCAGCCGCCTGCACAGCCGGCGGGTGCTGGCGCTCCTAGACGACGCCGCCGACCTGAGGCAGATCCGGCCGCTGCTGGCGGTGCCGTTCGGCAGCGCGCTGCTGGTCACCAGCCGCGAGAGCATGTCCTGGGGTGAGGACGCCTACCAGCTGGAGCTCGCCCGGATGTCCCAGGCGGAGGCCACCACAATGCTGGCCAAACTGGCCGGCGCGGGCCGGATGGCGGCCGAGACGGAAGAGACGGCGAGGCTCGTCCGCCTGTGCGAGGGACTTCCGCTGGCCCTGCGCATCGCCGGGGCGCGCCTGGCGAGCCGCCCGGACTGGAGCGTGGCGGGGCTGACGGCTCGCCTGAGCGACGAGCGGCGCCGCCTGCACGAGCTGTCGGCCGGGGACCTGGCCGTGCGCTCCAGCCTCTCCGCCAGCCACACCGCGCTCGAACGCGGCCCCCGCCCGGTGGACCGGCTCGCCGCGCACGCCCTCGCACTGCTCGGCCGGCTGCACGTGCCGGAGGTCACCGCGGAGGCAACCGGCGCGCTGCTCGCGGTCCCCCTCCCGGAGGCGGAGGCGGCGCTGGAGCGGCTGGTGGACGCGCACCTGATCGACCGCTCCGGCCCCGCCCGCTACCAGCTACACGACCTCGTCCGCCTCTTCGCAAGCGAGCTATCGCCGGCCGGGGATCGCGAGGCACTGATCCGCGCCCTGTCGTACTACGCCGCCTCCGCGCGCCTGGCCAGCCACGTCAGCGACCCCCACCGGATGCAGCTCGCACGCCCCGTCGACGCCGCCCCCCACTCGATGACGACCCCCGAGGAGGCGAGGGCATGGCTGTACGAGGAGGAGACGGTCCTGTCCGCTGCAGCCCTCCAGGCGCTGAACTCCTCCGACGACACGATCGCCGGGCTCGGCGTCAACCTCGCCTTCGGCCTCAAGTGGCATCAGGCGCGTGCCTACCGCGTGGCGGAGACACTCCAGCTGAACACACTGGCGCTGCAGGTAAGCGAACGGCTCGGCGACGAGGCGAGTGCCCTGCTGGCGCACGACCACATCGCCAACTCCCTGCGCATGACGGGACGTACGGACGAGGCCGTCGCGCATCTCCAGGCCGAGCTCACGCTGGCCGGGCGACTCGGTGACACCTTCGGCGAGATGCGTGCGCTGGGAAACCTGGCCGGCGCCTGCAACTCGGGCGAGCGCTACGAGGAGGCGTTGCCGTGGGCGGAGCGTCAGCTCGCATTGGCCAGGCGCATCGACGCCCGCGTGGGCATGCGGTTCGCGCTCCTCTCCATGGGCAGCGCCCACCTGGGCGCGGGGCGTCCGGAGAATGCGCTCGCACCACTGCGCGAAGGCCTGGCTGACGCCCAGGAAGCCGGGGACACCCATCATGAGGCGCAGCTCCACATCGCGCTCGGAGAGGCCTGTCTTGGCATGGACGACCCGGAGCATGCGCTGCCCCATTTTCTGAAGGGCCATGACCTGATCACCGTGGACGGCTACCGCATTGGGCTGCTGCGCTGCCTCATCGGGATGTCGCGCACGTACCGGATGCTGAGCGACCCCGACCGGGCCCTGGCCTGCGTCAGCGAGGCCGTCGCCGCGGGCGGCGGCCTCGGCCACGCCCGCTGGGAGCGGCGGCTCAGGGACGAACAAGCCGCGGTGCAGGAAGCGCGCGGCTCCGCGCCTGTGCACCGGGTGTGATCACAGCTCAGCGCGGCGGCCAGTGTCCGCCGTCGACAACAAGGGACAGGCAGTTCACGGAGTTAAGGTTCAACCAGGCGCTGTAGACCCGGGCATTCGACGCCAGCCGCCGGAGCGCTCCGCTCGAGTACCCGAGATGGTCGAGCTCGTACAAGACGACCGCTGCACCGGATCGGTCCACGGCCGGCGCACGGGCCCGGGCGGCGCAATGGGAGGTTGATGATGTGGGGATTCGCCACTCCGGGCAACTTATAGCTGGTTCCTCCGCCCAGCCGTGCGCTCACCTCATGCAAGGTGAGACAGTCCGCGCGGTCGTCGGGAACCACGACCGCCCAGCACAGCGCCACATCCGACTCTGGCTCACTGACAAGCCGTTGATCGTGCCGTACACCTCATCGGTCGGAGGCCGTCGGACATCCACGTGATGGCCTCTCAGATCATCGGTGGACAGGCAGATATGATCTTTGCACAATCGGGAGCCCCTTGGACGTCTGCGGCGGCCAATACGTTCCTGTCCGCTCGGAGAACCCTCATTGTGTTCGGACCCCTTGGGCCCTGCTCCGATTCTTGGCAGCGTCCACTTGCCCAGGCCTCCCCTGGCCGAGGGCTGCCTGCGGGCATGCCGTTCTCCACCTCCGTGATGAGAAATTCCGAGTCCTGGTGGATGCGCAAGCTGTCGTAGGCGCTGGTGCGGAGAACTGCCATGAGGGTTTGCCTTCCTGCGGTCGGGGAGAGACCCCGACGTGTGTCGTGGCTGCACGCGCCGGGGCGCTCCAGTCAGTCGCGCAAGTGGATGAAGAACAGATCGCTTCGCATCACCTGGTCATTCTGATACCAGGCGCCGAGCACGTTTCCGTGCGCGGTATTCTGCGCCGCAGGCATCGGCAGGATGGCGGAGTTGTTCTACAGTTTGGCGTACAGCGCGCCCTGCCGTGTGCTGGCGAACGGGGACTCGTCGCACTGTTTGCCTTGCCGCTGGACAGCGGTTAACTCAATGTTGCACGCCACTTCCACGATGCCCCGACTCCCCGCCGGTATCGGCGTGGTATTTGCCCATGATCAGTCGATCGCTCCAGTTTCCCGAAATATCCACTGCTGCACCGCCAAGCCCGCCGGTCCGGTGAGACGATCAAGCGAGCGGCCAGAACTGCAGGCAGTAACGCTCCACTCCTGAGGGAAACCCTTCCTTCTCCCAGTCGACCTCGTTGGGGTCGCGCAGGACGAACACCAGCGCACGCAGCTTCCATGACGCCGCGTGCCGACCGAGATCGAAGAACGCGTGCTCACTGTGCGAAACCAACTCCGCCAGGCAGATCCGGCCGGAGCTTGTGGAGAACTCCACTTCCCTGGAATCCGCGTCCGCCAAATGGCCCGGCGCCGCGTCCCACAGTTCGAATCGCACCTGCACCTTGTGATCGGAGTATCCGGTGCTCACCAGGCCGCCATTCGCCGTAACCTGCAGCCGCTCTTCTTCCTCGAAGGCGAGCTCCCACGGGGAAGGGTAATCGCCGGCACCGTCGGAGCCGTCCGCGTCGACGAAGATGAACTGCCCGTACTGAACGCTGACGGTATCCTCCATTGCGGAGACGAGCTGCGCCATGCGTCTATTCTCCCAGTCGATGCCGATGATGGCAGGCGCCTCGACCGATACCCGTCGAGGCGCCTGCCGGACTATAGAGGCGACACTATGTCCATCTCGCCGGGGGCTCAGGGAAAAGCGAGTTGGGCTTGCTCTGGCCCCGCCCACAGAGCTCAGCGGGGCCTCGAGCGGCAACGAGAGCGACAGCCAGGCAGTCGTGCGCGCCATCCCAGTCCCGGCGTCACCCAAGCTCGCCTATGAGACTATCGGCAACGTTGCATGAGGAGTATCCATGAGCTCGTTGTCCAGGCGGACGCCGCTTTCCAGCTCGACTACGGTCAGGCATGCGGCAGTGATATCTATCTCGGCCTCCGCCACCTCGCTGTCGTAGCCGGCCGCGAGCAGCTCCCGGTAACCGCTCAACGGGCCGAGGCGCTCTGACCGCTGATCGAAGGGTATGTCTATCGGTCCCGGGTGATCTAGATCTCCCTCAATTTCCCCGTACCGAACGTACATGCTGGTGTTGCCTTCGATGTCGACGGACACATACCAGTGCCGGAATCCCACACCAGACAGCCGATTACTTATCTCTTGGCGTTCCTCTCCCGGATTGGTCCAGTCCAGAGTGACGATGCCAGGGTCGACTTGGTAGAGGTGAAGGCTGCCAGGGATGTGCCGGTCCTCGTAGCCCTTCAGCGTGAGCGGGTCGAATCCCAGGCGGCGCACTGCGTCCTCGATCAGGAGCGTGCCGGAGTCGGGAAGAGTCACTGTGTATGCGAAGGTGTCGAGGTCATTCAGCAGGTCGCGGTAACGAGCGACGATCTCATCGAACACCAGACGATCAACCTTTCGAAACAAATAGGGATGTTCCCCCAGGACAGTGCCTTCAGGCCCCTGGGGGAACATCGGAGATGGTTAATTCTGGTTAGAGTGCGGATTCTGCCCCGGCACGTGTGCTTCTACCCACCACAGGTCGTAGGTCTTCTTCCTCATGTTGCCGTCCACAGCGAGGATGCGCTGACTGCCGTAGAAGGTGCCGAGACGTGCCCCATCGTCTGTATTGTGCTTGTGCCAGACGAACCTGATCGAGTATGCGTAGGCGTCGGGACTGTTCAAACGCTCAACCGATACCCAGGTCCCTTGCATCGTGGACTGGAATGGGAACTCGTCGCAGTTGTAAACCTTCTGCCATCTCTTGTCTCCGAGGACTGGATCTTTGCGCTTGTAATCGTCCGGCCAAAGAATTCGGCACAGATTGGCGCTTTTTTCGTTGTTCTTTTTCCTCCAGGTCCCATTATTTTGTCGTTCGAGTGGGGTCCCATTGGCCAGGTAGTGGCCAGGAATCGTCTTGTCGGAACGCGCTGGCCATGTCAGTTCCTTTTTGTGCTGAGCCGTCCAGATGTGGCTCGGAACATTCCTGTAGGCTTTATTGACATTATCCGGGTCACCCTCGTCGCTCCATGGGGAACCCGGCTGAGTCTCGGTTGTCTCGTAAACCGCCTTAGCCAGGTTGAACACACACCCGCTGCCGAAGTCTCTCACAAAATAGCTGGCAGAGTCGCATCGAACCTGGGGTGCCGCGTCCGACCAGTAATATTTCGGCTTGGTCGAGGGGATCTCGTCAAGCCAGACCTTGGTATAGAATTTGGGGCGGCAGTGCTCGACCTTGTCTGGTCCTTCGCCGTTCTGCGCGTCTGATATGACCGTGAACTCGGCAGCTTTTCCGTCACGCCACTGCTGCCAGGTGCCCTCAACATAAGGGGTCCCATCCAGCTTGCAGGCGCTGTCTTCTATCTTGGCGCCGAAAGCGAACATCCCGTGCAGGCTGTATACACCGCCGAGCGGGACGGGGGTTACATCTCTCAAAGAGATGCGGAAATGACTGCGGCGCAGATTGCTGTTGTTCTGCGGGCCATTGGCATACGTGTAACCGATTATGGTGGCGGTGGCGGTGAGCCCGTTCACCATAAACTTCTCTCTGCCGTATTCGGCGTCACCTCCCGCGACCGGCTGAATAGCACACCAGTTACTGCGGCCCGCATGGTAGCCGTCGGTGCCGTCGCCCCTCTCCTTACCTACTCTGGCTTCCTTCTCATTCTTCCAGCAATCGGTCACGCGGGCGTCGTCGTCAACCAGCGCGAGTGGCGTGGTCGCGCTGGAGGAGCGGGAACTTGACCCGGCGGTCGTGTCCGTGGAGTCGACGACCAAATCCTGCCATGGCGACCACGTGCCGTTGGCTCCGATTCTGGCCCGCCATCTCAGCTTCTCGCCGTCCTGTATCCGGCCCTTGGGAACTCGCAGCGTTATCTTGGAGTCGCCGGGCTTGGTGGTGGCGTGGCCGCTCCAGATCAGCCGCTTGTCCGTGGTCACCTTGTCCGCCTTGATGGACTTGGTGGGCTTATGGGCGATTTCCACTTCCACCTTCGCCGCCCCGTCGCGCCCAGCAGACAGCCAGGTGGTCAGGTGGGGGGTCAGGGTGGAGGCGACGGTGACGCCGTCCACGGAGCGGCTGCCGTTCACCGTTAGCTTCTCTATCCCACCAGCTGGGTTGGCGGTGGTGCTTGTGCTCAGCCTCTGCGCTGTGCTGCTCGTCGCCGCGGTGCCGATGGGAGTGTTCATGTCGGTCTGGATCTCGGTCACGGTTTGGGCGCGGTTGTAGACACGCACCTCGTCGATCAGGCCGCTGTAGAACTCGCCCCAGAAGGAATTGCCACCGATCCGCAGCGCGCCCCCGTCGTCGACGAGGTCACCGGTGATCTGCGACGTCTGCGCGACCTGGGCACCATTGACGTACAGGGTGGTGATGTTGCCGTCATAGGTGAGCGCCAGGTGGCTCCACTCATTCAGCGTAAGCGCGCTGTCATCGGCCACTCCGCGTGCACCGTCGGCTATCTGCAACCAGCCCAAGGGGGAATCGCCGTCGGAGGCGTACACACCGTAGGAGCCGCCTTGGGCGGTCTCTTTCATCATTACAGTGCGCCACTGGCCATCCTCTGCCGAGGGTTGCACCCAGGCCGAGAGTGTCAGCGCGTTCGTCAGGCGCAGCGACGCGGCATGTGCGACAGTGACCCAACTTGAGGAGCCGTTGAAGGACAGGGCCTTACCGTGCTTGCCAGTCGTCCAGGTGGTGTCGGTTGCCGCCCCGGTGTTGTTCTGCCCGGAGGAGTCCCCGACGTTCGTGCCGGTGCCCTCTTCCATGCCGTAGGCCGCCACCAGTCCCGGGACCGGGGTGGGCGTGGGATCCGGCGTGGGGGTGGAGGTCGGTGTAGGGGTTGGAGTGGGTCCCGGCGTGGTGGAGCCGCCGACCGGGCTGTTCATGTCGGTCTGGATCTCGGCTGTGGTCTGGGCGCGGTTGTAGACGCGCACCTCGTCGATCAGGCCGCTGAAGAATTCGCCCCAGGCGGCGTTACCGCCGATCCGCAGCGGGCTGCCGTCGTCGTAGAGGCTGCCGCTGAGCGCGGTCTGGCCGACCTGCTGGCCATTGACGAACAACCGCAAGGCGGTGCCGTCGTAGGTGAGCGCCACGTGGCTCCACGTGTTGACCGGCAAGGGAGAGGTCCCGTTGACGGTCGAGTGGGTCACTGGATCGGTCTGCACCCAACCGGAGGGCGCCGAACTGTTGGACGCGTACAGGGTGTAGGAGACCGCATCGCTACTCAGTTCTTTGCCCACGATGGGCCTCCAGGAGGACAACGTAGCCGGGTTGACCCAGGCCGAGAGCGTCATCCCGGTCGTCAGCCGCAGCGACGCGGCATCCTGGACCGTGACCCAGCTGGTGGAACCGTTGAACGACAGGGCCTTGCCGTACTTGCCGTCCGCCCAGCCGGTGCCGGTGCCGGTGCCGGTGTTGTTCTGTCCGGAGGAGTCAGCCACGCTTGTCCCTGAGCCCTCGTTCATGCCGTATGCCGCCACTAGCCCCGCCACAGGGGTAGCTCCTCCCACCGTCGTGAACGTGGCGGAGTAGTCGGTCATGACGTTCCCGGCGGCGTCTGCGGCCGCCTTGACCTCAATACGGTAGCGCTCGCCTTCCATCAGAGGCTGCTCAGGCTTGAGCTCCCAACCCTGATTGCTGGGTTCGACCTCCTCGGTGTCCGGATCGTCGCCGATCGACGTGGTGCCGAAGGCGACGTCTTTTCCACTCGCATCCTTGAGCGCAAACGTCTGCCCGGTCACCGGTTCGGTGAACGCGACCCGGACTGTCACGTCAACAGGAATGCCAGAGTCACCGTCCGCTGGATTCGTGAGCGCCTGAGGGGCAGCAGTGTCCGCGACCGGAGGTGGTTCTGGTACGTCCTCAAACCCTCCTCCTTCCTCATTGCCGAACTCCTCCAGCTCTTCGCCAGTGAGATGCGACGGCGGTTGGAGTTCGTTCGCGTTGACAGACACGCGCAGGGAGGAATTCAACGCGGCCTGCCGCGCCTCCTCCTGGGAGAGGACGGGGAAGGGCGGGTCCTCGGTCTCCGTCTCCCGAGCCCGCATCTTGTTCAGCCCCTGCTCGGTGGTGTCCCACGTACCGTATCCAAACGTACCGACTTCGACGGTTTCGACCGGGGCAGGCTCGTACTCGATGAACAGGACAGGGCCTCGTGGCGTGAAGGGATAGGTGTCGTAGCCGCCGTACTCGTGAGAGCGGTAGTAGCGCCAGTTCGAGGTGACGTCCGGCTCGATCACCGAGTTGAGGCGTACGCCGTAGTCGGCGGTGCCGTTCATCCAGGCCTGGGTGATCAGCTCGATGGAGTAGTACAGCTCGCCCTCGCCCTCCGGGCAGGGGATCTGCGAGCTGTAGGCCCCCCGGTTGGCCACGTGCCCGGTGAGCGTGGTGGAGGGCTGATTGCTCCAGGTGAGCGTAGACATGCTCCAGTCGGTGGTGACTTGCTGCAGGTCGATGCCGGGGCTGTCGGTGTCGCTGCAGGTCTGGGAGTTGTAGTTGTGCAGCCGCAGGTCGGCGTTGTTGACCGTGCCGCCCTTGAGCGAGTCGGGGATGTTGAAGCGGATATAGGTGCGGTGGGTGCGGTTGCCGCTGTGCGAGCGGCCGGCCAGCAGCCAGTTCAGCAGGTCGTTGTCCGCTCCCCACGGGAGCACGTTGCTGACGTGGGTGTCGCCCGCGATACCGGTGCCCACCCAGGTGTCACTGGCCGCGGTCACCGTCACCGGATAGGTGACGGCCGGGTCGTTGAGGAAATCGGCGGCGGCGGTATATACCACGCTGTCGCCGTCCACTGCCCCCTTGGCCTGGCCGATGAGGCCCTTGTCGGGGTTGTCCAGCGCGGCGGCGTCCAGCATTGGCGCCCCGGCCAGGTCGTCGACCTCCCGGCCCTGGGCGTCCAGCACGCCAGCGGTCTTGTCCGGCCCCTTGCCCAGCTTAAAGCTCTTGGGCAGGCGCATCGGCACCCGCAGTTTGAGGTCCTTGGCGGGTCGTTGCCGGATCATCACATCCTGCCGGAACCCGCTGGGAGTGACGGTGATGACCAGGTCGGCGCCGGGCCCGTAGGCGTCGGGGTAGGTGGCGATGTTGTCCTTGACCACCGGCTTGGGCAACGCCGCGGGGGCTGCGATGGCCATCTTGCCTTGTTCGCCGGTGTAGGTGATGGCCGTGGCGTCGCCGCCTGCGGACAACGCCACGTTGCCGTGGGTGGCCTTGGGCCGCAGGACGCCGCCGTCTTCGATCAGGGTGGGGTCGACCGGCTGCCAGGACCCATCGTCCTTCTTCACCCGTACCGGGGTGGTGGTCAGCTCGGCGCGCAGGGTCTTGCCGTCGGGGTTGGCGTAGAAGGTCGCGGTCTCTGAGCGCAGGCTTTCGATCTCGACCCGCTTGTTGTCCTTCTTGGCCTGGGCCAGTGCCGCTCCGGTCGGGGTGCCGGCGTCAGTCGGTGGGGTTGTGGATGTGGGGGATGGCGTGGGCCCTGTAGCCGTCGCTGGTGCGGCCATCAGCGAGATGGGCAGCGCCAGCGCGGCGATCAGGGCAGCGCGGCGGCGCGTCCAGGCGGATAAGCCAGACGCTGGTCGTCGTTTGGTCACTCGCATCCTTTCAAGCGAAAGCGCGCAAACGGAGAGATCATCACATAAGCGGCAAATAAAAGTAAAGAGACTATTTCGGGTGACAAGAAGGCTGCACTCCGTCACATCGGAAAACGGTGCCGCAGTAAATGTAGATAAAATGTAGATAGAATGTTCCTATGGCTTTATGACAGGATTGTTGTCCTCGCTGACCTGCAGCATTGGAGATCTTCAACATGAGCAGGGTGGGCGGCGAGCTTGAGCACTTCTGGCGGGAGCGGCGGCCCAGGGAGAAGCGAGAGTGCGTGCGCGCGGTCCACGCGAGATAATTGACCTACAGGGCGCGCCCGTCTCTTTGAGGGCCGGGAAAAGTCCACGCGGTCGGCCATTGTGTAGCACACGGTGTTGAGGTGCACGTGGAGCTGCTCGGCGCAGGCGTTCCACGATCCGGCGCAGTCGAGGAAGATTCTGAGGGTACGCACCAGCTGGACTGGTGTCTGCGGTCGTAGTCGAGCAGCGGCGACACCAGCCGGGCCGCGAACGAGCGGCGCACGTCACCCGGCTGCCCTTGATCACGGCCGCGCCGGTGAGCGCCGCGCTCAGCCCGGCGCAGACGCGGGTGTCCGGCAGCGCGGCCAGCACCTCGGCCCCGACGCGGAGCCGGTCGGCAGGCTCGGCCGTGGTGCGCCCGCGTAGCAGCACCGCGGCGACCCCGCCGTCGGCGCCGGCCAGCAGGAGGCCGTGGCGCGGCCATGCACCGCAACGGTCATTGCCCCATTGGTGTCAAGACCACTAGCGGGCGATCATCATCGCCCGTCCCAAGCTGCGCGGTACCGCCGAGAAGTTCGCCTCACGACTGTTCGGCACTGGAGCGACACGCACCCACGCGCTGGAGACCCTTTTGATCGCCTCTTTCGTGAGCGGCCTGGCGGTGCACGATGTCGAAGGCGCCCTAGCCGACCGCTCGGCTCCGAGGCCGACCGGTCGAAGTCGACGGTCTCGGCTATCTGTCAAGCCATCCTCGGCGAGCACGATGCCCGGCCATGGAGAACGTAGACGGCCTGCTGTGCGCTACTCCCCCACCACGCTCCTAGGACCGGGGTTCCGACTCCGAACCGTCGTCAAAAAGGTCGTCGATGTGCGTGACTTCGAGAGCGCGCCGCAGCCAGACCTCCAGGAGGGCAAGGTCGGTGCAGGTGGTGATCTGCTGGTGTCGGTCGAGGGGAACGTCGATGCCGCGGAAGCGGAGAACGGCCAGCACAGAGGCCGCCTCTCCTGCGGCGCGGCCTCTGTGCTCGCCTTCTTCCCGGCCTGCTGCCTGGCCCTTGCGGTACAGGTTCTGGGCCCAGGGGCTGTGCTCGGGGATGTAGATCGTCACGGTTTCCTCCAGAAGCCGGCGGGCCTGCGGCGCGGCCATGTCGATAGTGTAGCCAAACAGCGACGCCGCGTCATCGGCTGGCAAGTCGGTGAGGAGCTTGATGAATGCCTCGGCGACCTCCGGCAGGTGGCCGTGAGCCATCACCGACAGCGCCGCCGTCAGCAGGTCTGCGGCCATCTGCTTCGAGTCGGTCAGGACGGGGATGCGGTCGGGCCCAACGATCACCGATTGCATGGTGATGGTCAGGCAGCCGCTGCTGATCTCCACCCGCTCGGTGAAGCGTGCCGCGCCGGGATCGGGTGTGATGAAGATGACGTAGACGGGTTTGCGGGTCTCCAGCCGCAGCATTTCGGCCGCCTCGACGGTCTGCTGCAACTTCTGCTCCGACATTTCGGTCTCGACCTCGACGATGGTGGAAAACCATCGGTCCTGGGGCGGGCCGCCGAATACGACGGTGTCGGCATGCATCTCCCTGGAGATGCGGTCCCGCAGGTCTCCCGGCCCCACCCACAACGGGGCGTCGGTCGGCAATGCGATCCCGCCGACTTCGCGCAGCAGGCGGATGGGCAGGTCGAGATGGTCGCGGATGAGCCGGTTGAGGGCGTCGTGCCGGGGGGAGGGCATGCACGCAACGTTATCATCCGATCACGTATCCGTATGTCTTTCGGTGATCTGTAAGGCGGTTACCGCGGCGGACCCGTGTCCCTGAGGGCCAGGAAGAAGTCCACGCGGTCGGCCATGGTGGAGAGGTTCCTGCCGGTCAATTCCTCGATCCGGCGGATGCGGTAACGCACGGTGTTGACGTGCACGTGGAGCTGCTCGGCGCAGGCGTTCCAGGATCCGGCGCAGTCGAGGAAGACGCCGAGCGTGCGTACCAGCTCGGACTGGTGTCTGCGGTCGTAGGCGAGCAGCGGCGACAGCAGCCGGGCCGCGAACGAGCGGCGCACGTCGCCCGGCACCGTGGCCAGCAGCAGCGCGTGCGTGTAGATCTCGTCGCTGGTCACCACCCCGCCGGCGCGGGCCTCGGCCAGCCGACGGGCGTGGCCGGCCTCCTCCACGCCGCCCTTGATCGCGGCGGCCCCGGTGAGCGCGCCGCTCAGCCCCGCGCAGACGCGAGCGTCCGGCAGCACGGCCAGCACCTCGGCCCCGACACGCAGCCGGTCGGCCAGTTCGGCCGTGGTGCGCCCGCGCAGCGGTACCACGGCGACCGCGCCGTCGGCGCCGGCCGCCGCCACGATCTCGCGGCCGAGCAGCTCCTCGACGATCTGGCCGCCGAGTGTGGCGGGGTCGGGTCCGCGGGTGGCTCCAGGGCGGGGCGCGGTGGCGTTCACGATCGCGTACGGCTCCGCCGCGTCGATCCCGCACGTGCGCAGCCTGGCGTTGAGCTCGGCCACGTCGGCGTCGGCGAGCGCGGCCACGATGAGTTGCTCGGCCAGGCGGCGCTCGACCCTGCGACCCTCCTCCATGCGGCTGCGTTCGAGCCCGACGCAGGCGGCCAGCTCGTAGCCGAGGTCGGCGCGGCCGATCAGATCGCCGTCGCAGGCCAGGATCCAGCCCGCAGCCCGGTGCCCGCGCCCGACCGCGAAGATGGTGCTGCCGGCGACCAGGGCGGGCAGCCGCGGCGCCGTCAGGTATGCCCTGGCCAGCCCCACGGGATCCTGGACCGAGCCGACGATCATCCCGCCGGAGGCGGACAGGACGGCGCCGGTGACGCCGAGCTCGGCGGCGGTCAGTTCGAACAGCTCGCGCAGGTCGGCGCCTTCGGCGATGGCCGCGACCAGCCTGCGGTGGCGTCCGAGCGCGTCGCGTACGTCGCCGGACAGCCGCGGCACGACCAGCTCGGTCAGCGTGCGGAAGGAGACCTCGGTCGGCACCTCGATCAGCGGCAGGTCGGCAGCCCTGCACGCGTCCACCAGGTCGCCGGGCACGTGGCCCAGCCAGGCCGCGCCCGCGCCCAGGGCGGCGACGCCGGCCTCGGCCAGCGCGGCCACGAACCTGGAGGAGTCCTCCGGCGTGTGCCGCCACATGAGCCCGGTCAGCACCAGCTCCCCGCCCGACAGGTAGCGCCCCGGCTCGGGCAGGTCGGTGATGTGGACCGTGCTGAACTCGCGATCCGGGTCGCCGGCGAGCAGACTCAGCCGCAGATCGTCGATGGCCAGCAGGTCACTGATACGCACTTGGAGGAATATACAAGCCGCGTGTTACGTGCTTTGACACGGATTTCACGTCGCGTGCATAGGACCGGGACGGGCGGCGGTGCTCTACTCGGAGGATGACGGAGACGGCGTACACGACGCGACACGGTGTCGGCGAGAGCGCGCGGCGTCCTGACGCGGCGCTGAAGGTGAGCGGCGAGTTCGCCTTCGCCTCCGACCTGTGGATCGACGGCATGGCGTGGGGGGCGACGTTGCGCAGCCCGCATCCGTCGGCGTGGATCCGCTCGATCGACGTGGGCCCCGCGCTGAAGATCCCTGGCGTGTTCACCGTGCTGACGCACGAGGACGTGCCGGGCGCGAAGTTCTACGGGCTGGAGCACAAGGACCAGCCGGTGCTGGCCATCGACCAGGTCCGCTACCAGGGCGAGCCGGTGGCGATCGTGGCGGCCGACCACCCGGAGACGGCCCGCAGGGCGGCCGCGGCGATCGTGGTGGAGTACGAGGTCCGCCAGGCCGTCACCGACCCCCGCGAGTCCCAGGAGATCGTGCGGTACCAGCCGGTGCGGGTGGGCGACACGTTCGAGGCCGAGGTCGTGGTCACCGGCGAGTACGAAGTCGGCATGCAGGACCAGGCCTTCCTCGGCCCGGAGGCCGGGCTGGCGGTCCCGGCCGAGGACGGCGGCGTCGATCTGTACATCGCCACGCAGTGGCTGCACGTGGACCGCGACCAGCTCGCCCCCTGCCTCGGCCTGCCTCAGGACAAGGTGCGCCTGACGCTGTCCGGCGTGGGCGGCGCGTTCGGCGCCCGCGAGGACCTGTCGATGCAGGTGCACGCCTGCATGCTGGCGCTGCGCCTGGACCGCCCCGTGAAGATGGTCTACGGCCGTGAGGAGTCGTTCTTCGGCCACGTGCACCGCCACCCGGCCAGGATGCGCTACGAGCACGGCGCCACCCGCGACGGCCGGCTGGTCTACGTCAAGGCCGACATCCTGCTGGACGGCGGCGCGTACTGCTCCTCCTCGCCCGCCGTGGTGGGGAACGCCGCGTCGCTGGGGGTGGGCCCGTACGAGGTGCCGAACGTGGACGTGGTCGCCACCGGCGTCTACACCAACAACCCGCCGTGCGGCGCGATGCGCGGCTTCGGCGCGGTGCAGGCCTGCTACGCCTACGAGTCGCAGATGGACCGTCTGGCCGAGGCGTGCGGGCTGTCGCCGGTGGAGATCCGGGTGCGCAACGCCGTCTCCCAGGGCTCGCGGCTCATCACCGGCCAGCTGATCGACTCGCCGGCCCCGCTCGCTGAGATGCTGCGCGACCTGGAGGCCATGCCGCTGCCCGCCGACGCCCAGGATCGGGACCTGCGGGGGTTGCCCGGCGGCGTCTCCCAGACCACGCACGGCGAGTCGGTGCGGCGCGGCGTCGGGTACGGCGTCGGCATCAAGAACATCTGCTTCTCCGAGGGCTTCGACGACTACTCCACGGCCCGGGTGCGTGCCGAGCTGGTGGGCGGCGAGCCGCACGTCACCGTGCACACGGGCGCAGCCGAGGTGGGCCAGGGCCTGGTGACGATCCAGGCCCAGATCGCGCGCACCGAGCTGGGCGTCGACCACGTCACCGTGGCCACCGCTGACACCCAGGTGGGCTCGGCGGGCTCGTCGTCGGCGTCGCGGCAGTCGTACGTCACCGGCGGCGCGGTGAAGGCCGCCTGCGAGGCCGTGCGCGAGCGGTTCAAGGGGCTGCCGGCGCGGGAGGCGCTGGAGAGGTTCGGGCCGATCGAGGAGACCCGCGAGTACCGGCACCGGCCCACGTACCGGATGGATCCGCGCACCGGGCAGGGCGACTCGCACACGCAGCTGGCGCTGTGCGTGCACCGGGCCGTGGTGGACGTGGACGTGGAGCTCGGGCTGGTCAAGGTGGTGGAGCTGGCGGCCGTGCAGGACGTCGGGCGGATACTGAACCCGCTGGCGCTGGAGGGGCAGATCCACGGCGGGAGCGCGCAGGGCCTCGGGCTGGCGCTGATGGAGGAGATCCAGATGCGCGATGGGCAGGTGCTGAACCCGTCGTTCACCGACTACCTCATCCCCACCATCCTCGACATGCCGCCCATGCAGCTGAAAATCCTGGAAAATCCTGACCCTGCTGCTCCGTACGGGCTGCGTGGCGCGGGCGAGCCCCCGACGTTGTCCTCCACCCCCGCCATCGCCGCGGCGGTGCGGGCGGCGACGGGGCTCAGGTTGACGCGTGTTCCGATCAGGCCGGAAGATATCGCCCTGTTCGGTAAAGGGGTCTAACAACGGGGAGGTATCCGATGGCAAGCGCACGTGAGGCGGCCGAGGCGGAATTCCGGCGTTTCGACGCCGACGGCGACGGCCTGCTGACCGCGGCCGAGATCCGCCAGGCCAATGAGGCGCTGGGCGGGCAGGGCGTGTCCGAGAGCGAAGTCGAGGCGTTCATCAAGTCCGCCGACCGCGACGGTGACGGCACGATCGGGCTCGAGGAGTTCGTCGGGCTCGTCGGCCACGGGCGGCACGAGAAAGCGTGATCTTGTCCCCCGCCGGGTAGGTGGTCCGGCATTCCCCCTGATCGTCGAGGGGGATGGTGTGCTCGACCGATTCTTCGAGCTGACCGGGCGGGGGACCACCGTCGGCCGTGAGGTGCGGGGCGGGATCACTACCTTCGTGGCCATGGCCTACATCATCCTGCTCAACCCGATCATCCTGGCCGGCGCGAAGGATGTCACGGGCGCTCGGCTCTCCATCGCCGAGCTGACCACCTCCACCGCGCTGGCCGCGGCCGTGACCACGCTGCTCATGGCCTTCATCGGCAATGCGCCCTTCGGCCTGGCGGCCGGGCTGGGGCTGAACGCGGTGGTCGCCTACCAGGCCGCGCCGCACATGACGTGGGCCGAGGCCATGGGGCTGGTGGTGCTCGAAGGCCTGGTGATCATCGTGCTGGCCGTGACCGGCCTGCGCACCCTGATCATGAACGCGATCCCGCTGGCGCTCAAGCACGCCATCAGCGTGGGCATCGGCCTGTTCATCGCGCTCATCGGGCTGGTCGACGCCGGCTTCGTGGCGGCGGGCGCGGCCACGCCCGTGCAGCTCGGCACGGCCGGGCACCTGACGGGCTGGCCGGTCACGATGTTCTGCTTCGGCCTGCTGCTGATGATCGCCCTGTTCGCGCGACGGATCCCTGGCGCCATCCTCATCAGCATCGTGGTCACCGCGGCCCTGTCCATCCTGGTGAACGCGCTGGCCACGATCGATCCCCGGTCGTGGGGCGTGGTCACGCCACGGGTGCCCGAGTCGCTGGTCGCCGCGCCGCAGTTCGGGCTGGTCGGCGAGTTCGACGTGTTCGGCGGGTTCGCCAGGGCGGGGGCGCTGACGGCGGGAGTGGTGCTGTTCACCCTGGTGTTGTCCGGGTTCTTCGACGCGATGGGCACGATCATCGGTGTCAGCGACGAAGCCGGGCTCGTGGACCGGCAGGGGCGCGTGCCGCGGCTGGGCCGGGTCCTGACGGTGGACGGCGTCGGCGGCGTGGTGGGCGGTGTGGTGAGCTCCTCGGCGAACACCGTGTTCGTGGAGTCGGCCGCCGGCGTCGGCGAGGGGGCGCGGACGGGCCTCGCCAGTGTGGCGACCGGGGCGCTGCTGGGGCTGACGCTGCTGTTCACGCCGCTGGCCGCGGTGGTGCCCGCCGCCGCGGCGGCGCCCGCGCTGGTGCTGGTCGGGGCGCTGATGATGATGCAGAGCAAGAACGTGCCGTGGGACGACGTCGAGCTCGCCGTGCCGGCGTTCCTGACGATCGCGCTGATGCCGTTCACCTACTCGATCACGAACGGCGTCGGCGCCGGTGTGATCGTCTATACGCTCATCAAGGCCGTCAAGGGGAAGTTCGCCGAGATCCCGTGGTTGTTGTGGATCGTGTCGGCGATCTTCCTGGCGTACTTCGGGATCGACTGGCTTGAGCGGCTCTTCGACTAGCGGATGTCCGCGGAGTTGCAGGCCGTGCCGTTGTTGTCGACGTCGGGGTACCAGGAGTATTCCTCGTGCGTGCCCTTGTGGTAGGGGCCGTAGCCGGCCGCCACGGCCTCCTTGCAGGTGGCGTAGCGGCGGCCGGGGGTGCGGCCGGCGTTGGTCGCGGGGTTCGTCACGCCGGGGTTCGTCCCCGTGCCACCGGTGCTCCCTGTGGTGCCAGGGGTCCCCGTGGTGCCGGTCGTCCCGCCTGTCCCGGTCGTGCCGGGGGGTGTGGCCGGCGGGCTGCTGCCGAGGGAGTCGGTGGGCGCGGGGGTGCCGCTCGCCACCGGGCCGAGCAGACGGGAGGACAGCGCGCGGGCCTCAGCCTCGGTGTAGCCGGCGATGCTCATGCTGTCGCCGTCCATGCTCTGGGTGACGATGGGCGCGGCCAGCACGATCTTGGGCTGGTCGGGTTGCTCGGGCGCCAGCACGACCGCCACCTGTCGCTGCTCGGCCACCAACTCGTCGATGAGCTGGACCAGCCGCTCCTTGAACGCCGGCGCGATCGCGATGCGCACGGAGTATTGGCCGTCCTTCTCGCGCACCGGCTCGATCTGCTGGACGGCGCCGACGGTGACGCCGTCCTCCAGCAGGTAGCAGGTCTTCTGCTGCTCGTCCAGCACGGCCGGATCGCCCGGGCACGGCGCGGGCTTGGTCTCCCTGACCGGGGCGAAGTGGATGGGCACGGGCAGGCGGTGCGGCGGCGTGCCGCCTAACAGCGGCGTGTCGGGATTTCTCGTCATCAGGACGGCGACCGTGCCGGCCACGCCTGCGACGAGCACGACGAGGACCAGCGAGACGATCAACACGATGGTGGTGAGTCTGCTGGCCTTCGGCTCCCCCGGGTCCGCGAGTGGCGGCTCTTCCGGCTTGTCCATCGATGACGTTTCCCATCCTGATGTTCGGGCTGCCGGTGAGCCTATCGAGGACAGGCCTCACCGAGGTAATCAGCCGGAGCATCCTCGTTCAACCGCCCCTGTGGAGGAAGAATGAAAGAAGGATCCCGAATGGACAGGAGTTGTTCCATGAAGATCGGCGTTCCTCTAGAAGTCAAGAACAGCGAATATCGGGTGGCGCTCACCCCTGCGGGGGTGAACGAGCTGGTGCGCCACGACCATCAGGTCTACGTCGAGCGGGGGGCCGGCGAGGGGTCGTCGATCCCCGACTCCTACTACGCCGCGGCAGGCGCCGTCATCGTGCCCACGGCCGACGAGGTGTGGGGCGCGAGCGACCTGATCATGAAGGTGAAGGAGCCGATGCCGGAGGAGTACCACCGGCTGCGCAAGGGGCAGGTGCTCTTCACGTATCTGCATCTGGCCGCTTCCCAAGCGTGCACGCGGGCGCTGCTCGACTCGGGCTGCACCGCGGTCGCGTACGAGACCGTGCAGACCCCGGACGGCGCGCTGCCGCTGCTCGCGCCCATGTCCGAGGTGGCGGGCCGGCTGGCGCCGCAGGTGGGCGCCTACCACCTGATGCGCTCGGCGGGCGGCAGGGGCGTGCTGATGGGCGGCGTCTCCGGCGTGCACGCGGCGCGCGTCGTGGTCATCGGGGCCGGCGTGTCCGGCATGAACGCCGCCGCCATCGCCCTCGGCATGCAGGCGGAGGTGCTGCTGCTCGACAAGAACATCGACAAGCTGCGCCAGGCGGACATGATCTACCAGGGGCACCTGCAGACGGTCGCCTCCAACATGCTGGAGATCGAGCGTGCGGTCCTGGAGGCGGACCTGGTCATCGGCGCGGTGCTGGTGCCCGGCGCCAAGGCGCCCGAACTGGTGAGCAACGACCTGGTCAGCCGGATGAAGCCGGGCTCGGTGCTGGTGGACATCTCGATCGACCAGGGCGGCTGCTTCGCGGACTCGCGGCCGACCACGCACGGGGAGCCGACGTACCGGGTGCACGACTCGATCTTCTACTGCGTGGCCAACATGCCGGGGGCCGTGCCGCACACCTCGACGTTCGCGCTGACGAACGTCACGCTGCCGTACGCGCTGGCCATGGCCAACCTGGGCTGGCGGCAGGCCATGCGCGAGGACGCGGCACTCGCGCTCGGTCTGAGCACCCACGAGGGCCATCTGACCAGCCAGCCCGTGGCCGAGGCGCACGGGCTGGAGTGGACGCCGTCGGAGGCGGTGCTGGGCTGACACCCGGCACCGCGGGCTCCGCTACTGCTGGGACTGGCTCGGCGACGGGGAGGCGGTCGGCTGCTGCTGGCCCGTGGGCTCGGGCGGCAGCGGAGCCTGATCGGCCGTGGTCGTGATGGCGTCGGCGCCGCCGCACGTGGCGCCCGGCTCCGGCGTGTCAGCGCCGTTCTGGTAGCGCTTGATGAACGCCCCGAGCTTCGGGTCGTCCGGGCTGTTCAGCTTGAGCTGGTGACCCCACGATGACACGACGATCGGTGCGGATAGGTTGGGGAACGGGCTCATCAGCATGTATTCCTGGTTGCCCGTGGACGCGGCCACTTCCTTCAGCTTGTCGACCTGCGCCTTGGGCAGGTCGGGCCGGTAGGTGATCCAGGAGGCGCCGTGCTCCATCGAGTGCACGGCATGCTCTGGGTGGATCGGCTTGTCGTAGATCGCGCACTGCTGCCAGTAGTTGTTGTGCTCGCCACCCACCGGCGGGGTCTCCTTGTAGGTGACGGCGTTCCACACGTGCTGGCCGGCCTCGTACTTGTAGTTGGCCACGGCGTCCAGCGAGGTCTTCCGAGCCTGGTCGATCAGGTAATAGCCGACCACGCCGACGAGCAACACGATGATCAGTCCGCCCGTTCCCCACATGAGCAGCGCGGCGCGGCGTTGTTTGCGCTTCTGCTCGGCCCGCATCTGCTGCAGATGCTCGCGCCTTGCCTGCGCCTTCTCCTTCGTCATCGTTCCTCCATCGGCGTACCAACAGGGGTCACCCTATGCCCTCCGGCCGTATGCGGAGAATAAGACCGGTGTAAGCGTGCGATCACGGGCGCGCGCGCAGGTGGGTACGCTGGACGAGCCATGAAAAAGCCCGTCAGGAATCCACTCCTTGTCGTCTGCGGCGTGCTGGTGCTCGCCGCGGCCGCATTTTTGCTGTTCGGCCGAGCGGGCACGCCGGGCGACTCCTCGCCCGAGGCCGGATTCGCCCGTGACATGGCCGCGCACCACGCGCAGGCCGTGGACATGGCGTTCACGATCAGGGACAAGGGTCCCGCCAAGGAGGTCAGGAATCTGGCCTTCGACATCATCAACACCCAGGCCAACCAGCGTGGCATGTTCCTCGGCTGGCTGCAGCAGTGGCAGCTGGACCAGGCGAGCGACCAGCGGCCGATGGCCTGGATGAGCGGCCACGGGCACGGCGGCGCCACGGTGGCGCCCGGCACCATGCCCGGCATGGCCACGCCCGAGGAGCTGACCAAGCTCAAGGAGGCGCAGGGCACGCAGGCCGAGATCCTCTTCCTGCAGTTGATGATCCGCCATCACGAGGGCGGCGTGGAGATGGCCGAGGGCTTGCTCAAGCTGTCCACCCGGCCGGAGGTCGTCAGCATGGCGCAGAAGATCGTCCAGGGGCAGAGCGGCGAGATCAAGCTCATGACGGACATGCTGCGCCAGCGTGGCGCCCAGCCTTATCCGTCGATACTCCAACCTCAGTGATGGACGCCGACGCGATCGTCGTCGGCTCCGGGCCCAACGGGCTGGTCGCCGCGGTCACGCTGGCCCGTGCCGGACGCAAGGTGCTGCTGCTGGAGGCGGCCGAGCGGTTCGGCGGCGGGCTGCGCTCCGGCGAGCTGACCCTGCCGGGGCGGGTGCACGACTTCGGGGCGACCGTCATGGCGATGGCGCTTGCCTCGCCGGCGTTCCGGCGGCTCGGCCTCGAAGGCGGCGAGTTTCGCAAGGGGGGCGAGTCCCTCAGGGGCGTGGAGTTCGTCCATCCCGCGGTGCCCGCGGCCCATCCGCTGGACGACCGTCCGGCCGTGCTCGTGCACCGCGACCCGCGCCGCACCGCCGAGGCGCTCGGGCGGGACGCGGGCGCGTGGCTGGCCACCGCCGGCGCGGCGGCGCGAGCCGGATTCCCGCTGGTGGAGCTGCTGCTCGAGCCCTTGGGGCCGTGGCACGTGCCGCCGCGTGCGTTCGCGCAGGCGGCCAGATTCGGGCTCGCGGGCGTGCTGCCCGCCACGACGTTCGCGCGGCGGGCCTTCCGCACCGTGGAAGCGCGCGCGCTGATCGCGGGCATGGCCGCGCATGCCATGCTCGACCTGCGCTCCCCCATCACCGCCGGATACGGCCTGATGCTGGCGTCCCTGGCTCACCTGGTGGGGTGGCCGCTGGTGCGGGGCGGGTCCCAGGTGCTGGCCGACGCCCTCGTGGCCGAGCTCAGAGCGCTGGGCGGGGAGGCGGTCGCCGGGCACCGGGTGCGCCGCCTTGCCGAGCTGTCCGCGCCGACCGTGGTGCTCGACGTGACACCCCGGCAGCTCATCGCCATGGCCGACCTGCCTGCGGGCTACCGCCGGCGGCTCGAACGTTTCCGTTACGGGCCCGGGGTGTTCAAGGTGGACTGGGCGCTGGACGGGCCCGTGCCGTGGCGGGAACCGGCGGTGGCGGGCGCGGGCACGGTGCACCTGGGCGGGACGCTGGAGGAGATCGCGCTCAGCGAGGCGGAGACGGCGGCGGGGCGGCATTCGCCGCGTCCGTACGTGCTCCTCGTCCAGCCGTACGCGGCCGACCCGACCAGGGGCGGGCACACGCTCTGGGCGTACTGCCACGTTCCCAACGGGTCGGCGGTGGACATGACGGACGCCATCGAGACGCAGATCGAGCGGTTCGCGCCGGGGTTCCGTGACCGTGTGCTGGCCAGGCACACGATGGGGCCGGCGGATTTGGAAGCGGCCAATCCGAACCTGGTGGGGGGCGACATCGGGGGTGGGCTGGCGAGCCTGACCCAGTTCCTCCGCCGCCCTGTGTGGTCCCCCGCCCCGTGGCGCACGCCGCTTCCCGGGGTGTTCCTGTGCTCGGCCTCAACGCCGCCGGGGGCCGGGGCGCACGGAATGGGCGGCTGGCAGGCTGCCCGCCTGGCCCTCCGCCCTCGCACGCCGTGACGCTTCCCGGCCCTGGGTAGCGCTCCGCCGGCTGCCGGGATCGCGCCCTCCCGCCGACTCCCCACGCAGGCCACGCGGCGGCGCACCGCAAACAGCACCCCAGCCGCGCACGACACGCGCCTAGGCACCCCGCGCCTTGCGCCGGTGCGGCGGGAGGTGCACGACACGAGGTGCGCGACACTAGGTGCTGCAGGCCAGTTGCGGCACTCGAGCTGCGGCACTCGCGCTGCGCGGCGCCAGGTGCGGCACACCAGTTACGCGACCCAGGTGCGCCACGCGAGATGCGCCACGCGAGATGCGCCATGGGAAGGTGCGCGGCGCGAGGTGGACGGCGCCAGTTGCGCGATGCCAGATGCGCCACGCGAGGGATGCGGGACGCCAGATGCGCCACGCGAGGGAGGGCAAACGCCAGGTGCGCCACGCGAGGGATGCGGGACGCCAGATGCGCCACGCGAGGGCGGGCGACGCCAGATGCGCCACGCGAGGGCACGCGACGCCAGGTGCCCCACGGAGGGCACGCGACGCCAGGTGCCCCACGCGAGGGTGCGCGACGCCAGGTGCCCACGCGAGGGTGACCACGCGAGGGTGCGCGCGCGAGGGTGCTCGAGGCCGCCTGGCCCGAGCTGCGCGGCCCGAGCTGCGCGGCGCTCAAGTCCGGGCGAGGTCGGCGCGAGCCGGGGCGGGTGGCGTCAGGAGCCGGCGGCCTGCATCTCCTCGGCGATGGCGGCGGCGAAGGCGTCGACGTCGGCCTCCGTCGTGTCGAAGGCGCACATCCACCGCACCTCCCCCGTCGCCTCGTTCCACGTGTAGAACCGGAACCGTTTCTGCAGCCGCTCCGTCACGTCCCTGGGCAGGACGGCGAAAACGGCGTTGGCCTCCACGGGCCGGGGCAGCGTGACGTCGGGGATGTCGCGCACGGCCTCGGCCAGGCGCCGCCCCATGGCGTTGGCGCGGCGCGCGTTCCGCAGCCACAGGTCCCCCGACAGCAGGGCCTCGAACTGGGCCGACACGAAGCGCATCTTCGACGACAGCTGCATGAATGTCTTGCGGATGTAGTCCACGCCGGTCGCGGCCGAGGGGTTCAGCACGACGACGGCCTCCCCGTACAGGAGCCCGATCTTGGTGCCGCCGAAGGACAACACGTCCACGCCGGCGTCCGTGGTGAGCGCCCGCATGGGCACGTCCAGCGCCGCCGCCGCGTTCGTCAGGCGGGAGCCGTCGAGGTGGACCAGCAGGCCGAGCTCGTGGGCGTGCGCGCAGATCGCGGCGATCTCGCCGGGTGTGTAGAGGGTGCCGAGCTCAGTGGTGTTCGAGATGGACACCACCCGTGGCTGGGCCCGGTGCACATCGCCGAAGCCCCACGCCTGCCGGTCGATCAGCTCGGGCGTCAGCTTGCCGTCGGGCGTGGGGACGGTCAGGAGCTTGATGCCCCCGGCGACCTCCGGCGCGCCGCCCTCGTCGGTGTTGATGTGGGCGCTTTCGGCGCAGATGACCGCCTCCCAGTGCGCGGTCATGGCGCGCAGGGAGACGACGTTCGCGGCCGTGCCGTTGAAGACGGGCCACGCCTGCGCCTGCTCGCCGAAGTGTCGCCGGAAGACGTCCTGCAGAGCCTCGGTGTACACGTCGTCACCGTAGGAGATCTGGTGGCCGCCGTTGGCGGTCGCGATGGCCTGGAGGATCTCGGGGTGCACGCCCGCGTAGTTGTCGCTGGCGAACGCCTTGTGCTGGGGGTCGTGCCGGGGAATCAAGAAGTGAGGTCCAATCGGGTGCCGTTGAGCTCGGCGGCCGGGCGGTCGTACAGACCGCCGATCGCCGCC
This sequence comes from Nonomuraea sp. 10N515B, assembly GCF_052245915.1. Taxonomy (NCBI): domain Bacteria; kingdom Bacillati; phylum Actinomycetota; class Actinomycetes; order Streptosporangiales; family Streptosporangiaceae; genus Nonomuraea; species Nonomuraea sp. 10N515B. The sequence continues at coordinate 239,900 of NZ_JBQQBQ010000011.1, forward strand.
GCGAGGTCGTTGACGTCGGTGAAACCGGGGAAGCGCCCGTCCGGTTTGGCGGCCCGCATGGCGTCGTTGACCAGGGCCTTGACGACGAGGATCACCGCTGCGCTGTCCGTGCCGGACAGGGCGTCGGCGAGCGACAGCGTCCACGCCTCCGCCGCCGCCTTGGCCGCCGAGTAAACGGCGCCGCCGGCGGTCGGCCGCTCGGCCGCCTTGGCGGAGACGATCACGAAGCGGCCGTTGTCGCTGCGGCGCAGCAGCGGCTCGAAGGCCAGCGACACGTGCTGGAGCGTACGGATCAGCAGGTCGTGCAGGACGTCCCAGTCCTCGAGGTCGGTCTCGGCGAACGTGCTCGCCCCGCGCCACCCGCCGACCAGGTGCACCACGCCGTCCACCCGGCCGTGCTCGCGGTCGATCCGCTCCGCCAGGCTCTGTACGGCCGCGCGGTCGAGCAGGTCGACGTCGTCCTTGTCGACACCGATCACGGTGTGGCCATTTTTCCGGAAAAATCCGGAAACGGCCTCACCTGTGGGCCCTCCAGCCCCGGTAACCAGAATGATCATGCTCGGAGTCCCTTGGTCGATTCGACGACTTCGCCCAGCTTACGGCGCAGTGCCTCGTAGAACATGCTCAGCGGGAACTCGTCCGGCAGCACCGCGTCCACCTTGGCCTTCTGCTCCTCGGGCAGCGCCTCGATCCCCTTGGCCCAGGTCGAGCCCGGGTGCGGCGCGACGTAGGAGCTCACCAGCTCGTACGCCGCCAGCCAGTGCGCCAGCTTGGACCGGTCGATGCTGTCCCGGTAGAGCTTCTCCACCTCGCCCCGCAGGTCGGCCACCCCGTCCGCGACCCGCTCCCAGTCGATCGAGAGCCGGTTGTCGGTCCACCGCACGACGTCGTTGCGGTGCAGGTAGGCGAAGAGCAACTGCCCGCCGAGCCCGTCGTAGTTCCGCACCCGCTCCCCGCTGATCGGGAACCTGAACAGCCGGTCGAACAGGATCGCGTGCTGCACGTACCGGGCGTGCGGCACCCCCTGCCGCTCCAGCTCCACCGCCTCGCCGAACGCGGTCAGGTCGCAGCGCAGCTCCTCCAGCGAGTACAGCCAGTAGGGCATCCGCTGCTTGATCATGAACGGGTCGAACGGCAGGTCCCCGTGGCTGTGCGTGCGGTCGTGGACCAGGTCCCACAACACGAACGTGTCCTGCGCGAGCTGCTGCGAGTCCAGCAGCCTGGCGGCGTCCGGCGGCAGGTCCAGCTTGAGCGTCTGCGCGGCCGCCGCGGACACCCGCCTGAACCTGGCGGCCTCGCGGTCGGCGAAGATGCCGCCCCAGGTGAAGCGGGCCGGCGCCTGCCGCACCGCCACCGTCTCGGGGAACAACACGGCCGAGTGCGTGTCGTAGCCGGAGGTGAAGTCCTCGAACGCGATCGGCACGAACATCGGGTTGTCGTAGCCGTTCGCCTCCAGCCTGGCCAGCCAGTCCGGCCAGATCGTCCGGATCCAGACGGCCTCCAGGTTGCGGTTGGTGTTGCCGTTCTGGGTGTACATGGGGAACACCACGACGTGCTCCAGACCGTCCACCCGCTGGGTGTCGGGGTGGAAGCGATCGAGCGAGTCGAGGAAGTCGGGCACGCCGAGTCCCTCGCCGGCCCACTTCGCCAGGTCATGGCGCACGGCCTCGAGGTACGCGGCATCGTGCGGGAAATACGGCGATATTTCGCTTACGTGACCGGCGATCTCGCCTACCAGCGCCTTGCCGCGTTCCTTGGACTCCTCCGGCACCGAGCCATCCTTGACCTGGAGCGGCCTGAGCTGCTCGACAGCGGCCTTGAGCCGGGCGAACAAGGCGGCCTTGGCCTCGTCGCGCGTCCCCGCCGTCCCGTCGCCCACCGGGACGCGGGCGGCCCAGGTGACCACGTTCGCCCAGAGCCTGCGGTGGTCGTAGTCGTCAAGGGAGTCGTCGCCGAACAGGTCGGAGTCGGCGAACACGACCACGCGGCCCCGGCCGTGCCGTACGGCCACGGCCAGCGGCGCACCGGCCGGATCGGCGGTGGGCGAGGTCGTGAACAACACGGTCGCCTCTGCCGCGGTGGCGCCCCTGACGGTCGCGGGCGCAGCGGACCCAGCGGCGGACCCAGCGGCGGACCCGGCGGCGGGCGCGAGGGTCAGGACGCCGGTCCGGTAGAAGCAGGCGGTCTTGACGCCCGCGAGCAGCCCGTTCGTGGTGGCGCGCGTGGCGAGCACCCAGGTGGCCACGTCCCGGTGCGCGTGCCTCGGGTCGCGCACGGTGGTGTGCTCCACCCCGATCCCGAACCGCCCGAGCAGCTCACGCACGTTGTTGCCGTACTTGTCCTGCTCTTCCTCGGCCAGCACCACCAGCCCGCCGCCCGCGGCCACGTACGCCTCGACGGCGTCCAGCTCGGCGGCGGAGAACACCGGGCTGCCCTGCCCGGTGGTGCGCTCCCACCGCTCCCCCGAAGGGTGCGCGATCACCAGCACGTCCTGCTCGGCCAGGACCGCGGCCTCGAGCGGGCCCGACGAGTGCGCGACCACCGTGTGCCCCAGGTGCCGCAGCAGCCCGGCCGCGCGGGCATAGCTGTTGTCGTCGGGATGCGCGGGATTGATGGCCTCGGCCACCTCGCGCCGGATGGTCCACGACTCGTTGTGGGCTTCGTCGAACAACACTCGAGGGAACGCTCGCATGAAATATCTCCTGCATCTACCGCCTTATGCAGGAAAATATACACATAACTACCGCATGCCTCGCCAAACCTCAGGCGGCACCGGGCCGGACGACGCCGGTCTCGTACGCGAACACCACCGCCTGAGCCCGATCGCGCAGGGAGAGCTTCATGAGCACCCGCGCCACGTGCGTCTTGACCGTCGCCTCCCCCACGTACAGATCCCTGGCGATCTCCGCGTTGGTCAGGCCGCGGGCGAGCAGCCGCAGCACCTCCAGCTCACGCGGCGTCAGCTCGGCCAGCATGGGCGAGGGCGCCGGGTCGGCCCGGCCGGCGAACGAGGCGATCACCCGGCTGGTCACGGCCGGGTCGAGCAGCGCGTCACCGGCGTGCACCACCTTGATCGCCTCGAGCAGCTGCTCCGGTGGCGACACCTTCAGCAGGAAGCCGCTGGTGCCGGCGCGCAGCGCGGCGTAGAGGTTCTCGTCGGTGTCGAACGTGGTCAACGTGATGATCTTCAGCGGCGACGGTGTGTCGAGCAGCTCCTTCGCCGCGGACAGCCCGTCGAGCCTGGGCATCGAGATGTCCATGAGGACGATGTCCGGACGCGTGCGCCGGGCCACGGCGACGGCCTCGCGCCCGTCGGCGGCCTCGCCGACGACTTCCATGCCGGGGTCGCTATCGACGACCATGCGTAACCCTGCCCTGACCATCGCCTGGTCGTCGGCGATGACTATGCGAATGCCCACAAGGCGGAGGGTAGACGCCCGGCGCCTGCCTTGAATACCCAGGCCAAGCCGGGCACAAGTGAGTTACAAGTCACGAGACGTGGACGCTCTGCCTGATGCGGGTCTGGGTGGCGTCGTCGCAGGTGGCCTTGGCGCAGAAGTACATCACGAGCATCGTCTTGGGCTGGCGGTCGATCACATAGCTCACGAAGCCCAGCCTGGTGCCGGTCGCGGGATCGCGCAGCGAGCCGTCGAAGCGGGTGGCGGGGCTGTTGCCGGCCTGGTCCTGCACGGGCTTGCCGACGTCGACCTCGCCCGGCAGCAGGACCTCCATCTTGGCCTTCATCTGCTCGGAGTCGCCGGCGGGGTCGAGGGTGTCGGAGGTCTGGACGTACACGCCGGACGCCGCCTCGGGGTCGTCGCTGACGATCTGCGAGACCTTCGACCAGTCGGCGCCGGGGCCGGCCACGAACAGGGCCTCGAACTCCGTGGCGTGCGGCGAGGCCACCGCGAACAGGTCGCGGTGCGTACGTGCCGTCCAGTCGCCCGGATACTCGAACGTCAGCGGCGCGGCGGTGCTGGTCTGGTAGCGGGACCAGGTGTCACCCCGGTGGTTCATGATGATCAACGCGACCAGCGCGAGCGCGGCGACGGCGGCGACCAGCGTGGTGGCCACGATCGGGACGCGGCCTGGGCGCTTGTGCGGCCCGGTGGGGTGGGTGGGCGGCGCGGGCGGCGCCGCCGCCCTGCCCGTGGCGGCCTGCGGGAGCGGGGCCGCGAGCGGGGCCCCGGCATGGGGTCCGGACGACGGTCCCGCCTGCGGCAGGGAATGAGGACCCGACCCGGGGCCCGAGCCGGGCACGGGGTGCGGCCCGGAGTGCGGGCTGCCGCCGGGACGCGGGATGGAGTAGGCCCCACCGGCGAGGTCGTCGGGCGCGTGCCCGCTGACGGCCTCGCGCAGCGCCGAGACGAACTCGGTGCAGGTCGCGTAACGCTGCTCGGGCGACTTGGCCAGGGCGCGGTTCATCACGGCGTCGATCTGCGGCGGCAGGTCGGGCCGCAGCTGGGACAGCGGCGTGGGCTGCTCGGCCAGGTGCGCCCACAGCAGCGCGATGTCGTTCTCGCGCTGGAACGGCAGCCGCGCCGACAACGCCTCGTAGACCACGCAGGCCAGCGCGTACTGGTCGCACCGGCCGTCGATGTGCTCCTTGTTGATCTGCTCGGGCGACATGTAGCGGGGCGTGCCGATGAACTGGTCGGTCTGGGTCAGCCCGGAGATCGACGAGCGGTGCTTGGTGATGCCGAAGTCGGTCAGGTAGACGTGGTTGTCGGCCAGCAGGATGTTGGCCGGTTTGACGTCGCGGTGGATCAGGTCGTGCGCGTGGGCGGCGTCGAGCGCGGCGGCCACCTGCGCGAAGAGCTGGTTGGCCGGGCCGATCGGCAGCGGTCCCCGGTCGTAGATGAGGCGGCGCAGGTCGAGTCCGTCCACGTAGCGCATGGCGATGTAGAGCACGCCGTCGGCGTCGGCGTTGGCCTCGTAGATCGGGATGATGTTGGGATGCTCGATGCTGGCGACCGTCCTGGACTCCAGGATGAACCGCTGCCTGAACCGGTCGTCGACACTGAGCACCGGGTTGAGGATCTTCAGCGCCACACGGCGGCTCAACCGGGGGTCGAGCGCCAGGTAGACGACGGCCATGCCGCCTTTGCCGACGATGTCCTCGATGTAATACCCGGCCACCTCCTGGCCGATGAGCGATCTTTCGTTCAATTGCATCACGTCTCGATGGGGTGACCGCAGTAGCCGCAGAATCGATGCGCCTGTCCGAGCCTCATGCCGCACGACGTGCAGTATTTGATCGCCGAATCGGGCGCCGTCATCACCTGCTGCTGCTGTGGGGCCACGTGGAACGACTGGGACCGCCGGACGACCACGGTCTGGTTGGCTCCGTCGTCGAGGTCGAGCGGTGGACCGGCCGCCAGCGGCTGTGGCAGTGCTGTCGATTGATCCGGAGTGCGGCGGCGCCACAACAAATACGCTCCGCCGCCGGCGGCGAGGAAAAGTATCGCCGCCGCCACGATGAACGGCCACAGTGGCGTGGACCCGGTCGGCTCCGCCGCCGCTCTCTTGGTGCCCTGGTCCTCAGGGCCGCCCCGCTTGGCCAGTGAGGTCTTCAGCAGCCCCGCTGCCACCACGTTGCCGGGGTAGAGCTCGAGCACGCGCTGGAAGCCGGGCGCGGCGTCGGTGTAGTACTTCGTGTGGTAGCGGGTCAGCGCCGCCTCGAACGCCGTGTCGATCGGGCCCCGGCGCGGCACCACCTTGGCTTGGGACAGGATGCCGGTGATCTCCCTGACCCCGATCATCTTGCCTTCCTTGCCGCCGCCCACGAGGAGGCCGACGACGTGGCCGTTCTTGTCACCGATCACCGGCGCGCCCACCAGGCCCTTGTCGGCCAGGGCGCCCAGCTTGACCGGCTCGTCCACCTTCTTCTCGGGGTCGGCGAACGGCCTGCCACTCTCGCCTGCCCCGCCTCCCTTGCTCAGATGGGCGATTTCGACGGTGTGCTGGACGTTCGGGCCCGGCCGGCCGAGGAAACCGGCGATGTTGGTGGGCGCGCCCACCTGGTCCGGCACCTTGTCGGCGAGCGGCGCGGTCGGCATGCCGACGCCGCCCGCGACCGGCGTGACCGGCACCAGCACGGCCGGGCTGTCGGGGTCGGGGCCCGCCTTGATGCACTTGACCTTGAAACCTTCGGTGCTGGCCGGCGAGACGTTGGGGAAGGCCGTGATGTCGGGGGTGACGTTGATGATGCAGGTGGCGGTGTCGCTCTTGGGCGGATAACAGGCCTGCAGATGGCGGTTGAGCTGGTCGTCGGAGAGCTTGTGCTTCTCGTAGTCGACGGGGAGCTTCACCTTGTGGTGCTCGGCGAAGATCTTGTTGGCCGCGTAGATCGCGACGTCGTTGTCGTTCACCGCGAAGCGCCGCAGCCCGACGATCGTCCCGTCGGGGTTGACCACGGTCCCCGTGCCCGACCCGAACGGGATGTCATAGGACCGCTCCACGTGCTTCAGCTCGCCGAGGTGGTCGAGCAGGGTGATCTCCACGTGGGACACGGCTTCCACGCGCACCACGGCCGGACTCACCAGGTCGGTGATCCCGCTCGGGTGCTCGTGTGCCGCGACCGGTAACGCGGTCAGCACCAGGGCTGCCGCGATGCCACCTGCCAGAGCTGTGAGGCGCGCCATCTCTCCGCTCCAAACACAAGGGATAGGACCAGGGTCCCAATCACCTGTCGTAAGTCAATAGACCACTGCGTAGACAAGCGCTTGCTAGGGGGCATAACGTACCCGCGTGGCCTACACGATCGGCGTCGATGTCGGCGGCACCTTCACTGATGTGGTCCTTCGTAGTACGTCCGGCGCGATTTCCGTGGTCAAGTGCTTGAGTACCCACTACGACCCCATCGCGGGAATCGTCTCCGGCGTTACGCGCGCGCTCGGCGACCGCGACCCCGCGCAGGTCACCCGGGTGGTGCACGCGACCACGCTGGCCACCAACGCGGTGCTCGAACGCAAGGGCGTGCGCGTCGCCTACGTCACGACTCATGGCTTCCGCGCCTCCGTCCCGCTCGGCCGCTACGCGCGCGTCGAGGAGGACCGCTACGATCTGCGCTTCTCCCCGCCCCCTCCCCCGGTGGCCGCGGCGGACTGCTTCGAGGTGGTGGAGCGGATCTCGGCGCGCGGCGAGGTCCTGACGCCGCTGGATGCGGGCTCCGTACGGCACGTGGCCGCGGAGATCGCGCGGCGCGGCATCGCGTCGGCGGCCGTGTGCCTGTTGCACGCCTACGCCAACCCTGATCATGAACGGCAGGTGGCGGCGATCCTCCGGGAGTCCGTCCCCACGGTGGTGACCTCGTCGGAGGTATGGCCGGAGATCCGCGAGTACGAGCGCGCCACCACCACCATCATGTCCGCCTATATCGGCCCGTTGATGGCCTCCTACCTGTCGCGGCTCCGCGACCGGCTGGCCGAGATCGGCATCCACGCCCCCATCCACGTCATGGAGTCCAGCGGCGGCGTGATCTCCGCCGACCTGGCCGCCAAGCGGGCGGTGGCCACGATCGAGTCCGGGCCCGCGGCGGGGGTGCTGGCGGCCGCCGGGGCCGGGTTCGCGGACGTGATCTCGTTCGACATGGGCGGCACCACCGCCAAGGCGTGCGTGGTACGCGGCGGGCGGCCGGAGATCACCCATGAGTTCCACGTGGGCGGCAAGGGCAGCTTCGGCGGGCGGCGGGCGGGCACCGGCGTGCCGATCAAGACGCCCGCCATCGACCTGGCGGAGGTGGGGGCGGGCGGCGGCAGCATCGCCTGGCTCGACGCGGCGGGCGCCCTGCGCGTGGGCCCGCACTCGGCCGGGTCGTCACCCGGCCCCGCCTGTTACGGTCTCGGCGGCTCCGAGCCGACCGTCACGGACGCGAACCTGGTGCTCGGCTATCTCTCCTCCGCCTCGATCCCGCTGTCGCCGTCGCTGGCGGACAAGGCCCTGGACCGGCTGGCGGGGCCGCTCGGGGTGTCGCGGGAGGAGGCGGCGTACGCCGTGCACGAGATCGTGAGCGCCTCGATGGCGTCCGCGGTGCACGTGGTGACGGTGCAGCGCGGCATCGACCCGCGCGGCTTCGCCCTGGTGGCCTTCGGCGGGGCCGGGCCGATGCACGCGGCCAGGGTGGCCGAGCGGTTCGGGATCTCGACCGTGGTGGCGCCCGTGTACTGCGGGGTGGCCTCGGCGGCGGGCCTGCTGGCCGGGGAGCTGTCCACGGACCGGGTGCTGTCCCGGCTGGACGCGGGCGACCCGGAGCCGATCTTCGCCGAGCTGTCCGCGGAGGCCGCCGCCGACCTGGGCGTCTCGCCGGCGGATCCCGAGGTTTCTGTGCAGCGGTCGGTGGACGTCCGCTTCAAGGGCCAGTCGCACGACCTGACCGTCGAGTGGTCCGATTCGCCGGAGATGCTCGCGTCCCGGTTCTTCGAGCGATATCGGCAGGTGTACGGCATCGCACAGCAGGGCGAGATCGAGCTGGTCAGCTACCGCATCCGCGTGATCGTCCGGGCCGACGAGGGCAGTTCCAGCGCCGGTGCGGCGGGACGTGGTACGGCGGAGTCCGGCGCAACACGTGCGGCGGCCGACCCGGTGTCCCCGGAGACCAGCGAGGCCCACCCGCACCACCCCGCTCCACGCCGGGCGTACTTTCCCGAGCTGGGCGGCTACGTCGAGATCCCCGTGCACACCAGGGACACCATGGGCGCCACGCTCCCCGGCCCGGCCGTCATCGAGGACGCCGAGTCCACCATCGTCGTCCCGCCCGCCTGGACCGCCACGCTCACCGAGTCCCGCGCCGTCCACCTGACACCCGGGAGCGGCAGATGAGCGACACCCTGACCGCGGAGGTGCTCAGGAACGCGCTGGTGGTGGCCGCGGAGGAGGCCAGCATCGTGGTGGTGCGCTCGGCGTACTCGACCTTCATCGTCGAGGGATCCGACGCCTCCGCCGCCGTCCTGGACGCCCGAGGCCGCCTGATCGCCCACTCCATGGCCACCACGCTCATGAACAGCATGGCCCTCAAGGTGGCACTCCCGGAGCTGATCAAGGACATCCCCCTGGACACGATGCGCCCCGGCGAGGCGTACGTACTCAACGACGCCTACCGGGGGGGCGTGCACACCAACGATCTGCTCGTCTACCGCCCGGTCTTCGTCGAGGGCGCACCCGCGTACTTCACCGCCACCATGATCCACGTCTCGGACCTGGGCGGCCTGTCGGCAGGTGGGATGGCGCCGCTGGCCACGGACATCTTCCTGGAGGGCCTGCAGCTCCCGCCGGTACGCCTGGCGACCGCCGACGGGATCGACCCGGCCATGGAGGCCATCCTGCGGGCCAACAGCCGCACCCCGGACAAGGTCATGGGGGACGTACGCGCTCTCGTGGCCGGCACGGCGGTGGCCGCCGCCCGCTTGGAGGCGCTGATCGCCGAGCACGGGGTGGACGGGCTGGCGGCAGGCGTCGACGACTACCTGGACTACACGGAGGCCAGGACCCGTGCCTCCCTGGCCGATCTCCCGGAGGGCCGCTTCGAGGCGGCATACCCGATCGACGACGACGGCATCAATCCCGAAAAATCACACCACATCCGCGTCGCCATCACCCTCAGCGCCACCCAGGCCGTGCTGGACTTCGCGGGCACCGACCCGCAGGTCCCGGCCGCCATCAACGCCTCGGCCTCGCAGTCCCTGGCGGCGGCCGTCTTCGCGGTCCGCTGCTTCCTGGACCCGACGATCCCCATGAACGACGGCTGCCTGCGCGCCATCGAGGTGCGCCTGCCGGAGGGCTCCCTGCTCAACGCCCGCTCCCCTTATCCCTGCGGCGGCCGGTACGTCCCGATCTACGCCGCCATGGAGGCCGTCTTCCAGGCGCTGTCCGACGCGGTGCCCGAACGGGCGATCGCGCCCAGCGGGATCCTGCAGCCGTTCTCGATCGCCGCGGTCGGGGCGCCGTACTGGATCCACCTGGCGTACGACTTCGGCGGCGTCGGCGCCCGGCAAGGGCTGGACGGGCCGGACGCGACGGGCGTGCACTTCGGCATCGGGCGCAACTCGGTGCCGCAGGTGGAGCCGGTGGAGAGCCGCTGTCCGCTGATCGTCGAGTCGATCGAGACGATCCCGGATTCGGGCGGTCCCGGGCGGTATCGCGGCGGGCTGGGCTCGCGCACCGTCTACCGTTTCCTGGCCGACTGCCACGTCACGACCAGGGGTGACCGCCTCCGCCTGCCGCCCCCGGGCCGGGACGGCGGGCTACCGGGGCGGCTGGGCGGCTTCTACAAGGCGTACCTCGACGGGACGGTGGAGCGGCTCGCTTCGAAGGTCAACAATGTGCGGTTCGCGGCCGGGGAGGCGTTCATCATGGAGACCACGGGCGGCGCCGGCCTCGGCCCACCGGCCGAACGGGACCGAGCGGCGGTCCTGGCGGACCTCGAGGCGGGGCGCGTCACGCCTCGAGGAGCGGCCGAGGATTACGGGTTCCAGCCACGTAGGCGTAGCAAATCGCCGGGATCGAAGCTCACAGGGAAGGGCGACGACAGGCTGACAGTCGTCCCGGCCTTATGGACGGTAGGTCCTGCATAGGTGCGACCGTCGAGTTCGTAGATGTAGACCGTCGGCCCCTCCATGGGTTCGATGCGCCAGTAGAGGGGGATGCCTGCGTCTGCGTATGCCGCCACTTTGGTCGCTCTGTCGTGGGACTTGCTGCTTGGGCTGACCACCTCCACAGCCAGGAGCAGGTCACTGGGCGCATAGATGAGGTCAACCGCCTCAGACACCTGCTCCGGCACGACGACGAGGTCGGGGATGTAGAGATCCTCGTTGCTCGGGCTGACGTTGACGGTCGACAAGCACTCCAGCTCGGGCGGTGCCGCTGCTTGGAGGATGACCAGCAGCCGGGTGATCACCCGCTGGTGCCGGGGGGTGGGGGCAGGACTCACTACTAGGCTCCCGTTGAAGAGCTCGTAACGGTTCCCGTCGTCGGGGAATTTGAGCAGGTCGTCGACAGTGAACGGCGCGACAGGAAATGCCGTGTGCTCCGTCGGTTCGATCGTCGCCATTGCGGTCACCCACTCAGTATCGGGAGTCTCGCCTTCGCCCACATGCTACTTCTCCAAATTTCTTCACTCTGAGTCACGAGGCCGCCACCCTTCGGCGCCCCGACGCACCGCCGCATGCACCGCCCGCGCCACCCGAGCCCCCCACTCCGACCGCGGCCCCCCGAACAACTCCTCCGGCCCATTGACCGGCACGGCCACGCACACGGCGTCCGACGCCGTCCCCGTGCCCGCGAACCCCGCCTCGATCAACGCCTGGGACTTGGCCTCCGTGACCGTCATCACGGCGTTGACCAGGGCCGCGTCCGTCATGGCGACAGGCACCACGGTGACGATGTTGACGGTCCCCACCCGCATGGGAGCCAGCTCAGGGTCCTGGAAACCCTCTGGCGCGGCCGCCCACGTGGGCACCCGCAGCCCCACCGTCGCGAAGGCCTCCACGCGGCCGTCGGCCGCCCGCACGTAACGATCCACCGACGCGGCGGTCATCATGCCGACCCCATCTCCCTCAGGCCCTAACGAGCGAAGGTGATCGACCGGGTCCATGCGCGCATACCCGGCCACGACCTGGGCGTTCAGCACCCATTCCCGCGCCCCGATCCCTCCGCCGAGCATCGCCGAGGAGATCATCCGCCACCCGGGCCCGAACTCCCACAGCAGCGCCCCGAGCCGGACCCCCTCCTCTACCCGATACGTCAGCTTCATGATCCTCCCCGGACCAGGTGCACGACCGGCCGCCCATCCGGCCCGGGCTCGATCTTGACATGGGCGTCGAAGTGCCGTCCCACCAATTCCTCGGTCAGCACCTGGGCGGGCTTCCCCGAGGCGACCGCCTGCCCTTCGGCGAGCAGCAACAGGGCGTCGGCGTACAGGCCGGCCACTGTCAGGTCGTGCAGGGTGGTGACGACGGTGAGCCCGTCGGCCCGCCTGAGCCGGTCCACCAGCTCCAGCACCTGCTGCTGGTGCCCGAGGTCGAGTGCGGTGGTCGGCTCGTCGAGCAGCAGCACGGGCGCCTCCTGGGCGAGCGCCCTGGCCAACACCACCCGCTGCCGCTCCCCGCCGGACAGCTCCCCCAAGTGGCGCGTGGCGAGGGCGGTCAGGTCCAGCCGGTCGAGCACGGACGCGGTGACCTCACGGTCGTGGCGGCTCTCCCGCCCCAGATACGGGATGTACGGCGTCCGGCCCAGCAACGCGTAGTCGAAGACCGTCATGTCGGGCGGCAGGGCGGGGTTCTGCGGCGCGTACGCCAGCAGCCTGGCGCGCTCGCGCGGTTTCAGCCCGGCACCCGGCCGCCCGGACAGCGTGACGTCGCCCCGGTGCGCGACCAGTCCCATGACGGCCTTGAGCAGGGTGGACTTGCCCGCCCCGTTGGGGCCGATGATCGCCAGCCATTCGCCCTTGCGTACCCGGAGATCGACGTCGCGGACGACCTCGCGCCCACCGAGCCGTACGGACAGGCCCCGGGTCCCGATCATGTGAAGGACCGCCGGGTCATGCGCAGGACCGTCACGAAGAACGGCGCTCCCACGAACATCGTCACCACGCCGATCGGCAGCTCGGCGGGTGCGAGCACGGTGCGGGCGACGAGGTCGGCCAGCACCAAGAAAGCCGCGCCGCCGATGAGCGACAGCGGCAGCACGATCCGGTACGAGCCGCCCGCGAGCCGCCGCACGACGTGCGGCACGACGATGCCCACGAACCCGATCAGGCCGCTCACGGCCACGGCCGCCGCGGTGGCCAGCGACGCCGCCAGCAACACGGTGAAACGCACCCTGGCGGCCCGCAGGCCGAGGCTCGTGGCCTCCTCGTCGCCCACGGAGAGCACGTCGAGCATCCGCCCGTGCAGCAGGAGCACGACGGAGGAGACGGCGGCGTACGGGAGCACCAGCCAGAGCTGGTCCCACCCGCCGCCGACGTCGCCGAGGATCCACGAGTAGATGCGCTGCAGCTCCTCCACCTTGAACTGCTGCACGAACGTCTGGATCGCGGTCAGGAACGACGTGACCGCCACCCCGGCCAGCACCAGCGTGGCGGTGCCGCCGGCCCGCCCGGCCGTGTTGCCGAGCGTGTAGGCCAGGAACACGCCGCCCACCGCCCCGATGAACGCCGCGACCGGGATGCTTCCGGCCACGGCGGGCAACATCACGATGGCCAGCGTCGCGGCGAGTCCCGCCCCGGCGGCGGCGCCCAGCAGGTACGGGTCGGCGAGCGGGTTGCGGAACACCCCTTGGTACGCGGCCCCGGCCATGGCCAGCAGCCCGCCGACCACGGCCGCCACGAGCACCCTGGGCAGCCGCAGCTCGTACAGCAGCCCCTGTTCGACGGGCGCGAGCCCCGAGTCGACGTGGACGAGCGGCAGCCAGTCCACCGCCTGGAGCAGCACCTGCCACGGCGAGATGTCGGCGGCCCCGTCGAGGAGCCCGGCGACCATGGACACGGCCAGCACGCCCAGGGCGCCCAGCACCCAGCGGGGTCTGGCCCTGGACGGGCCGGCCTGCCTGGTCATGCTCAGCTCGCGCCGGCCTTGGACACGGCAGCGCCGATGCTCTCGGCGAGCTGGACGATCCGCGGGCCCCACCGGGAGGCGATGTCGTCGTCGAGCTGGATCACCCGGTCGTTCTTGATGGCCGACAGGTTCGCCCAGCCCGGCCGCTTGGCCAGCGTCTCCTTGCTCTGCTGGCAGCACTTGACGTCGGCCAGGAAGACCAGGTCGGGATCGGCCTGGGCCACGAACTCGGCCGACAGCTTGGGATAGCCGCCGGCGGCGTCGGGTGCCTTGTCCGCGATGTTGGTGAGGCCGAACATCGAGTAGATCTGCCCGATGAAGGTCTGCGAGGTCGCCGCGTACGGCGTCTGGTCGAGCTCGTGGTAGTAGGTGAGCTTCTTGTCCTTGGGCGCCTCGGCGGCCAGCTTCTCCATGGCCGCCTTCATGCCGGAGACGACCTCGTCGGCCTTGGCCTTGTTACCGGTGGCCGCGCCGAGCTCGGTGATCTCCTCGTACGCCTCTTCGATCTTGGTGGCGGCGGGCTGGAGCAGGACCGGCACGTTGAGCTTGCCGAGCTCGGCGACCACCTTGTCGAGGTCGTCGGAGACGATGACCAGGTCGGGCTTGTGGGCCACGATGGCCTCGACGTTCGGCTTCAAGCCGGACAGGTCGGTCTTGGGGGCCTCCGGCGGGTGGTTGGACTGGTCGTCGGCCGCGACGACCTGCGGGCCCGCGCCGATGGCGAACAGGGTCTCGGTGTGGGTGGCCGAGAGGGAGATGATCCGCTCCGGCTTCTTGGTGAGCGTGACCTTGCCGTTGCCCGCCTCGATCGTGACGGGGAAGTCAGCCGAGGCGGAGGCGGGAGCGGAGGTGGTGGCGGGGGCCGAGGTGGGGGTGGCAGTGGTGGTGCCGGACTGGCCGCATCCGGCCAGCACCAGCGTTCCCAGCAGCGCGCCCGCGAAGGCCGTGCGTACGGGCCTCACGAGAAGTCCTTTCACACTGTCGGAACCGAGAGACCCGCGATGTGCGACGGATCACCCTTTTCCACGAGGGTTGATGGCGTCAGCGCAGAGGCAGGCGACCTGGCTATGACAGTTGCGGGACAGCGCCGGACTCGCACCGGACTTCGCTGCGCCCTGCGCATCGGACAAACGCTATCAATCCCCTAAATGCCGGTGTCGTCAAGGGGCGAGTTGGGCCTCGGCCTCGGCGATGATCCGCTGCAGCCTGAGCCCGTGCGCGGCGTCGAGCGGATGGCCGCCGTTGCGCACGGTCGCGGCGAACTCTTCAGCGATCACATCCAGGGGGTCGTCGTCGAAGTGCGGGAGGACGGCGGTGCCGGCACGCCCGTACACGGCGAACGTGGGAGGCGGCACGTCGCCGACGGCGGCCATGCACAGGGACGCCTCGGAGACCGCGCCGCCCTCGTGCTCGAGCAGCAGGCCGGTCCAGCCGAGCGAGCTGCCGTGCGCGCGCACGCCGGTCACCCGGCCGAGCGCGGCGTCCAGCAGGTCGATCACGTGCGGGCCGACGTCGAGCAGCGCGCCGCGCTGCAGCCGCCAGGGGGTGGCGAAGGGGTGGTCGCCGAGGAGGGCGCCGGAGATGTTCGCGGCGTGGCCGCCGAAGGGCTGGATCTCGCCGCATCGGGCGAGGAAGGCGCGGGTCTGGGCGGCGTAGCGCAGGGTGAGCACCATCTGGGAGGCGACGCCCGCCTCCGCGACGGCGTCGGCCAGCCTCTGGGCCGCCTCCAGGGAGTCCCCGAGGGGCTTCTCCAGCAGCAGCGCCTTGCCGGCGCGGGCCGCGAGGGCGCCGAGCTCGGCCTGTACGGCCGGCGGCACGCAGAACGCCACGGCCTCGCAGACGTCGAACAACTCCTCGAGCCGCGCGAACACGGGCGCGCCGAGCTCTGCCGCCGCCTCGGGACGCCGGGCCCATACGCCGGCCAGCCGCGTGTGCGGCCCCTTGGCCAGCATGGGCGCGTGCGCCATCCGGGCCCACGGCCCCGCCCCGATCAACCCGACCGCCACCGGCTCCATGAGACCTCCCAAGGTCACCCTATGGGGCATACATCCCGCACGTCGCCACGCGCATCCGGCCTCACTGCTGCTCGCGCCACCGCTGGAGGGCGTGCTGGGGCCGGTGGGCCAGGGTGCCGGAGTCGATGACGAGGGTCTGGCCGGTGACGCAGCGGCTCTCGTCGCAGGCCAGGAACGCCACCAGGTTCGCCACGTCGTCCACCGTGCACGGCCACGGGAGCAGGCGTTCCGCGGCTTTGTCGGCGAGCTGCTCCTGCGTCAGGGCACGCTGGGCGGCCGGCGTCATGACGAGGGCCGGGGCGACGGCGTTGCAGCGGATGCCGCGCGCGCCGTACGCGGTCGCGACGTAGCGGGTGAAGCCGATCAGGGCCGACTTGGAGGCGCCGTACGCGGCGTGCACCGTGTCGCCGACCAGGGCGGACACCGACGACATGAGCACGATGGCGCCGCCGTCGGGCATGACGGGGACCGTGTGCTTGACCATGAGCATGGCGCCGCGCAGGTTCACCTCCATCGTGCGGTCCCAGACGGCCACGTCGAGCGCCTCGAGCTCGCGGTCGCGGCCGTACACGCCGGGGTCGAACGCGGCGGCGTTGGAGTGCAGCACGTCCACCCGGCCGAACGACGCCACCAGGGTCGCGACCGCCTCCTCCACCTGCTTCTCGTCGGAGACGTCGCAGGTCAGCGCCATGGCCGTGCCGCCATGGGCGCGGATGGCGGAGGCTGTGGCCTTGGCGGCTGCCGCGCGCAGGTCGAGCACGCCCACGCAGGCGCCTTCGGCGGCCAGCCGACTCGCGCAGGCCGCGCCGATCCCGGACCCGGCCCCGGTCACCAGGGCGACGCGCCCGTCGAAGCGGCCGGTCACCACGCCACCCGCAGCGAGGTCAGACCGCGGCCGACGATGGACTTCCTGAAGGCGACCGGCCGGCCGGGCACGAGCCGCATACTGGGCAGGCGGCGGCCGAGCACGTCGAGCGCGGTGCGCAGCTGGAGGCGGCCGAGCGCGGCGCCCACGCAGAAGTGGATCCCGTAGCCGAAGACCATGTGGTCGGCGGCGTTCGGCCGGTCGATCCAGAAACGTTCGGGGTCGGGGAAGACGGTCTCGTCGTGGGCGGCGGAATCGGTGGACAGCAGGACGAGGGCGCCGGCGGGGATCGTCACGCCATGGAGTGAGATATCCGTCGCGGCGTACCGGAAGGAGCCCAGCGAGGCGCCGTCGATGCGCATGCACTCCTCGGCCGCGTTCGCGACCTGCTCAGGCGGCACCGGCCAGGCGTCCTCCCTGAGCAGGCGCAGGACGGTGTTGCCGAGCTGGTTCGGCACGGTGTCGTTGCCGCCGAGCAGGATCGTGGAGATCAGCTCGACCACCTCCCTGTGGGTCAGCTCGGCACCGATCAGCGAGGTCATCACCGAGGTGAAGTCGTCCTGCGGGTCCTTGGCCCGGGCGGCCACCAGGCGGTCCACGTAGTCGAGGTAGGTCAGGAAGCTGCCGGCGAGCTCCAGCTGGCGCTGCGGCGGCTGCGGCGACAGGAAGAGCTGGAACCAGTCCTTGACGTGCGCCTGCACGAACGCCTCGTCCGACTCCGGCACCCCGATGAAGCGGGCGGTCAGCTTGATCGACGGCTCGTGCCCGATCTCGGCCACGAAGTCGGCCCCGCCCTGTGGGGCGATCCTGTCGAGGAGGTCTTCGTTGAGCGTCCGGAAGGTGTCCTCCATGGCGGCGACGGCACGCGGCGTGAACGCCCTGGACACCGACCGGCGCAGCCTCGTGTGGTCGGGCGGGTCCACGTTCGCCACGAAGCTGGACAGGAACGAGCCGTGCTCGCCCAGTTTCTCCCTTGTCTCAGCGGTCAGGCTGCGGGAGATCGTCAGTGAGCCCTTGGAGGAGAAGCGCCGGGGGTCGCCGTAGGCCGCCCGCACGTCGGCGTAGCGGGTCAGGACGTACGCCTGGAGATGCTCGCTCCAGAACACCGGCGACTCCTCGCGGAGCCGGGTGAGGAAGGGGTACGGGGCGGCGACGTGCCAGTCCGAGCTGACGTCGAAGTCCTTGATCACGTGAAGATCCTCCGCGGGTTGTCGACGAGCATCTGGTGGAGCTGGTCGTCCGTGACGCCCCTCTTGCGGAGCTCGGGCACGACGTCGCGGGAGATGTGGAGGAGGTGGTAGTTCGGGTGACGCTGCCGGACGACGTCGGTGTCGAATCGGTCGTTGAAACAGTACGAGTCATGACCTAAGACCATTTTTCCGGCGTGTCCGCGCTCGCACATCGCCGCCACCATCGACACCCGGTCCTCGAACGAGCTGATCGTCTCGATGCCGAAGCGGTCCATGCCCAGGTAGGAGCCGTTCGCGACCAGCTCTTCGAGGTAGGCCACGTCGGTCGAGTCCCCGGCGTGCCCGATCACCACCCGGCCGAGGTCGACTCCGAGCGAGCCGAGCAGGCGCTGCTGTTCCAGGCCGCCTTCGCTGGCGCTGTGGGAGTGTGTGGTGATCGGCGCGCCGGTCTCCAGATGCGCCTCGGCGACCGCCCTGAACACCCGCTCGCAGCCCTTGGTCATGCCGAGGTGGTCGGAGGCGCACTTGAGCATGGCGGCCTTGACGCCGGTCCGCCCGATGCCCTCCACAATGTCCCGTACGAAGAACTCCGCCAGCCGATCGGGCCCGCCGAACAAGGATCCGGGACCGCGGTTGCCGAAGTACGGCGGCAGCACGTCATAGGTGTAGAGCCCCGTGGCGGCCACGATGTTCACGCTGGTCAGCTCGGCCACCCGCTGCACGGACGGGATGTGCCGGCCGAGACCGACCACGGTCAGGTCCACGATCGTGTCGATGCCCTCGGCCTTCAGCGCCTCCAGCTTCCCCGCCGCCTCCCGGGCCCGCGTCTCCAGGTCCCACCCCTCCGGGATGTCCGGCCAGTTCCACAGGATCTCCGGGCTCAGCCCGAAGACGTGCTCGTGCATGAGCGTCGCCCCGAGGTCGGCGACCGGGCCTCTCACGGTCTCAGGCACGGGAACCTCTCGTGCTCGAACGGCCGGTTGACCTCGAGCCCGAGCCCGTCGGTCTGCGTGTACGGCAGGCCGGTGTAGAGCGCGTCGGCGTCGAAGTAGGTGACGGTGAACGACAGCCGCGGGCTGTCGTGGCGGTTGGCGGGCGCGCCGTGCACGGTCAGCGCGTGGTGCACGGTCGCGTCGCCGGCCTTGAGGTCCAGCGGTGGGGACACCTCCAGCTCCTTCAGCCACGGGTGCTGGCTGAGCTGGTCGTCCCCGGGCCGGGTGAAGCTGCGCCCGAGCAGCCCGTGGCGGTGCGATCCTTCGTAGAACCTGAGCGAGCCCATGTCGGCGGGCACGTCGGCCAGCGCCAGCCACACGGTCAGCATGGCCGAGCGGTCCATGGGCATCCAGGGGAAGTCCTGGTGGAACTCGGTGGCGCCGTGCTCGCCGGCCTCCTTGACCAGGAGGTTGGTGACCTGCACGCGCACGGCCCGGACGCCGCGCAGCAGCCGTACGGCGTTGCGGCCCATCTGGGGGCTCAGGGTCAGGGCGCCGAACATCTCGTCGCTCGCCGCGATGTCCCTCGACTGCCCGAACGCCTGGTCGACCAGCGTCTGCTTGCTCTTCGCCCGGCCGCTCAGGTAGCCGGCGGCCCGCTCGCGCAGCTCGCCCGCGGTGCCGGGGTCGATGAGCCGGCCGAGCCGCACCCAGCCGTGCTCATGGAAGAACGCCACCTCGTCGTCAGTGGCCTGGCGCACCGGGATCTCCATGGCCTCAGTCTCGCATCTGAAGCAAGCGCTTGGTAAGAGACGATTTTGAGTAGCCCCTACTCATGCGGCCGGCGCGCGCCGGCCGCACCCTCGGGGCATGACCCTAGTTGAGACACCCCCTGCGACGGCCGGTTTCACCCGGTACGCCATGATCACCTGTGCGGTGGTCGCGCCGCTCACGCTCGCCCTCTCCCTGCTGTTCGCGCCCTTCACCACTACGGCCGAGGGCGAGCCGTACATCCGGGACCTGGTCGCCAACCTCGACAGCTATCCCCTGTGGAGCTGGATCAGCGTCCTGAGCTTCGTCACGTTCATCCCGGCGATCTTCGCGGTGAGTAAGGTGGCCAGGTCGGGGCGGCCGGTGCTCGGCTTGGCGGGGATGATCCTCGCGTTCATCCTGGCGCTGCCGGTCACGGTGAACACCGACGACGTGATCTACGCGGCGGCCAAGGCAGGGCTGGACGTGCCGACCACGAACCGGCTGATCATGGAGCTGAACGAAGGGCTGCCGACCTCGCTGCTCGGGTTCACATTCTTCTTCAGTCTGCTCGGCTTCGTCCTGCTGGGCATCGCGGCGCTGAGCAGCGCGGAGCCGAAGTGGGCCGCCATCGCCATGATCGTGGCGCCGTTCCTCATCCCGATCGCCTGGATGGCCCAACTGGGCAACCTGGCGGCAGGCGCGGCCTGGCTCGTCTTCGCCGCCGCCTCCGGGGGCATCGCCCTTGCCCTGCCACGCTCTTGACGGCTCAGCGCACCTCCGCCCTGCGGAGCGCGCCGCCGTTGAACCCGAGACCCTCAGCACCGATCCCATCGCTCGAGCCACGCACCGTCCCGCTCAAGCACCTCGTCGATGAACCGGCGGGTGGCGGCACGTTCAGGGAGTTTTCCCCATAAGGTTTCCCCAAGCGCTTGCTTGACAACCGAGGAGGACACGTGCGGCCGTTCAGGTTCGGGGCTGTGGTGCGGGAGGCGGAATCCGGGAAGGCGTGGGCCGAGAAGGCCAGACGGCTGGAAGGGGCCGGGTTCGATGTGCTCCTGGTGCCCGATCACCTGGTCGGGCCCCGGTTCGCGCCCATCGCGGCGCTGACGGCGGCCGCCTGCGCCACCGACCGGCTGCGGGTGGGGACGCTGGTGTTCGCCAACGACTTCAGGCACCCGGCGGTGCTGGCCAAGGAGGCGGCAACGCTCGACCTGCTGTCCGGCGGGCGGCTGGAGGTCGGAATCGGGACCGGCTGGATGGCGGGCGACTACGCCGGAGCGGGGATGGCGCTGGAGGCGCCCGGGGTGCGGGTGGAGCGGCTGCGGGAGGCCGTGGCGGTGCTCAAGGGGCTCTGGGGGGACGGGGCGTTCGACTTCCGCGGTGACCACTATCGGATCGACGGGCTCGACCAGCAGCCCAAGCCCGTGCAGCGGCCGCATCCGCCTTTGGTGCTGGGCGGCGGCGGGCCGCGGGTGTTGCGGCTGGCGGCCGAGCAGGCCGACGTCGTCAACATCGGGATGCGGGTGAGGCCGGACGGCAGCGGGCCCGACGTGCGGGACGGCGGTCGTGAGGCGTTCCTGGGCAAGCTCCGCCACGTCCGCGCGGCCGCCGGCGACCGCTACGCCCGCCTGGAGCTGGGCACGAGCGTGGTCCAGGCGGGCCGGCGGAAGGCGGAGGAGGCCTGGAGCGCCGCCGACAGCTCGTCGCTGGACGAGACACCCCAGGTGCTCCTCGGTACGCAGCGCGAGATGGTCGACAAACTCCGCTATTGGCGGGATGAGCACGATATTTCGTACTTTGTCGTGCACCACGAGCGCGACCTCCCCGCCTTCGTCCCCGTCGTCGAGGAGCTCGCTACGGCACGAGGATGACCTTGCCCATGGTGTTCCTGCTCTCCAGCGCCTCGTGCGCCGCAGCTGCCCGGGCCAGGGGGAACGCCTGGACGGCGGGCGTGAGCGACCCGTCGGCGACCGCGTCGAGAGCCCGGGCCGCCAGGTCGCCCACACCCCCGTCGCGGCCGAGGAGGTAGGCGATCCCCTCGTACACGGTCACGTCCCGCGCCGCGGCGTCCTCCTTGCCGGGGACGAACCACTCGCCGGCCGCCGCCCCGAAGACCACGTACCGGCCGCCCCGCCCGACCAGCCCGTACGCCGCGCGCCCGAGCTCGCCGCCGACGCCGTCGAAGGCCACGGTGACCTCGCCGAACGCCTCGCGCACCAGCTTGTCCCACCCGGGCTGCCGGTAGTCCACGGCCAGGTCCGCGCCGAGCTCCTCGACCCGCGCCACCTTCGCGGGCCCGCCGGCCGCCCCGATCACGCGGGCGCCGGCCCGGCGCGCGTACTGCACGAGCAGCGTCCCGATGCCGCCGGCCGCGGCCGTGGCCAGCACCACGTCGGACGGGCTCAAAGGCGCCAGCTCCAGCAGGCCGAACGTGGTGGCCCCTGTGGTGTTCATGGCCACCGCCGGACCGTAGTCCACGTGGTCCGGGAGCGTGGTCAGCGAGGAGACGGGGGCCACGGCGAGCGAGGCGTACCCTCCCGAGGTCACGCCGGACGTCACCACGCGACGCCCCACGAGCTCGGCGGGCACTCCCTCGCCCACGGACTCCACCACGCCGGCGACCTCCGTCCCGAGCACGGCGGGCAGCGGCGGCGCGGGGTGCGGTCCGACGGCCTGCCCCTGGCGCATGAGGGTCTCGATGAAGTGGAGCCCGACGGCGTGGACGGCCATGCGGGCGTCTCCCGGCCCGGGCGCCGGATCGGGAACGGTCTCAAGGCGGAGGTTGGCGGCGGGGCCGTATGTGTGCAGTCTGATCGCATCCATGACCCCACCCTGCTACCTCAAGCTTGGTTGAGGTCAACCATGCCGGATGATGGAGTCCATGGATGAGATGCTGCTGCTCCGGCACGGTGAGACCGAATGGAGCAAGGCGGGCCAGCACACCGGACGTACGGACCTGCCTTTGACGGAGCACGGCGAGGATCAGGCCAGGGCGCTGGCGCCGCTGGTCAAGGAGTCGTTCGACCTGGTGCTGGTCTCCCCCGCCCAGCGCGCGCGGCGGACGGCGGAGCTGGCCGGGCTGACCGACTATGAGGTGGATCCGGACTTGTGGGAGTGGGACTACGGCGGCTACGAGGGCATCACCACACCGAAGATCCGCGAGACCCGGCCCGGCTGGTACCTGTGGAGCGACGGCGTGATCCCCGGCGACGCCGAGCACCCCGGCGAGAGCGCCGCCCAGGTGGCCGCCCGCGCCGACCGGGTGATCGCGCGGGCCAGGTCGGCCGAGGGGCGGGTGGTGCTGGTCGCGCACGGGCACTTCCTGCGGGTCCTGGCCGCGCGCTGGCTGGGCCTGGGGCCCGCGGAGGGCCGGCTGCTCAAGCTCGAGACCGGCACGTATTCGCGGCTCGGGTTCGAGCACGCCGAACCCGTGCTGCTGACCTGGAACGCCCCGGTCAACTCACCTTAGAGCGCAGCGCCGACTCGTGCAGCGCGCGGCTGACCAGCCAGCCGCGCAGCGAGCCGAGGCTCGGGTCGTACGACAGGGGCTGCTCCCAGAGGGCGACGAACACGCTCTGGGTGATCTCCTCGGCGTACTGCCGGCTTCCGGTGATCTTGGCGGCGACGCCGTACACGTGCGGACCGTGCTGATCGTAGGCGTCGGCCAGCGCGTCGAGGTCACCGGCCGTCAGCCGCGCGCACAGCTCCATGTCGCTCATTAGTCGCACCCCAGCGTCGCGGCGGCACGGATCAGGTCGCGGGCGAGGACGGGGTCGCCCTCGGCGGCGTAGGGGAAGGACTCGGGTGGCCATCGGTTGGCCAGCAGCCGGCAGAAGCCCACCGCATCGCCCGAGATGAGCACGGCGACGTGGTCGGAAGTGGGTGAGAGCGGGATCGTCCAGGTGCCGCCGCCGGGGCCGGTCAGCATGAAGGTCGCCGAGACGTCGCGGCGCGGCCCCGTCACGGCGCGCGGCAGCAGCGCCAGCCCGAACTCGGCGATCATGTGCACGTGCTCGTCGCGCGGCGCGGATGTGGAGCCGCCGGTGGCGGCTCTGATGTCGTCGGTGTGGGTCCAGGTCTCGAACGTGCGCTGGATCATGGCCTGGCGCAGCGGCGCACGGGCCGGCCGTGTCCCCGCCAGGGTCACCTCGACGCCGAGCAGGACCTCGTTACTGGAGGAGACGCGTTCGAGCAGGGTGCCCGCCTGCTCGCGCCAGCGCCGGTGCACCGTCGCGGCGCCGGCCGCCGGCACGCCCATGAAGTGGGCGAGGGCGGCGTCGTTGGCCGCCAGGTGCTCGACCATGCCCCTGATCGTGCCGTGCTTGGCGACCGGGGCCTCCCATTGGGCCAGGCTCAGCTCGGCCAGCAGGTCGTCCATGATCGCGACCTGCTCGGCGTACGGCACCGCCACGGACGCCACCCCTACCAAAGCCGGGCTGCGGCGGCGGCGTGCCTTGGACAACACCGCCTCGCGTAACGTGGGCGGCGGCGCGAGCGCGGTGTCCGGTTGGTCGAGCAGTGTGATGGCCGCGCTGCACTCAGGACACGACGCGACGTGATCGTCGGGACTCTGACCGTTGTAGAGGTATGAATCCGTCATGGCCACCTCCGCAGCCGACGCTAACCCGGCAGCTCCCTGGGCGCCAGGCGACAGCCGGGGAACGGTGCCAGAAGCGTCTCACGCCACGGGCCGTCAAGGTAGTCGCGAGCCCGTTTTCCCCAGTCCAGCAGCCGGGAATCGGGCGCGACCTCGTCGTCGAGGCCGAGGGCGGCGTCACGGGCACGCTGCGTGGCCAGGTGGTCGTCGAGCGAGACGGCCCACAAGGTGACCGCCTCGGTGTCGCAGAACAGCACCTCGTACAGGCCGACCAGGCTGTGGCCGTGCTCGGCGAGCAGCGGGGCGCGCTCGGCGCGTACGGCGGCGAGGTAGTCGAGCGCGGCCCCGGGGCGGACCCGGGCGCTCTCGAAGAGGTAGAGCTCGGCGGCGGGCGCCTCGGCCAGCGGCGGGCAGCCGGGCACGGCGCCGAGCGGCCGGGAGAACGCGGAGAAGCGCAGGTCGTCGATGTCGGACAGGAACAGTTTGGCGTCGACCCCTTGGTAGATCTCCATCATCTGCCGCCAGCCGCCCTCCCACCCGCCGTGGCAGTCCCACAGCGTGACGGCCTTGAACTGCGGGTGGCCGGTGATGCCGACGGCGTAGAAGGCGCCGACGAGGTCGATCTCGCGGGACCTGATGGAGGTGCCGGAGGTGAGCTCGGGAGCGGTACGGGTCTCGTCTTCGCGTTTGTACGTGGTCAGCCAGGTCAGATACTCCAGCGGCCGTCTGGAGTTCATCGGCCTGAAATCGACCTCCTCGAGCAGGTGGATCGCGCGCCGCACCACGCCTCCTCTACCAAGCGGTTGCTTGGCATGAGGATAGCGATCAGGCCAGCGCTTGGGAAGGCTGCGGCCCTCGGCCCGTGAGCCACTCCAGCACCCTGCGGTGCCCGGAGGTGGCGTCCTCGAAGTGGCCCCAGTGCCAGTAGCGCGGTTGGTCGCGGATGCCGGTCACCCACGTCCGATAGGAGACGGAGGCGCCCGTCGTCGTGGGCGCCACGCCATAAGTGCGAATCACGACCTTGCCGCCCGGCGCGAACAGCACGTCGTCGGCGATCGGATACAGGGTCATCTGGTCGAGCATGACCTGAATCCTGACCTGGGGACGAGGCCGGGCGGTTACGCCTCCGGCGCACCCCCGTTAAGCAGGCGCGCCGGAGGTTAACACGGTGTTACACGAGGAGGCCGTCGAATTCTCCGTCCTTCACGCCGAGCACCAGGGCCCGGATCTCGTCGCGGGTGTAGATGAGGGCGGGGCCGTCGGGGAAGCGCGAGTTGCGCACCGCGATGGCGCCGTCGGGCAGCTGCGCGAGCTCCACGCAGTTGCCCTGCGAGTTGCTGTAGCGGCTCTTGCGCCAGGCGACCTGCGTCAGATCGGTCGCCGGCATGCCGTTGTAGGTCTGGTTCATCTAAATCTTTCTGAGAAGACCGCCGATGAGCTCGACGGTGCCCCCTGGCGTGGTGCTTTCCACGCACAGCTGCTCCATGGCCGTGAGGTACGGATCGACGTCCTCACGCTTGTCCAGGTACAGGGCACCCCAGAGTTGCTCGACGTAGACAACGTCCGACAAGTCGGACTCGGGAAACCGCAAGATGCTGAACGCACCCCCCTCAGCGGCGTGCTTGCCGAACCTGAAGGGCATCACCTGAATGGTGATGTTGGGCAGGGCAGCGACCTCCAGCAGATGCTGGAGCTGCTCGCGCATGACCTCCCGTCCGCCGATGGTCCGCATGAGCGCCGCCTCGTCGATGACGGCCCACAGCCGGGGTCCGTCCTTCTGGCTGAAGCGCTCCTGACGCTGCATGCGCAGGTGCACGCGGCGTTCGATTTTGTCGGAACCCGCATCGGGGTGGCCCAGCTGGAAGACCGATCGCGCGTACGAGGCCGTCTGCAGCAGGCCCGGCACGAACTGCACCTCATAGGTGCGGATCACACTCGCGGCCTCCTCCAGGCCCACGTAAGTGGTGAACCACGCGGGCAGCTCGGCCGAATACTTGTGCCACCACCCGGGGGTGTTGGCCTCGCGAACCATCTCCAGCAGGGCTCGGCGGTCGGCGTCGTCGACGACGCCGTACAGGGTGAGAAGGTCTTCCACGTCACGTGTCTTGAATCCGACACGGCCGAGCTCCATACGACTGATCTTGGACTCGGACGCCCGGATGTGGAATCCGGCCTGTGCCCGGTCAAGCCCGCTGGCTTCACGCAGGCGCCTCAGGCTCGCCCCCAGCATGATGCGCCGAACGGTCGAGCCGGAACCGGGCGGATCAATGGACACGTGCTGCTCCTTGGTCGTTTCCTCGCGACACAGTCTGTCACTTCACGGCCGAAAGATCATGGCCGCGGACAAGATCCCCTTTCCCCCATATTGACCATTTGATGGCTACCGTAGCGTGTGCACGGATTGTCTGCACGTGCATTCGCTCTTGCACCTGCACGAGAGTTTGCCGCAGAATGATCACTGTGCAATCCACCACGGCGCCGCCCGGCCAGTGGACCACGTTCGATTGGTGGCCCCCGCTCGGCTGGTGGCCGGAGGCGGCACGCGATCTGCTGGTCCCCGGGCCTTACGCGAGCGCCACCTTCGTGCTCCCGCCCACCCCGTCCTCGGTCCACTCCGCCCGCAGCTTCACCGTCGGCGCCCTGACGGGATGGGGGCTTGCCGAGCTGATCGAGAACATGGAGCTGGTGGTCTCCGAGCTGGCGACCAACGCGTTGCGCCACGGCCTGCGCCTGACCGGCTCGCCCCGCGCCTGCCCCGTCCACATGTCGCTCGTCCGCCACGGACCACTGGTGACCTGCGCCTTCACCGATCCAGGCTCCTCGGTGCCGGTGCTGCGCTACCCTGGGCCCCTGGACACCGGTGGCCTCGGACTCCACATCGTCGAATCACTCAGCCACCGCTGGGGCTGGTCGGCGCTGGCACCTCAAGGGAAGATCGTCTGGGCAGTCCTCTCCTGACCGGAGGTGGTCTGCATTACCGTGGATGGTCATGGCTCACGGTGAGTCCCGCGTGCGACCCCATGAGAGTGCTGACGGATGGAAGATCACCTGCTCGGCTGGCTGCGAACACTAGACGAAGACAGGCTTGCCCGCATCCTGGCGAACAGGCCGGACGCCATCGCGGCGCCGTGGCCGCGGCGGCTCGACACGCTCGCCCAGCGCCTCGGCAACGGCTTCGCCGTGATGGAGACGCTGCAGCGGCTGCCGCTGCCCTGCCTGCAGCTGGCCGAGGCGGCGCTGGCCCTGCGCGAGCCCACCGCAGAGCGGCTTGCCACCTTCGTCGACGCGCCGGCCGATGACGTGATCGGCTGGCTCGAGCACCTCTACGACCACGCGCTGGCCTGGCCGGGCGAGGACGGCGTGATCCACCTGGCGGAGGGCGTCACGCGCTGGTGGGCCGCGCCACTCGGCCTCGGCGAGCCGCTCGACCACTACCTCAACTCCTGGACGATCAGCAACGACGCGCTGCGCGCGCTCGCCCGCAACCTCGGCCTGCCCGCCCAGGGCCACAAACGCCGCACGATCGCCCGCGTGGCCGAGACGCTCGGCGACGCCGAGCGGATCAAGGCGCTGATCCAGGGCGCCCCCGCCGGCACCGCCGCGCTGCTCGACCGCTTCGCCTGGGAAGGGCCCGCGCTGCCCGTGGACGGCGGCAGGTTCGTCATGCCCGGCACGCCGGAAAAGTGGTGCGCCGACCACGGCATGCTCTTCCGTCCCAGCTGGCATGTGGCCGAGATCCCTCGCGAGGTGGCCATCTGCCTGCGCGGCCCCGGCTACCACCCGCCGTTCGTGCCCGCGGCGCCCGAGGTCGCCACGATCCCGGTCGATCCCGAAGAGGTCGACCACCTGATGACGCTGGCCGCGCCGCACGTGGTCGAGCGGTGCGCGGCCCTGCTCGACAACACCTCCAAGACACCCCTGCCGCTGCTGAAGACCGGCGGCGTGGGCGTGCGCGAGATCCGCAGGGTGGCCAAGGAGACCGGCTGCGACGAGGACGAGACCCGCCTGCTGCTGGAGATCTGCGCGGTGGCCAGACTGCTGGCCTGGGACGAGCCCGCCGGCGGCCTGGTGCCCACCGAGCGCTTCGATCGCTGGCGGCTGGACGAGGGCGCGGCCCGGCTGCGTGTGCTGCTGTCGGCGTGGTGGCGCATGGAGCGCTCATCGCTCCGCAAGATCGACGGCAAGTACGGCACCGTGCTCGGCGACGACCCCGCGGGCAGCGCCGTGGCCCGGGTGCGCCGGTCGGTGTTGCCGGTGCTGGCCTGCCTGCCCGCCGGCACGGCGTTCGCCGATCGCGACAGCCTCATCGCGAGCGTCCACTGGCACGCGCCGCTGATCGACCGTCAGCTGCTGCTGGACTGCGCGCCGCCGGTGCTGGACGAGGCCAGGCTGCTCGGGCTGGTGGCCAACGACGCGCTGACCGATCTCGGCCGGGGGCTGGCGGGTCTCACGGCCCAGCCCGGGGACGAGAACGACGAGGCCGTGCCCATGGTCGAGCACGATCCCGTGCTGGTCGAGGTGTCCACGCGGGCGCTGGCGAGCGTGCGCAGGAGCGCGTTGTTCGGCCCTGACCTGACGGCGGTGGTGACCGGCCCGCCGTCGGCGGAGCTGGCGGCCCTGCTGGACCGGGTCGCCGAGCGCGAGTCGCGGGGCGCCGCCTCGGTGTGGCGTTTCACCGCCGAGAGCGTGCGCCGGGCGCTCGACCGCGGCTACGAGGCCGACGACCTGCTCGACGAGCTGGCCGCGGTGGGCGCGATCCCGCAGCCGCTCGAATACCTCGTGCGCGACACCGCGCGGCGGCACGGCGAGGTGACGGTCACCACGGTCGGCTGCGTCATCCAGGCCGGCGACCCCGCGCTGCTCGCCGAGATCGCCGCACACCGGCGGCTGGGCCGGCTCGGCCTGCGCCTGCTGGCCCCGACCGTGCTGGTGAGCTCGGCCGAGGCCGAGCGCACGCTGTCCGCACTCCGGGAGGCCGGCTACGCGCCGGTGCCCGTCTCCGACACCGGCGAGATCACCATCCACCGGGTCAGGCCCGCGGAGCTCGCCGAGCGCGAGGAGCCGATCAACGGCAAGCTGATCCTGCTGCCCGGCGGCCAGGTGGCCGAGCTAGGTGGGTTGGAGGCGCCGGCTCACCTGCTGGCCGAGCCGCCGCCCGACCCGGGCGAGCACGCCCGCAGGCTGATCGCCGCCAGCCGGGCCGAGGCCGACAAGAGCGGCCGCACCTGGGCGATCATCGGCAGGATGGCCACCAGGCTGCCGACGGCACAGCAGTCGCTGCTGGGCTTCGTGGTGGACCGGGGCGTGCGGGCCGGCATCACGCTCACCGACGGGCTGACCGCCACGATCAGCCACGGCGAGCTCAATGGCGGCGCGCTCGACGCCTGGTGCGAGGAGGCGGGCGACTACCTGGAGTTCCCCCTCGCCGAGATCGTCGAGGTCAGAGGAGCTTTTTAGCCTTCTTCATGTTCGCCACGAGGGCCTCGAGGAAGTCCGCGTACCCCTGATAGCTGTAGGGCGCCTCGGCGTTCCACGGGTAGAGCTGGCCGGCCTTGACGGCGGGGAGCTTGGCGAAGGTGGGCTTCTTCATCATCTCCTCAGGCTTGAGCGCCTGGGTGCGGGTGTCGTAGAGGATGACGTCGGCCTCGTACTCGTCGGCGTTCTCCCAGCTCAGCGTCTGGAAGAAGCCGCCCTCGTCCACCTTGGACGGGGTGACCACGTTCAGCCCCGCCTGGGTGAGGTGGACGATGTCCGGATACTCGGGCGGGTTGACCACCCAGAAGGCGTCCGCGCCGCCCGACGCCATGAGGATCTTGAGGTCCTTGAACTGGGCGAGCTCCTTGGTGGCGGCCTCCATGCGCACCTTGGCCTCGGGCACGCCCTGCAGGTCGGCGCCGAGGGACTTGGCCAGCTCCTCGTACTTGGAGATCACCTGGGTGGCGCTCTTGCCGGTGAGCATGATGCCGGCGGTCGGGGCGACCTGCTCGATGGTGTCCTTGGACTTCTCGGGCACGTACCAGAGGGTGCCCTTGATGTACATGCTGCTGACCAGGAGGTCCGGCTGGAGCGCGACGTACTGCTCGACGTTGAACTCGTCCCACACGTTGCCCAGGCCCTGGACCTTGGTGATGTCGACGTTGCCGGCCTGCGGGTCCTTGCTGCCGTCCTTGAGCTTGTGGGGGCCGAACACCGCAATGGGGCGCACGCCGAAGTCCCACAGGGCGGCGGCCGCGCCGACCTGGGCCACGATCCTGGAGGGGACCTTGGGCTGGTCGATCTTCTTGTCGCGGTCATCGGTGAACGACCAGGCCTGGGCCGCGGGAGCGGAGGAACCGGCCGTGGTGGGCTGCGTTTGCGTGCCACCGTCGTCGCCGCACGCCGCCAGCGTCACGGCCGCCGCGAGTCCTGCCATGGCCGACAGGAAGCCCCTGCGTGCCAGTACCGGTCCCGACATGGTCATCTCCTAAGGTTAGGCTTGCCTTGGTTTAAGGTCATTAGATTAGCCTTGCCTAAGTTTGACTGCGACGAGAGGGGTTCGGGTGCGCCCGGCGGTGACCATGGACCAGGCGGCCGAGGAGGCGGCCGAGTCCGCGAAGAGACCGGCGTGGGCGCGTCCCGGGGTGCTGACGATCGGACTCGTCGCCGCCCTGGCGGTGCTGGCCCTGATGGCGATGGCCAGCGTGGCGCTCGGCGCCCGGTCCGTGCCGTTCGCCACGGTGATCGACGCCTTCCTGGCGCCGGACGGCTCCCACGACCACACGGTCATCCGGGAGCTGCGCGTGCCGCGTACGCTACTCGGCCTCGGTGTGGGCGCCACGCTGGGCCTGGCCGGGGCGCTCATGCAGAGCCTGACCCGCAACCCTCTCGCCGACCCCGGGCTGCTGGGCATCAACGAAGGCGCGGCGCTGGGCGTCACGCTGGCGCTCGGCCTGTTCGGGCTCACCGATCCCGCCGTCTACGTGTGGTTCGCGTTCGGCGGGGCCGCGCTGGCCTCCGTGATGGTCTACTCGCTCGCCTCGGCGGGCCGCTCGGGCTCCAGCCCGGTACGCCTCACGCTCGCGGGCGTCGCGCTCGGCATGGTGGCCACGGCCATCGCCTCGGCGATCCTGCGGATGGACGCGCAGACCTTCGACCGGATGCGGTTCTGGCTGACCGGGTCGCTGGCCGGGCAGACGGCCGACACGCTGGTGCGGCTGGCCCCGTTCATGGTCGCCGGGCTGGTGCTCGGACTGTCGCTGGCCAGGCCGCTCAACATGCTGGCGCTCGGCGACGACGCGGGCAAGGCGCTGGGCGTGGCCGTGGGCCGCACCAGGGCGCTCACCGGAGTGGCGGTCACCTTGCTCTGCGGGGCGGCCACCGCCGCGGCCGGGCCGCTGTGGTTCGTGGGGCTGATCGTGCCGCACGCGGTGCGCGCGCTGGTGGGGCCCGACCAGCGGTGGGTGTTGCCGTACTCGGCGGTGGCCGCGCCGGTGCTGCTGCTGGGGGCCGACGTGGTGGGCCGCCTCATCGCCCGCCCGGGTGAGGTGCAGGTGGGGATCGTGTGGGCGGTGATCGGCGCGCCGATCTTCATCATGCTGGCCAGGCGGAAGCGGGTGGCGGCGCTGTGAACGTCCGGGTCGGCCCCTATTCCGTACGGCTGGCGCCCCGCGCCCTGCTCGTCACCGCCGCCCTCCTGCTGGTCGCCTGTGTGGTGGCCGTGGCCGCGATCTCGACAGGCGAGTTCACCGTGCCCGTGCCCGACATCATCACCGCGCTCGTCGGCCAGGGCACACCGGTCGCCGAGCTGATCGTGAGCAAGCTGCGGGCGCCGCGCGTGGTGACGGGGCTGCTGGTCGGCGCGGCGTTCGGGATGAGCGGCGCCATCTTCCAGAGCCTCACCAGGAACCCTCTGGGCAGCCCCGACTTCATCGGCTTCACCGCCGGGGCCTCGACGGGCGGCATCATCGCCGTGGTCGCGGGCGGCCCGGCCATGACGATCGCCGGCGGCGCGCTGGCGGGGTGCATCGTCACGGCGGTGCTCGTGTACGCGCTGGCCTTCCGCGGCGGCGTGCAGGGCTACCGGCTGGTCCTCGTCGGCATCGGGGCGAACGCGCTCTTGCTGGCGGTCAACTCGTACCTGCTGACCAGGGCGAACATCAATGACGCGGCCACCGCGGGCGCGTGGCTCACCGGCAGCCTGAGCGGCCGCGGCTGGGACCACGCGCTACCGGTCGCGCTGGCGGTGGCTCTGCTGGTTCCCGTGTGCCTGTATCTGGCACGGCCCATGCGGATGATCGAGATGGGTGACGACGCGGCCAAGGCCATGGGCATCAGGGTCGAGCCGGTCCGCGCGGTGGCCATCACGGCCGGCGTGCTGCTGTCCGGCGTGGCCACCGCCGCCGCTGGCCCCGTCATCTTCGTCGCGCTCGCCGCGCCCCAGCTGGCCCGGCGGCTCACCCGCTCCCCCGGCGTCACGATGGGCGCCTCGGCGCTGATGGGGGCCGTGCTGCTGACCGGCGCCGACCTGGCGGCACAGCGGCTGCTCGCCCCCACCCAGCTGCCCGTCGGCGTGCTGACCGCCGCCATCGGCGGCACGTACCTCGCCCTGCTCCTGCGAAAGGACCGCCACTGATGCCCGATGCGCGTCTGTCCGGCACCGGCCTGACCCTCGCCCACGACCAGCGTGTCGTGGCCACGGACCTGAGCGTGGCGATCCCCGACGAGTCGTTCACCGTGATCATCGGCCCGAACGCGTGCGGCAAGTCCACCCTGCTGCGGGCCCTGGCCAGGATGCTCAAGCCCAAGACCGGGGCCGTGCACCTGGACGGAAGCGTCATCACCTCGCTGCCGTCGAAAGAGGTCGCGCGACGGCTCGGCCTGCTGCCGCAGAGCTCGATCGTGCCGGACGGGATCACCGTGGCGGACCTGGTGGCCCGTGGCCGGTATCCGCACCAGCGCCTCATGCGGCAGTGGTCGCGGGCCGACGAGGCGGCCGTGACCGAGGCCATGCGCTCCACCGACGTGGCCGAGCTGGCCGACCGGATCGTGGACGAGCTGTCCGGCGGGCAGCGGCAGCGGGTGTGGCTGGCCATGGCGCTGGCGCAGGAGACGCCGATCCTGCTGCTGGACGAGCCGACCACGTTCCTGGACATCTCCCACCAGATCGAGGTCCTCGATCTGTGCGCGGACCTCCACGAGGCGGGGCGGACCATGGTGGCGGTCCTGCACGACCTGAACCAGGCGTGCAGGTACGCCACTCACCTGATCGTGATGCGTGCCGGGACGATCGTGGCCGAGGGCGATCCCGCCGAGATCGTCACCCCTGAGCTGGTGCACGAGGTGTTCGACCTGCGCTGCGAGATCATCCCCGACCCGCAGTCCGGCACCCCTCTCATCGTTCCGGAGGCGCGCCGCCGCGTGGGCGCCGCCTCCGCCTGACACCCGTCAGTCCGGACTCGCCACGGCCAAGGCCAGGTCTGTGATGCCCCGCACCGCCCGGTCCTGGCCGTAGTCGGCTTTCAGCACGCCTGCCGCCTCGGCCCCCACGGCGGCCAGCAACGCGTGCGCCAGGACGTCGGCGTCGGCGCCGGGGCGGGACTCCGCCAGCAGGATGGCCACGTGCCGGTGCCAGAACCGGTAGGCGCCGATGCGGTAACGCGCGCCCGGGCTGGCGGTCTCCGACATCCGGACCAGGTCCAGGTGGTCGAAGAGATAGCGCAGGTAGGCGGCGACGAAGGCGGTCAGCCGCTCGCGGGCGGGCGCGCCGGGGCCGAGCGGCGGCGGGCCCGACAGAATGCGCTGCTGGAGGTCGCGTTCGCGGTCGTCCAGGAGTGCCACGGCCAGCCCTGACTTGTCGCCGAACCTGCGGAAGAGCGTGCCCTTGCCCACCCCGGCCGCCGCGGCGATCGCATCCATGGACACCGCCTCCACGCCCTTGTCCACGAAGAGCGCCGCGGCGGCGGCGAGCACTTTCTCCCTGTTGCGTGCCGCGTCCGCGCGCTCTTTGGGTGGCCGGGCCCGCAGCAGCTCCAGAGGCACGCTTGACGAACCGGACTGCGGTCCGGTAATTTTCGAGTCGTCCACGAACCGGACTGTAGTCCATTTTTCCTGGAGGACACAATGAACGTCATCACCCGCGACGAACTGAAGTCGGCCCTGGGCACCGTGACGGTGGTCGACACGCTGGGCGGCGACTACTACGCCCAGCAGCACCTGCCGGGCGCCATCGCCCTGGTCGAGAGCGAGGTCGCCGGGCGTGCGGCCGCGCTGCTGCCCGACAAGGACGCCCCCATCGTCACGTACTGCACCAATCCCTCCTGCTCCAACAGCAAGGCCGTGGCAGCCCGGCTGAGCGCGCTCGGCTACACCGACGTCCGCAGATACGTCGAGGGCATCGAGGACTGGGTCGAAGCCGGCCTGCCGGTCGAGTCCGCCTAGCAGAGTCGCTCCCCTGTAGCAGAAAGGCCCGGCCGCCGCAAGGCCGGGCCTTTCTCCTGGAACGCGCCAAAGGACATAGAAGGAATCCGGTCCACAGGCGACTCTCTCCCGGACGAGTCACACCACACAGGGGGAGACGAAAATGGACCACGCCGTCGTCATCGGCGCGAGCATGTCGGGGCTGCTGGCCGCGGCCGCCCTGCACCGGCTGTTCGGCCGGGTCACGGTGCTCGACCGCGACACGCTGCCCACGGTGGACGCCCACCGCAGGGGCGTCGCGCAGAGCCGCCACGCGCACGGCCTGCTCGCCAAGGGCCGCGAGGTCATCGACGAGTTACTGCCCGGCCTGTCGGCCGAGCTCGTGGCGCAAGGAGCGATCAGGGGAGACCTGCAGCGGGACGCCAGGCACATCCACGGCGGGCACCGGCTCGCCCGCGGTGACAGCGGCCTGTCCGGGCTGCTGGCCAGCCGCCCGCTGCTGGAAGGCCAGATACGACGCCGGGTGAGCGCGCTGCCCGGCGTGCGGGTGCTGGCGGACCGGATCGCCACCGGCCTGCTGGCACAGGACGGCCGCGTCACGGGGGTGCGCCCGGCCGACGGCGAGCCGATCCCGGCGGACCTCGTGGTCGACGCGGGCGGCCGGGGCTCGCGCACGCCGTTCTGGCTGGGCGAGCTGGGCTATGAGCCGCCCCGCGAGGAGCGGGTGGTGATCGACGTGCGGTACGGCACCCGCGAGTTCCGCCGCCGGCCCGGCGACCTCGACGGGGACCTGGTCGTCATCATCGCCCCCACGCCGGAGCACCCGCGCGGCGGAGTGGCGCTGGCGCTGGAGGACGAGCGCTGGATCGTCACCATGGCGGGGTACGGCGAGGGCCCGGGCCTCGCGCTGACCGAGTTCGCCGACTACGCCGCCACGTTGCCGGTCCTCGACCTGCACCACCTCATCAGGAACGCCGAGCCCGTCGGAGAGCCCCGCTCGTACCGGAACCCGGCCGGCGTCCGGCGCTGCTACGAGCGCTTGAGCCGTTTCCCCGAAGGGCTGCTGGTGATCGGGGACGCGGTGTGCGCGTTCAACCCGCTCTACGGCCAGGGCATGACGGTCGCCGCATTGGAGGCGAAGGTCCTGCTCGAGGCGGAGCTGCGGCCGCAGGCGTTCTTCCGGCGGATCGCCAAGATCGTGGACGCGCCGTGGGACATCACGGTCGGCGGCGACCTGAAGATGCCCGGCGTCGAGGGTGACCCGACGCCGAGGATGCGCATGGTGAACGCGTACCTGGAGCGTTTCCACGCCGCCGCCGCGCACGACCCCGAGCTGGTGCTGCGCTTCCTGCGGGTCACCAACCTCTACGACCCGCCGCCGTCGCTGATGAGCCCGGCCGCGCTGCTCAAGGTGCTCCGCGGCGGCGCACCGCGAGCAGTGCCGGTGCCCGCGTAACCGCGCACAGCCTGACCTGCTGCCTGGGGGCGTGAACTCACGAGGGGACTCGTGGCGATACAAGGCGTGCGGACATGGGTGAGCTGGATTGCGGTGGTCCCCTTCGCCTTGTGGGCGGCGGTGCGGTTGAGCGGGTTCGAGCCGGACTGGCCGTGGGTGCCGATGGTGGCGTACACGCCGTACGCGACCGTGGCGGCGGTGGCGGGCGGACTGCTGGCCTGGGCGCTGCGGCGGCGGGCAGCGGGCACCGTCGCGCTCGTGGCGGTGCTGGGGCTGGTGCCCGCTGTACTGCCCCGGGCGTTGTCCGACGGCAATCCGGACGCGAAGGGGCCGGTGCTGCGGGTGCTGGCGGCCAACCTGCTGGTGGGCCAGGCCGACACGGCTGAGCTGATGGAGCTGGTCGGCCGGCTGCGACCGGACGTGCTGGCCTTGCAGGAGTTCACGCCTGCCGCCATGGAGCGGCTGGACGAGGCGGGGGTGCGCAAGGTGCTCCCGCACGCCGTCACGCACCCGCTGCCGGGCGTCGGCGGGTCGGCCGTGTACGCCCGGCACCCGCTCGAAGCCGGAAAGCTGATCATGGAGGGCGGGTTCGGGCAGGCCAGGGCCTGGCTGAAGCATCCCGGCGGGAAGCGGATCGAGATCGTGTCGGTGCACCCGTGCGCGCCCAAACGGTACGGGCGGCAGCCGTGCTGGCAGGCGGGCCTCGACGCGCTGCCCCGCGGGGGCGACGTGCTGCGGGTGCTGGCGGGCGACTTCAACGCCACGCTCGACCACCTGCCGATGCGCGAGCTGCTGGCGGCGGGCTATCGGGACGCGGCCGACGTCATGGGGAAGGGCTTCGTGGCGACCTGGCCGCAGAACGGCCCGCTGGTCCAGGCACCGGGGGTGACGATCGATCATGTGCTGGCCGACTCCCGGATGGCGGTGCGCGCGTTCGAGGTGCTGTCGCTGCGGCGCACCGACCACCGGCCGGTGTTCGCCGAGCTCAGGCTGCCGTGATCGCGAGGTCGGCGACGCGGTCGTGCGGGGTGGCCGGTAGGCGCCGAGGGCGTACCGGAAGATGGCGGGTGCCGTGACTCATAGACTTGAGCCGTGGAACAGCCCAAGTTCGAGATTCAGATGCTGCACGACCGGGTCATGATCAAGCTGGAGCAGGAGGCGGAGGAGCGGCGCAGCGGCTCCGGCATCGTCATTCCGGCGACGGTCAAGCTGGCCAACCGGCTGGCCTGGGGCGAGGTGTGCGGCGTGGGCACGAACGTGCGCTCGGTCAAAGTGGGCGACAAGGTGCTGTTCAACCCGGAGGAGCAGTACGAGGTGGAAGTGCACGCGCAGGTCTACCTGGTGATGCGGGAGCGCGACCTGCACGCCGTGGCCACGCAGGAGACCGACCACGGGACCGGGCTCTACCTATGACCCGCGGGTGAACGACACCCACAACTCCGCGGCCCATGTCTTGGCGGGGACATTCGCGAGTACGCGCGTCACCTTTCCGCGCAGGTCCACGACCGACAGGCGGTAGGCGCCCCGGTGTGGCATGACCGCGACGACGTGGCTCTCGTCCCACCAGCCGAACACGGCCTCGGGCCGTACGTCCACCCGCTGGGCGATCTTGCCGGCGATGGGGTCGACCAGGCAGAGCTGCTCCTTGAAGCGCGACGGGCACCAGGTGGTCAGGCGTTTGCCGGACGGCGAGAACGAGTCCTCAGGACCGGTCGGCAGGCCGACGCCGGCCAGCGTGCGCATGACGGCGCCGTCGGACGGCCGGTAGAGGCGCAGGCCCGTGCCGTGCCGGGAGACGAGGTTGCCGTCGGGGCTCCACCAGAAGCCCGCGCTCGCGCTCAGGCCGTTGATCCGTACCGTTCGGGCGGTCTTCGCCGTCACGTCGACGACCGTGAAGCCGAGCACCCGCCACTTATCGCTCACCTTCTGCTCGACGGTGAGCGCGACCTTCTTGCCGTCGCGGGACCAGGAGGCGTAGGAGGCGGTCAGCGGCTTCTTGACCGTGCGGATCCTGGTGGACGCGCCGGTGGTGCGGTCGGTGACGACGAGGGCGTCGTAGCCGGAGCGGTATGTGGCCGGCACGCCCGCCGCCAGCCGGCCGCCGGGCGCGACGGACACCTCGGTGAGACTCTTCTCCCAGGCGAAGGCGGATCCGGTCGCGGAGCGCAGGTAGGTGCGCTTGGTGCCGAGACCGTACGCGGCGAGCCGAACGGGATCGCCGGTGTCTTCACGATATTTCATGCCGCCCGTGCCTGGTAACGCGAGATCCACCGGGGCGGCGGATACGGCCAGGGACAACGCGAGGGCGATAGTGGCGATCACGCCCGCAGAATAGGCAGCCATCCGCCCGATTCCGGGCGGCCATAACGACCGGGTCTAGATGTAGCGCTGCGCGAACTCGAGGACGTCGAAGCCCAGCGTGAGCAGACCGAAGTAGACGATCACGGCGGCCGCGGCCAGCGTGACGACGAGCACGATGATGCGGACCGTCCAGCCCTGCCTCTTGTACCACTCCGTCCAGGCGTGCAGCGTGGCCTTGCCGAACTCCAGCAGCTTGTGCGCCCAGTGGAACTCGGTGGCCAGCACCGCCAGGCCGGCGAACACCACGAGCCAGCCGGGGCCGGGGAACGGCACCATGATGAGACCGCCCACCACCATGACGGCCCCGAGCACGCCGATCACGATCTTCAGCGTGAGCGCGCCCGTACGGGTCGCTCTGATGCCGTCGAGCCAGCCGTGGATGCCGTGGCGGCGTCCGGGCATGCTGGAGTCCTCGGCGGCTTCCCCCTTGATGACGTCGGCGTCGCCGGTGTCGGAGTTCTGAATCGGCACAATGCCCCCCGGCAGTCGGTGTGCCCCCTAGGATACGGCCCCGTCCATGTCATCAACTTGCAGATGACTAGCAAATCACCAAACTTCGCGTAACGTAAAATTTCCGGCCCCGGACCGGCCTGAGCTGCCACTATTCGGCAAATATCGGTTAATGTCTGCTATGCCCGAGGTCTTGCTTCGTACCGTCACCGGTCCCGTACGCGCGGACGCCGTCAGCGGCGCCGTCCTCCCCCACGAGCATCTGCGCACCGACATGCGCTGGGGAGTGGGCGTCGACTCCGACCCGTACCGCTGGCTCGACGAGGAGGCGGCCGTCGCCGGCGAGTTCCGCGAGCTGCGCAAGTCCGGCGACCTGGGCCTGGTGGTGGATCTGACCAGCCTGGGCATGGGTCGCGACGCGGCCACGCTGGCCCGCGTCGCGGCGAGCAGCCGGGTGCCGGTGATCGCCTCGACGGGCCTGTTCGCCGAGCCGTTCACGGACGTGCGCGACGAGGACGTCGACGAGCTCACCAGGCAGCTGATGTACGAGATCTCCAGCGGCTTGGACGGCACGGGCGTGTTCCCCGGCGTGATCGGCGAGGTCGGTTGCTGGGGTCCCGAGCCCACGCCGCGCGAGGAACGCTGCCTGATCGCCGCCGCCCGCGCCGCGCTCCAGTCCCGCCTGCCCGTCGCCACGCACGGCATGAACGCCCTGGCCCTGCTGGAGATCCTGCTCGGCCAGAACCTGCCCGGCTCCCGGATCGCCATCGGCTACACGGGCAGCGACCTGGGCGCCGCACGCAAGATCGCCGAAGAGGGTGCGTACGTGAGCCTGGGCGTCGTCAGCCTCGGCGCCGACGAGGCCGCCAGGATCGCCCTCGCCCTCATCGAGGACGGGCACGCCGAACGCCTCCTGATCAGCACCGGCCTCAGCCGGGTCGCGCACCTGCGCGCCTACGGCGGGCCCGGGTACGCCCACCTGTTCCGGGAGCTGCTGCCCCGCCTGCGCGAGGCGGGCACCGGTGAGGACACGATCCACCTGCTCACTCGCGACAACCCGCTGCGGTGGCTGACCTCGGGCTCGGCTTGACCTCAACGGCGCTTGAGGTTGCACGCTGACCGTATGACCTTCACGCGAGAAGAACTGGACTACCTGACCACGCAGCGGCTCGGCCGTTTGGCGACCATCTCCCCCGACGGGCAGGTCCAGAACAGCCCTACCGGCTTCTTCGTCGACGCCGGCGCGGGCACGATCGACATCGGCGGGCACAACCTGGGCGACTCCAAGAAGTTCAAGAACATCCAGGCGGGCAGCACGGTGGCGTTCGTGGTGGACGATCTCGCCTCGGTGAATCCGTGGACAGTGCGCGGAGTCGAGATCCGGGGCACGGCGGAGGCGCTGACGGGGCAGGAGCCGCCGTTCCACGGCTTTTCTGGAGAGCTCATCAGGATCAAGCCCAACAAGATCATCTCTTGGGGTCTGGGCGGTCCGGCATCGAACCGGAGAGTGTGAAACTCGCTAGGATCAGGGCTACGACGAGCCTTGGCCGGGTGGGGGGATGGAGACGCAGCACACGCCCAGGGGCGGCCGCCTGCGCAGGCCGCTCGCGGCTCTGTCACGCCTGACCCGCCTGGGCGACATTCCGGTCGTGGTCATGCTCGCGTGGGCGGGCTGGCTGGCCGTCCCATGGTCGTTCAGCGGCCTCGCCCAGGCACGCGCCGCCGCCGCGGCGGCCGCGGACACCGAGCCGCCCCAACTGCGCGCCACAGCGCCGGCAGCACTCGGGGCGGCTCCCGCCGCGATCGGGCAGCGGGGTGTGACGGGGCTCTCCATCGCTGCCCCGAAGGCGGTGCGCCCTCCGGCTCGCGTTGACACCGCCGTGGGCCGGGCGCTGGACACGTGGGCGCCAGCCTCCTCCGCTCGTCAACCGTCCGGCCTGGACGGGGCGGCGCCGTTCACCGCCGGCCGGTCGCCGGTCCAGACGGATGCCGTGGCCCCGATCCAGACGGATGCCGTCGCCTTGGAGCGGGCCAGGATCGCCGGTGAGGTGCACGACGCCGCGGGGCACGGGTTGGCGGCCATCGCGATGCAGGCCGGGCTCGCGCTGGTCACCCTCGACGACGATCCCGAGCAGGCGCGGGCCTCGCTGCAGGCCATCAGGGAGACCAGCATGACGGCGCTCGCCGGGTTACGGGCCGCGCTCGACGGCATCGACCCGCCTGAAGGTGACCTGACGAGCCTGATCGACGGGGTGCGGGCCGCGGGCCTGCCGGTGGACGTCGAGCCCGCAGGCCCCGCCGTGCCCGCGTCTCTGCAAGGGACCGTCTACCGGGTGGTGCGCGAGTCCCTCACCAACGTGCTGCGCCACGCGGGCCCGACCAGGGCGCTGGTGCGGGTGGCGAACGACCCGTGCGAGTTCGTGCTCGAGGTGGCCGACCGTGGCGTCGGCTGGACCGGCGCGGCCGAGGGACGAGGGCTCTCGGGGATGCGGGCCCGGGTCGCCGAGGCAGGCGGTCACTTCACCGCCGGACCGCGTGAGGGCGGCGGTTTCCAGGTGGTCGCCCGGTTCCCGCAGGTCTCGGCATGACGGCACACCCCCGCCGACCTGCCGGAGCACGGGTTGAGCAGGAGCCGACCGCCGGACGGTGGGGCCTGGCCGCCCGAGCACACGAGCCGACCGCCGGACGGTGGGGCCTGGCCGCCCGAGCACACGAGCGGACCGCCGTCAGGCACGGCCTCGCCAAGGAAGCCACTGAAGGACGCCGGTCGGGTGGAGCGCGGGGTCTCGGCGTCGAGGAGCGCAGACGGCGGGACGAGGGAAGCCGGCGCCATGGGTGAGGCGGTCACCGGTTCGGATCGGGCGGACTTCGGCGGCGACGGCGACCGGCCCCTTCGGGTGGCCATTGCCGACGATCAGGCGGTCGTGCGGATGGGGCTGCGGGCGCTGCTGGATCGGGAGCCCGGCATGGAGTGCGTCGGCGAGGCGGCCGACGGGGCGGCGGCGCTGGCGCTGATGCGGCGGGTCCGCCCCGACGTGCTCCTGCTCGACATCCGCATGCCCGGCATGGACGGCCTGGCCACCCTGCGGGCGATCGCCGCGGACCCGGAGCTGCGGGGCTCGCGGATCGTGGTGGTGACCACGTTCGCCGTCGACGAGTACGTCTTCGCGGCCCTCCAGGCCGGAGCCAGCGGCTTCGTACTCAAGGACAGCGCCCCC
This sequence comes from Nonomuraea sp. 10N515B, assembly GCF_052245915.1. Lineage (NCBI taxonomy): Bacteria > Bacillati > Actinomycetota > Actinomycetes > Streptosporangiales > Streptosporangiaceae > Nonomuraea > Nonomuraea sp. 10N515B. The sequence goes on from NZ_JBQQBQ010000011.1 coordinate 281,682, forward strand.
GACGAGCTGGCCAACGCGGTCCGCGTGGTCGCCGCCGGAGACGCGCTGCTGTCACCGGCGATCACCAGGAAGGTGATCGGCCTGTTCGGCCGGCACGGCACGGAGCCGGTCGAGGGCATCGAGACGCTCACGCCCCGGGAGCGGGAGATGGTGGCGTGGGTGGCCACCGGCAGGTCGAACGAGGAGATCGCCAAGGAACTGGTGATCAGCCCCGACACCGTGCGGACCCACGTCAGCCGCGCCATGGTGAAGCTGCGTGCCAGGGACCGGGCGCAGCTCGTGGTGTTCGCCATGCGGGCCGGCCTCGCCGGCCCTCCCTGACCGACCGCCTGCCTACTTCAGGAAACCCTCGTAGTCGCGCTGCTGAAGCTGGGCCTCGATCTGCTTGACGGTGTCGAGCCCGACGCCGACCATGATCAGCACGCTGGTCCCGCCGAACGGGAAGTTCTGCTGAGTGCTGGGATCCTTCAGGATCGCGAACGCCACCAGCGGCAACAACGCCAGCGCCCCCAGGTAGGCGGCCCCCGGCGCGGTCAGCCGGGACAGCACGTACGCCAGATACCGGGCCGTGGACCGCCCCGGCCGGATACCGGGCACGAATCCGCCGAAGCGCCGCATGTTGTCGGCCACCTCGTCGGGATTGAAGGTGATCGACACGTAGAAGTAGGTGAAGGCCACGATCAGCAGCACGTAGCCGGCCATGTAGAGCGGGTGTGTTCCCGACGTCAGGTTCTGCGCCACCCACGCGCCCGCCTCGTCCCCGAGCAGCGGCGCCGCGAGCGTCGGCAGGTAGAGCAGCGACGTGGTGAAAATGACGGGCACGATGCCCGCCTGATTCACCTTGAGCGGGATGTACGTGCTGCTCCCGCCGTACATGCGCCGTCCCACCATGCGCTTGGCGTACTGCACCGGCACCCGCCGCTGCGCCTGCTCCACGAACACCACGGCCGCCACCAGGAAGAGCCCGGCCACCGTCATCACGACGGCGCCGACCGGAGTCAGCACGAAGATCTTCGACATGTAGCCCGGGAAGACTGCCACGACCTGCGTGAACATGAGCAGCGACATGCCGTTCCCGATCCCCCGGTCGGTGATCAGCTCGCCCAGCCACATGACCACGCAGGCCCCCGCCACCATGGTGAGCACGATCACGGCCGAGGACAGCAGGCCGTCGTCCCGCAGCAGCGGCCGGGCGCACCCGGGCAGCAGCTGCCCGGCGCGAGCCAGCGCCACGACGGTGCCGGCGTTGAGGAGGGCGAGCGCGACGGTCAGGTACCGCGTGTACTGGGTGATCTTCGCCTGCCCCCGCTGCCCTTCCTTCCTGAGCGTGTCCAGCCGGGGCACCATGACGGCGAACAGCTGCATGACGATGCTGGCGGTGATGTACGGCATCACGCCGAGCGCGAACACCGACAGCTGCAGCATCGCGCCCCCGCTGAGCATCTGCGCCAGATCGAAGAGTCCCCCGCTCGCCGTCCCGACGCATTCCCGCACCGCGGCCACGTCCACTCCCGGCGACGGCATGACCTGCCCCAGCCGGAACAGCGCGATGAGCGCGAGCGTGAACAGCAGCTTCTTCCGCAGGTCCGGCACACGGAACGCTCTGATCAATACGGTCAGCATGGGCACCGAGTCTGACCGGCGCGCCCCCGGACGTCGTCCGCCCAGCCGAGGCACCGGCGTACGCAGATCTGCGTAGGCGCGGCGCAAGCGCCGCTGCCTGTAGTGGGCCCCTGGACGCGGCCCACCATATCTTGACCCCATGAGCACTGTCTGGGTGATCAGCGGGCCGCCGGGCGCGGGCAAGTCCACGGTGGCGGCCGAGCTGCTCACCCGCCTGTCCCCCGTGCCGGCCGTGCTCGACAAGGACACCGTGTACGGCGACTTCGTGGCGGAGGTCCTGCGCGCCCACGGCCGGCCGGACGGCGAGCGCGAGGGCCCTTGGTACGACCTGCACATCAAACGCCACGAATACGCCGGCCTGACCAGGCTGGCCAGGCAGATTCGCGGGCACGGCTGCCCGGTGCTGCTCGACGGCCCGTTCACCACCCAGGTCCACGACGCGGCCAGGTGGGCGGAGTGGGTGACGGAGCTGGGCGGCTCGCCGGTGCGGCTGCTCTGGGTGCGCTCCGACGGGCCCACCCTGCGCGAGCGCCTCACCGCCAGGGGCTACGGCAGGGACGCGGGCAAGCTGGCGGCGTTCGCCGATTACCTGCGCAACATCCGGGTGGACGAGCCGCCGGTCGTCCCGCACCTGGAGATCGACAACCGGTGCGGCGCGCCACCGGTCGGCGAGCAGCTCACGGCGGCGGGCATCCCGCCTCAGACCACCAGGTAGTCGTCGTCCCGGACGTCCAGGATCGCCATGTGGCCCGGCAGATGCCCGATCGCGTACTCGACGCCGCTGGCCATGATCGCCGCCTGCGGCGTCACCCCGCACGCCCAGAACAACGGCACCTCGCCGGCCCGCACCTCCACCGGGTCGCCGAAGTCGGGCCGGGCCAGGTCACGGACGCCGATCGCGGCGGGGTCGCCGAGGTGCACCGGCGCCCCGTGCACCTGCGGGTATCGTCCGCTCACCTCGACGGCGGTCTCGACCAGTGCCTCCGGCACCGGCCGCATCGACACGACCAGCGGCCCGGACAGGCTGCCCGCCGCCGTGCAGGGGACGTTGGTGACGTACATCGGCACGTTCGTCCCCAACTCCAGGTGCCGCACCGGCACCCCGGCCGCGAGCAGCGCCCGCTCGAAGGTGAAGCTGCAGCCGATGAGGAACGGCACGAGGTCCTCACGCCACTCCTCCACCACCTCGCCGAGGTCGGCGACCGGGCGGCCGTCCCGGTAGAGCCGGTATCCCGGCAGGTCGGTACGGAGATCACCGGCGAACAACGCGGTGGACCAGGCGCCCGGCTCGCCCACGTCGAGCACCGGGCACGCCTGCGGGTTCTGGTGGGCGAACAGCAGCAGGTCGTACCGCAGCCGCGCGGGCACGGCGATCAGGTTGGCCTGCGTCCAGCCCCGGCACCAGCCCGCGGTGGGCACCCGCTCGCCGGTGCGGAATCGCTCCCGCGCCTGCGCGGGGCTCAGATCGGCGACGTCCACAGACACGACATTACGCCTCTTGTGTGATGTCGTGTCTTTACCGAGTAGCGGGCGCGGGTGCGGCTTGACGTGAACCTCCTCGACTACCTTCTCATCGCCATTTACTTCGCCACCGTGCTCGCGATCGGCTTCGCCGCGCGCGGCCGGATCACCACCAGCCTGGACTTCTTCCTGGCCGGCCGCGGTCTGCCGGCGTGGGTGACCGGCCTGGCGTTCGTGTCGGCGAACCTGGGCGCGATCGAGATCCTCGGCATGGCGGCCAATGGCGCCCAGTACGGCGCCATGACCGTGCACTACTACTGGATCGGCGCGGTCCCGGCGATGGTGTTCCTCGGCATCGTGATGATGCCGTTCTATTACCGCTCCAAGGTCCGCAGCGTGCCCGAGTTCCTGCGCCGGCGGTTCAACGGGGCCACGCAGCTGCTGAACGCGATCACGTTCGCGGTCGCGCAGATCCTCATCGCCGGGGTGAACCTGTACGCGCTGGCGCTGGTCCTGGAGGCGCTGCTGGGCTGGCCGCTGCCGGTTTCCGTGGTGGTCTCGGCGGTGATCGTGCTGACGTACATCACGCTCGGCGGGCTCTCCTCGGCCATCTACAACGAGGTCCTGCAGTTCTTCGTGATCCTCGCCGGCCTGATCCCGCTGACCGTGCTCGGGCTGATGAAGGTGGGCGGGATCACCGGCCTGTTCGACAAGGTACGGCAGAGCGCGCTCGGCGAGGGCGGCCTGCACACCTGGGCCGGGATGGGCACGGGCGAGAACCCGATGCAGGCGCACTGGATCGGCATCGTGTTCGGGCTCGGCTTCGTGTTGTCGTTCGGCTATTGGACGACGAACTTCGCCGAGGTGCAACGGGCGTTGTCGGCCAGGAACACGAACGCGGCCCGGCTCACGCCGATCATCGCGGCGTACCCGAAGATCTTCATCCCGCTGGTGACGGTGTTGCCCGGCATGATCGCGCTGGTGCTCTTCAGCGACCTGGGCCGGGGGCAGGCGTACAACAACGCGATCCCGCTGCTGATGCGTGACCTGCTGCCGAACGGGGTGCTGGGGATCGCGGTGACCGGGCTGCTGGCGTCGTTCATGGCGGGGACGGCGGCCAACATCAGCGGGTTCAACACCGTGTTCACCAACGACATCTGGCAGGCGCACCTGGTGCGGGACCGTCACGACGACTACTACGTGCGGGTGGGCCGGATCGCGACCGTGGTCGGCGTGGCGATGGGGATCGGGACGGCGTTCATCGCCGCCGGCTACTCCAACATCATGAACTACCTGCAGGCTCTGTTCTCGTTCTTCAACGCGCCGTTGTTCGCGACGTTCATCGTGGGCCTGTTCTGGCGGCGGATGACGCCGTGGGCGGGCTTCTGGGGCCTGCTCGCGGGCACGCTCGCCGCCTTCGTGTCGTACTTCTTGTACAAGGCCGGATACGTGGAGTTCGGCACCGAACTGAACGCCAGCTTCTGGGGCGCGAGCCTGGCGTTCGCCGTGGATGTGGTGGTGTCGATCGTGGTCACGCTGGTCACCACCCAGAAACCGCAGGAGGAGCTGCGCGGGCTCGTGTACGGGCTCAGCGACGTCACCATCGAGGACGACGCGCTGGCCGGGGACGCCAAGTGGTACCGCTCGCCCGTGCTGCTGGGCACGGGCGCCCTCGTTCTGGCGGCTGTGATGTACGGAGTGATCCGATGATGAGTGATATCCGGATGGTGATCGGCGGGCTGTTCCTGATCTACGGCGTGATCCTCATCATCGCCGGCGTCCTGGGCAGCGCCGTCAACCTGTGGACCGGGCTGGCCATGGCGGTGTTCGGCGGCACGTTCGTGGTGTGGGCGCGGGTCAGACGGGTCTGACCGGCTCCTGGGCCTTCTTGTCGTACGCCTCCCGCGCGGCGATGACCTCGTCGGCGTGCTCCCCCGCCCACGCGCCGATGGCCCGCAACACACCCATGGCGCTGCTGCCGAGGTCGGTCAGCGCGTAGTCCACTCGCGGCGGGATCGTCGGGTAGACCGTGCGGCTGACCAGGCCGTCGCGCTCCAGCGTGCGCAGGGTCTGGGAGAGCATCTTCTGGGTGATGCCGTCGAGCATCCTGCGCAGCATGTTGAAGCGCCTGGGGCCGTCGAGCAGCGCGCCCAGCACCAGGCCCGTCCACTTGCTGGTGAAGATCTCGAGGACCGTGTTGGGCTTGCACGCCTGGAGGAACGCCTCGGCGCCGCCGTACTGTCTCAGGTCGGGAAACGTAGTATCCATGAGGTACCTGAATATCAAACAAGTGCCTTCTTCACAACGGATACCTGCGATGACCAGCATGTGAGGCATGCATGCAATTACCTACCGCTCCTTCGGGGAGCCGGACGTGCTGGAACTCACCGAGGTTGCGCGGCCCGTGCCGCAAGCCCACGAGGTACTCGTGCGAGTGCGGGCGGCGGGCATCAACCCGCCGGACTGGAAGCTGCGACGGACGCCGTATCCGCCGGATTACGTCGATCTGCCGCTGATCCCCGGGTGGGACGTGTCGGGCGTGGTGGAAGAGGTCGGCGATTACGTCGGCCGGTTCAAGCCCGGCGACGAGGTCTTCGGCATGCTCAACTTCCCGCGCTACGCCGGGGCGTACGCCGAGTACGTGGTGGCCAGGCCCCGGCAGTTCGCCCGCAAGCCGACCGGGATCGATCACGTGCAGGCCGCGGCACTGCCGATGCCGGCGCTGACCGTCTGGCAGGCGTTCGAGGACGTCGCGGAGGTCACGGCGGGGCAGCGGGTGCTGGTCCACGCCGCGGCAGGAGGGGTCGGGCACCTGGCCGTGCAGCTGGCCAAGCTGCGCGGCGCGTACGTGATCGGCACGGCGCGGGCCGCCAAACACGCGTTCGTGCGAGGGCTGGGGGCGGACGAGATGATCGACTACACCACCGTGGACTTCGCCCGGGCGGTGTCGGATATGGTGCCGGACTCGGGCACATCGAACATGGTGCCGGACTCGGGCACATCGAACATGGTGCCGGACTCGGGCACATCGGGTGTCGACGTCGTGCTCGACATGGTGGGCAAGGACTATCCGGCCCGATCGCTGCCCGTCCTGCGGTCCGGCGGCGCGTTCATCGGGGGCGCGGGGATGACGCCCGAGGACGTGGCGGCGTACGAGGCGGCGGGGCTCCGGTCCGGGGTGTTCGTCGTGGAGCCCGACCATGCCGCGCTGGCCTCGATCGCCGGCCTGGTGGCGGAGGGCCGGCTGGCCGCGCACGTGGACCGGGTGTTCCCGCTGGCCGAGGCCGCGAAGGCCCACGCGCTCATGGAGAGCGGCGACTTCGTCGGCAAGCTCGTCCTGGAGATGTGATCAGTACTCGACCTCGAACGTGTGCGGTCCCAGCCCGTACCCATCCCCCTTCGGCACCACGTACCCGTGCTCAACCAGTCGCGCCAGGCTCCTGCGCAGGTCTTCCTCGGCCAGCCCCGACGACCGGATCAGCCCGTCGAGCTCCGCGTGGCCCTTCTCGACCGCCTGGGACGCCACGGCCTCGTAGACATGGATGTCCACGTCCGACAACGCCTGCACATCGTGACCTTCGGACATCAGCGCTGCCTCGCTCCCTCCCGCAACCTGAAGGGGTCGACCTCACGATCCGGGTACCGGCGGAGGTATTCGGACTCGAGCTCATTGGTGCGGGACGTGTGCACGGCCAGGGCGTCGTCGGAGCCGTGGAAGAAGGTGTCACTGCGGGTGGCGTGCAGCTGGCGCAGCTCGCGTACCAGGTCGTCGTCACTGAGCTGAGCCGGGTCTATTCCCATCGTCGTCATGGGTTCCCCTCTACCCCAGACTGCTCCGACAATATCTGTCATATTTCCTGACATATAGGGATTGTCTGTAAGATGTCCGGGCTTTACCTTCCCGTTATGGACCTCGAGCTCCGGCACCTCAGGATCGTCCGCGCGGTCGCGGACGCGGGAAGTGTGAGCAAGGCCGCGTCCCTACTCGGGCTGGCACAACCGGCCCTGACCGCCCAGCTCAAACGCATCGAGAGGGTGCTCGGCGGCACCCTCTTCGAACGCGACCGCCACGGCGCCAGGCCCACCCGCCTCGGCGAACTCGTGCTCGCCAGGGCACGGGTGCTCCTTCCCGCTGCCAAAGAACTGCAGGAGGAAGCCGTACGATTCGCCCACGCCCCCTCCCCCGGCTTCCGCATCGGCGCCACCAACGGGCCGATACTCGGCGGCCTCGTCGACCGGCTGGCCGCCGAGCGCCAGGTCAGCACGTACACGTCCTGGTCGGCACACGAGCTGACCGGCATGGTCGAGCTCGGCCGCCTCGACTACGTGCTGACGGGCGCCTGCGGCGACTCCGGCACCCCCACCGGCTCGCTCGTGTGGGAGACGATCAGCCTCGACCCCGTCTTCTGCCTGGTCGCCGAGGCCCATCCCGCCGCCAGGGAGAAGGAGGTGGAGCTGGCCGACCTCGCCCGCGAGCAGTGGGCGGTGACGCCCGGCGACGGCTGTTTCGCCGACTGCTTCGCGATGGCGTGCGCCCGCGCCGGGTTCACGCCCGGCACGATCTACGAGACGGACGTGCCGACGTGCACGCACCTCGCGCAGGTCGGCCGCGCCGTGGTGCTCTGCCAGGCCACCACCCAGGCCGCCCAGGGCCTGGTCATGGTCCCGTTCGCGGGCGCGCCGCTGCGCTGGCGGCAGCTCCTCGGCCGCCACCCCACCGCACCCGAGGCCACCTGGGTGGTGGCGCAGGCCAAGGAGGCCCATAGGGACGCCGTCCGGCGGAGCCCCGTCTACCACGACTGGCTGGTACGAAATCCGGATTATGGCACCGCGCCATAACACGGTGATAGGGGCAAAGTGATACTCCTCCGCTTCTGGGTCCGCCGTTACCGTGACGGCACCCCCAGCAGCGAGGAGACCACCATGCTCCGCACTCCGGCGCTGATCGCGATCGCGATCGGCGCGTTAGTCGTGACGGCCACCCCCGCCGTCTCCGCACCCATCACCGCTTCTTCCGCCGCTAAGCCACCCTCTGGCGTGGTGGACGCCCTGGAACGCGATCTCGGGATCACCGAAGAGCAGGCGATCAACCGTCTGGCGAACGAGGCCCGCGGCAACTCCGCCGCACCCGGCCTACGCAAGAAGCTCGGCGACCGCTTCGCCGGCACCTGGTACGAGGGCGCCGAGAGCACCTTCGTCGTGGCCACCGTCGACCCGGCCGACGTCGGCGAGATCCGCCGCGCGGGCGCCGTGGCCCGCGTCGTGCCGCGGACACTGGCGCAGCTCTCGACCGTCAAGGAGGGCCTGGACCGGACCGCGGCGCCCGCCACCGTCCACAGCTGGGCCATCTCGCCCCAGGACAACGCGGTCATCGTGCACGCGAGCGACGCGGCGGCGGCACAGTCGTGGATCACCGCCGGCGGCGTGGACGCCGCGGCCGTGAAGGTCGAGCAGTCGGCCGAGCGCCCGCGCCTGTTCTACGACATCCGGGGCGGGGACGCGTACTACACCTCGGAGGGTTACCGCTGCTCGGTCGGCTTCGCGGCCAGGCGCGGAACCCAGCTCGGCTTCACCACCGCGGGCCACTGCGGCGCCACGGGCGTGACCACGACCGGCTACAACCGGGTGGCCCAGGGCACCTTCCAGATCTCGTCCTTCCCCGGCAACGACTACGCGTGGGTCGCCACCAACACGCAGTGGACGGCCCCCGGCGTCGTCAACGGCTACAGCGCCGGAACCCTCCCGGTACGCGGCGCGACCGTCACCCAACCCCAGGGCTCGGTGTGCCGCTCCGGCTCCACCACGCAGTGGCACTGCGGCACGGTCACCGCGCTCAACGCCACCGTCAACTACCCGGAGGGCACCGTCACCGGCCTGACGCGGACCACGGTGTGCGCCGAGGGCGGCGACTCGGGCGGCTCGTTCATCTCGGGCGACCAGGCCCAGGGCATGACCTCGGGCGGCTCGGGCAACTGCACCGTGGGCGGCACCACGTACTTCCAGCCCGTGGGCGAGATCCTCTCCACAGGCGGCCTGACCCTGGTCACCGCCGGTGGCACCGACCCGCCGCCGACCGGCTGCCAGAGCTACGAGGAGACCTACAGCGGGTCGCTGACCTCGAACGCGAGCGCGTACCAGCCGAACGGCTCCTACTACCAGGCGACGGTCTCCGGCACCCACGCCGCCTGCCTCGACGGTCCCAACGGTACGGACTTCGACGTGTATCTCCAGAAGTGGAATGGCTCGTCGTGGGCCGTGGTCGCCAGGGGCGACAGCCCGAACCCCGACGAGACGATCAGCTACAACGGCACCGCCGGTTACTACCGGTACCGGGTGCACGCTTACAGCGGGTCGGGCTCGTACACACTGGGCCTGAACCGCCCATGACGGCTTGCTCCCGCTGAGCAGCCGGTGAGGCCGGGACGCTCATCACGTCCCGGCCTCACCATGCGTCACCTAGATCCGGTTGCTGAGGGCACGCAGCAGAAGTCCGAACCCACGGGTGGCAAGCCGCGGCGGTGTGGCACCGTTCAGCCGGATGAGGTGCTCGCTCTGCATCACCGTGCGCGGGCCGGACACAGCGAGCGCGTGCGAGGCCACCGTGGAGGCCAGGGCCGCCCGCCGCCTCCGTCTGGAAGAGTACACGCCGACGACCGCCCGTGGATCGGGCACGGCGCCCAGGCACTCCACCAGCGTCGCCACGTCCTCGAGCGCCTGGTTCGTGCCGTGCGCCATGACGGGCGGCATCCCGTGCGCGGCGTCCCCGAGCAGCACGCACCGCCCGTCGCCCCAGCGGCGCGGCACCTGGTGCCGGGTGTGCGGGAACACCTCGGCGTCACCGTCCCCCAGCGACGCCAGCACCTGCTCGACCGGCGCACCCCAGCCCGCGAACCGGCGGCGCAGCATCCCCAGCGGCTTGTCCTCCGGCGGCGCGCCCGGCGACCAGGGCACATCGAAGAACCACTGCATGAGCCCGTCGCCCGCGCCCATGTACCCGAAGTCACCTTGCCGGCCGACCATCAACGTCGTGGTCGACCCGGGATCGAACGGAGCCGGCGTCAAGCCCTGCCAGACCGCCGCACCGGTCAGAGCCGCCTGGCCACCTCCCAGCAGGAGAGCGCGCACCCGCGAGTGCACACCGTCGGCCCCGACCAGGAAGTCGCCGCTGAACTCCTGACCCGTTTCCGTCCGCACCCGTACGCCGTCCCCGTCGGCCTGCAGCTCCGCGACCCGCGCACCGAACCGCACGGTCCCCTCCGGCAACCCGCTCTCCAGGAGGATGATCAGCGACCCGCGCGGGATCACCCGCGCCGCCGACCCGAACCGCCGCGCCAGCGCTTCCAGGTCGAACTCCAGCACGCGGCGACCGCTCACGGTCCGCAGGCATAACGTCGTCAGCCGCTGCCCCACCCCGTCCAGGCCCACGCCCAGGTCGCCGAGTATCGCCGTGCCGTTGCACCACAACGTGATGGCCCCACCCCCGAGGCGCAACTCCTGCGCCTGTTCCAGCACCACCACGTCATGCCCTGCGGCGATCAACCCCCGCGCCGCCGCGAGCCCGCTGATCCCCGCCCCCACCACAAACACCCGCACCGCCGCCACCTTAGCTCTACAATAAGTAGTACTACTAGTTATAGAGCAGCGGGCCGATCATCCTCAAGATCCCGACAAGCGCCCAGCTGGTCAGGCGGCGACGCGGCGATCAGAGGGACTTCAAGTACGTGAGAACCGCCACAATGCGACGATTGCTCTCCGCCGAGTCCGGCAAGTTCAGCTTCTGGAAGATCGATCGCATGTGCGCCTCCACCGTGCGCTCGGCGATGACCAGGCGGGCGGCGATGGCGGTGTTGGAGTGCCCCTCGGCGACGAGGGCGAGGACGTCGTGCTCGCGCTCGGACAGGCGCGCGATCTGCGTGTTCTGGGCGTTGATCAGCGCCGCCACCACCTCGGGATCGAGCGCCGAGCCGCCTGCGGCGACCCTGGCGAGGGCGGACAGGAAGTCGTCGACATGCAGCACCCGGTCCTTGAGCAGATATCCGAATGCTCCGGTGCTCACCAGCGGGACCGAGTTGGTGGTCTCGATGTGCTGGGACAGCAGCAGCATGGGGAAATCGGGCAGCTCCCGCCGAAGAAGCCGGGCGGCCTGCACTCCGTCGTCACTCATCGTCGGCGGCATCCGCACATCGATGACCGCGATGTCGGGCCGGCGCCCGCGTACCGCGTCAACCAGGGCCTGGGCGTCCCCGACGGCGGCGACGACCTCGTGACCCGCGTCTTGGAGCAGCCGGACGATCCCCTCCCGGAACAGCGCCGAATCCTCCGCCACTATGACGCGCATGGCATCTCCGCCTCGATCGTGGTGCCCTCGTACGGCGCGCTGATCACCGAGAGCGTTCCGCCGATCGCGCTGACACGATCGCGCAGGGTGGTCAGGGACGCCGGGGACGGCGTGAAGCCGACGCCGTCGTCGGTGACGGCGATGTGCAGGCAATCCCCAGCCTGGCGCACGCTGACGCGGATGCCGGTCGCCTCGGCGTGTTTCAGCACGTTGGTCATGGCCTCGGCCACCAGGAAGTACGCGGTGGCGGCCACGACGTCGCTCGTCACCACCGTGCCGGCACGCAGGTCGACGGGCAGCGCGCACTGGGCGGCGAGCCTGCGCAGGGCGGCGGTGAGCCCGTCGTCGAGACTGGCGGGGCGCAGGCCGTGGGCCAGCCTTCGGAGCTCGCCGACGGTGTCCTCCAGCCGGTCCACCGCCAGGTCCAGCTCGACGGAGAGCGGGTCGGCAGGGTCGAGACGCCGCTGGGCGGCCCGTAATTGCATGCCGACCGCCAGCAGGTGCTGCTGGGCGCCGTCGTGCAGGTCGCGTTCCAGCCGCTTGCGCTCGGCCACGGCGGCTGAGACCAGGCGCCGCCGGCTCTCCGACACCTCCGACAGAACCCTGCGCAGGCCCAGCCGCAACCGGCTCACCTCGATCGGCAACCCGGCCGCCGACACCGCGAGGCGGACCCGCCTCAGCTGACGAGCCGACACGCGGCCCAGGACCACCACGCCGATCTCGGCATCGGCGGTCCGCAACGGCAGCGTGGTCCGGTCCGCAGGCACCTCGGCGTCAGTCCCCCAGATGTCCACGTACCCGCCGCGCTCGGCCTCGGTGAGCAGCAGGACCAGCCCGGGGTCGCCGGCGAGCGCGCGCAGCGCCTCCTGCACCGACTCCGGCTCCGCCGTGCCCTCCCGTACCCGGTCGACGAAGTCGGCGATGCCGGCGAGGATCACCGTACGGTCCCGGTCGAAGACCCGTCCGGTGGCGTCGTGCACCCGCCGGAACACCGGCATGAGGATCAACGCGGCCACGAACACCGCCCCGTACCCGCCCAGCGGCGAGTCACGGCCGAAGAAGGAGCCGAGCACGACGGCGGACGCGGCGAACACGCCCGCCGCGATGATCGTGGTCAGCACCCACGCCGCGGAGTCGCCGAGGATCCTGTCGATCTCGAACAGGTCATGGCGCAGTACGGCCACGGCCACCGCGGCCGGGACGAGCACCACGATCCCGATCAGGAAGCCGCCGTACGCGGCGGGTCCCGCCCAGCCGAGTGCGGTGATCGCCCAACTGGCCACCATGAGCACCACCACCAGCACGGCGGCCAGGACGAGCCATCTGGTCTGCGCGCGTACCCGCTCGTCACCGCGGCGGTAACGCACCACCACGGAGCTCACACTGGCAACCGACACGACGAGCAACGCCGCGAGCGCGGCCACCATCAGCGGCATCCAGACACCCTCCGGCACCGCCACCGGTGAGCGGGCCACCGGCGGCGGGTCGTAATGGTTCATGGTCACCACCATCGCCGCCGTCACACCGGCCGCCGACAGGGGCACCGCGGCCGCCGCCACCCGCCACCGTCGTCCCGGGAGCAGCCCATCAGGAAAGACCAGTAACAGGAGGAGAAACCCCACCACCTGCCACGACCAGATCACCGCCCCCCACCACGAGTCGCGGCCCCATTCCTCCAGCGCGGGCACGGCCAACATCGAGACCGCCACCCCCGCGAGCGCGCCCGGCACAGGACTGGCCGGCGCCCGTACCGCGATCAACCAGCCGAGTCCCAGCGGCACCAGCCCGAGCAGATAGACGGCGAACGCCCAGCCCCCGCCCACCGCCGAGGCCCCGCCGGCCGCCCAGGCCAGCGCGGTCCACGCGCCGGCGCACGCGATCGTCGCCACCACCATCCACCAGCGCATGCGGCTCACCGCGACATTCTCCTGCGCGAACGCCAGCCTGGCATCAGTGCCAACACGTACCGGCCTGCCCGGTGCGACATCCAGCGCTGCCCTCGATGCGCGCCCAGGACCGATCCACCGACAGTGGATGCGTCCCGAACACCTCCGAACTACAAGGAGAGAACACCATGGTCGCCATCATCGTCGTCCTGCTGGCTCTGCCGATCGGTTTGCTGATCCGCAACCGGCTCGGCGCCTACCTGGCATTCGCCGTCGTCTTCGCCCAGGTCTACACCTTCCAGACGGGACTCCTGGTCATGGAGTGGACCAACGGCGCGACCGCGGCCTTCCCGCGCAGCACCTCGCCGGAGCTGCTCGACAGCAGCATCGGCTACCTGGCCTTCACCTCGGTGGTCTACCTCGCGGGGTTCGGGCTGGTGACGCTCGGTCACTGGCTGCGCAGCCGACGCCGCCACAACGCCGAGGAAGTACGGCTGGACCGCTGACCGGCCCCCTCCATGTGCCCCGCCACCCCTCAGCAGACAGCGACCCCGCCACCAGCCCCCAGTCCTCGCTCTACGGGTGCACTCGACCTGAAAGAGCCGCGGATACGATCGACTGAGGGTCCGCTGACGTTGCGGAGCGTGGAATGATGTCCGGGGGACCTTGTCTCCCGTCCGGCGGGGCACCAGAACGGGATCGGATGCTCTAGCCTTAGCCATGCACGAGGCTCGGCATGATCGGATCGGCTTGGTCTCTGCCGCGCTTCACACAACTGAATCCAGGGGCGGTAGCTCAGCCGGTCAGAGCATCGGACTCATAATCCGTGGGTCGTGGGTTCAAGTCCCACCCGCCCTACTCTCCCACTCCAGGCTGTACCTGGAGGTTCCTTGATCCCGCCAAGTCGGCGGGTCGGCGGTCTCCCAGATGGGAGACCGTAGGGAGACCGCCAGTTTGGGACGCCTCCCCCACGGCGACCGCCCGAGGCACCAGAACGGCACTCGCTTCGGCCGCTTCCCGCGCCACTTCCGGCAGCACCGTTGTGTAAAGATCTGCCGTGATCGACACGCTCGAGTGCCGCAGCATCGCCGACGTCGTCTTCATGTCGTTGCCGGCCGCCAGGGACAGTGTGGCCGCGCCGTGGCGAAGGTCGTGCAGCCGGATCGGCGGCAGGCCGTCCGCGAACGCCAACCGCTCGAAGTGCTCACTGACCCAGTCAGGCGTCAACTCGCTGCCGTCCTCGCGCGCGAAGATCCGGCCTGTGTCCGTCCACGCCGATCCCCACGCCAGCCGCTCCTCGTTCTGCCGGGCCTTGTGCGCCCGCAGGACGGCGACCGTGACCTTGTCCAGCGCAACCACCGCGTCCGACGACTCTGTCTTCGGCGATCCCTCCTTCACCTCCCGGCCGACGTTGGTGAGCTGCTTGGCCGTGGCCAGCAGACCTTCGTCCAACTCGCCGTCGATCCAGCGCGCACCGCACGCCTCGCCACGACGCAGGCCTCGGAACGCGATCAGGTGATACAGGGCGTACAACCGGTCAGGCGCCGCATAGTCGAGGAAGGTACCGAGCTGAACTGGCGTCCACACCATAACCGGCGACGGCCGCGGCGTCGCCAGCCACACCTTGAACCTCTCCAGCGGCTTCTTCGCCTGAACCGGGGCGGCCCGCTCAGCGGCAAGACGCTTCTCGTACGCGACGCTGAACGCCTCCACCCGCGCCTTCGTCCAGACCACCCCCTTAGCCTTCTTCCCCGCGTCCAGCTTCACCAGCTCGGCGGCGTTAAAAGTGACGACGTGCTCCCGTTTCGCGGAGGCCAGTACCGTGCGGATCGTCGCCCTGATCCGTTGCTTGGTCACTGGCCCGGTCGGCCGCTTCCCGCGCACCGACGCCCGGACCTGCGGATCGTCGGAGGCGCGTGCGGCAAGCAACGCCTCGTTCTTCTCGTCGATCCGGGTGAATACCTGCTCGACCACAGGCACGAACAGCCGGTCCAAGCGCACGTCGGCGAGAACTTCGCGGATATGCGTCTGCCAGTGTGAGACGTAGCTAAGGAGCGTGCTCTCCCGGATGTCCTTGAGGTTGCGACGCCGTTCCACCCAGTCGTCCCAATACTCTCCGAACGTGATCGACTGGAGCGGTTGCCCGGCCTTGAACTTCCGGCGGAGTTCCTCATAGTCGGGCAGCGGCGCCTGCTTCTTGTGCGCGGCCCGGATCATAGCCAGGATCTCCATCCGCGCCTCATGCCCACCAGAGCCGGCGTCGGGAATGTCGAGCAACCGCCCTGCCTGCTGGTAGCCCTCGATGAGGTCAGTCTCCGTCGCGAACCACATCGGGTACGAGTCATGGGTCGAGCGCGACCACCTGGTCGCGCTCGACTTCGACCCCGCGGTGACCACGATCGTGTCGCAGCCGTTGTGGCTCCTTTGGTTTGCCCGCGGGAAGATCCGCCGGCACGCACCCGACTTCCTCGTGCAGACGGCCGGCGGCGTCCTGATGCTGGACTCTCGCCCGCTGGACCGGATCGCACAACGCGATCAAGAGGCGTTCGACGCGGCAGAGGCAGCCTGCGGGCAACTGGGCTGGCGCTACGCCGTCTGGGGGCAGATGGATGGGGTGCTGGTCGCCAATCAGCGGTGGTTGGCTGGTTACCGACATCCGCGATGTTTTGACGAAGCGCTGGCTGCGCGGCTGCTATCCGTCTTTGTCCGTCCGCGCGGGTTAATGGCGGGGGCCGAGGAGGCCGGAGATCCCATCGCGTCCCTGCCGGTGCTGTTCCATCTGATGTGGCGTCACCACCTCCTGGCCGACCTATCGCTGGTTCTCAGCGATCGCACCATCGTCGAGGCTGCTTCGTCGCGAGTGGGGAACTGGCATGGCTGAGCGTCCGGGCGTCCTGCGAATCAATGACCGGGTGGTCTTCAGCGGCACCGAGCACACCGTTGTGGCCTTGTCAGGCAACACGGTGCGGCTCCTGTCGGCTGCCGGAGAGACGACCGTGGTTGCCTTGCCCTATCTGCTGTCGGCCGAGGACTTCAGGACTGGCCAGCGGGTCAGGATCTCCCCGCAAAGCCTGTTGGAAGCACTGCCCGAGCACGTGGCCGAGACGGCGCAGTTCTGGGAGCGGCACCTGGTCGAGATGGAGACCGGCCTGCCCCCGAACGCTCCCGAGGGCACGACGCCCAAACCCGAGTACGACCCGCTCGCCTGCTCGATGACGGAACGAGAGCGGGCGAAGGCCGCAGAGCTCAGCGCGGCAGGGATCAACGCGAGTATCCGCACAGTCCAGCGGATGCGCAACCGCTACCGGGAGCAGGGACTATGGGGCCTTGTCGACACCCGCTATGCCCGGCGCGCCAAGCCCACCGGCAACGTTGATCCACGCGTGGTCGCCGCCGCGGTTGCCGTGATCGAGAAGAGGTGGAGCATGGGCCGGGCGTGGTGCCCATGCCCTCGACGGCGACCTGTTATCGCCTGCTGGAGGCACTGTCGGCCGGGAGGCACACATTCGGGTCGGCAGTGACACGACGGCAAACCGCCAACCGGCCCACCGGATCTTTCACCGTCACAGTCGCGGCCCGCCCTGGGGAGCAGGTGCAACTGGATACGACGCCGTTGGACGTGATGGCGGTGATGGACGACGGGGTGATCGGCAGGGCGGAATTGGTTGCGGCGGTGGACGTCGCCACACGCACGCTCTGCGCCGCGGTGTTGCGGCCGGTCGGGGCGAAGTCCGTGGACGCGGCGTTGTTGCTGGCAAGGATGATGGTGCCCGAGCCGATGCGGCCGGGCTGGGACCAGGCGCTCGCTATGTCGGTGTCCCGTATCCCGCACGCCCGGCTGGTGGATCTGGACACGAGAATGGCGCTGGCCGCGGCCAAGCCCGTGATCGTCCCGGACACCGTGGTGGTCGACCACGGCAGAGTGTTCATCTCGGAGGTGTTCCTTCGAGCGGCCAGCACGCTCGGAATCTCGGTGCAGCCTGCTCACCAGCGCACTCCCACCGACAAAGCGATCATGGAGCGGACGTTCGAGTCGATCAACACGCTGTTCTGCCAGCACGTGGCCGGCTATACCGGCCGCGACGTCACTCGCCGGGGCTCCGACGTCACCGACCGGGCCGTGTGGTCGCTACCGGACCTGCAGGAGCTGCTGGATGAGTGGGTGGTGGCCGGCATTACCGACCGCGGGAGTCGGATCCATGCTCTGAACTGCGGCTATTCAGAAACTACATGTTCGCGACGAGGGCTGTGGGATGCAGCCTGTGTGGGCGTGTCACATAGGAGCGGCCCCGCCCATCGGGTTGGGACACTGTTGGCATATTGATCAACCGGTCATGCTGCAGGGCGTAGCGCTGCGAAGTGGGAACGGCGATGGGAGCGTTGGTGTCGGGGATGACGGGGCAGACAGCAAAGATCGAATCGCGTTGTGGCAGATGCGAGGACATCCTTGTCCGTCAGGTGAACCAGTTCATCGACCGCGGGCAGCTGTGTTGGGATGTCGAGGTCGCCTGCGAGTCCTGCGGTACTGGCTGGTGCGAGCAATTCGGTTCAGGCGAGACGCCGGAGAATATCCGCAGTGCCCTGCTGGCGGAGCATGGCCCCAGCCGGCTGTGTGTGGTCGGTCCGGTGCCGAGCCTGGTCTCGGTCTTGAAGGTTCTGCGAGAGGTCTGGGAGGTGTCGCTTCCCCGAGCTCGTGAACTCGCCGACGAGCTCACTGACACCGGCTTTGTAGGGACGCTGGTGGAGATGGAGTTTCTGAAGATCCGGCTGCGAAGCCGTGGCGTCGCAGCCGAGGTGAGGTCCGATGGCAGCCTGGAGAGTGAGCCGATTCCCTCGTAGCGAGTCTTTGATCAATCTGCCAACAGTGTCTCGGCTTGGTGAGCGGGGCCGAGCATGCGGGGCGGCTGCCGTCAGGGTGCCTGTTGCGGGTGGGCGAGTTGCGCTTCGAGGTCGGCGACGCGTCGGTCTTGGAAGCGCACGTTGGAGCGCGCGGCCTGGAGACGTTCGTCGAGGCCGCGGTTATTGGTGGTGAGCTGACGGACCCGTTGCTTGAGGGTGGTGTTTTCAGTAGTGACGCGCTGGATGGCTTCCTCGGTCCACTCGGCTTCCAGGTCGCGGACCTGGCCGAGGAGCTCCCCGATGCGGGTCCGTTGGGTGATGATCTCGGCGCGGGCTGCTTTGAGGGCGTCTTCGGCGCGGTCGACCTCATGGCCCACATCCTGGCCGACCGCCTTGAATCGGTCGAAGAGATTGTCACCACCCACGTGGTCGTCGGCGGCGGCATGTCACGCGGCTCGCTGCGTTCGCTGGTCGAAACGACCGACGCCATCAAGGCGGGAGGCATGACCTACCACGACGGCGACTGGCGCCCCGGCATGCCCGCCCGCCACACCGCGATCACGCTGCCCGGACAGTCGGAGGCGACCCCGGTGATGGCCTTCCCCGTGTCGGAGGTAGTGACCATCCCCCGTCATATCCGCGTCCGGCATGTCCAGGGGCTGACCGAGGCGGCGTTGGGCGCCCAGCTGAACACCCCGCTCACGCCAGAGATCATCCAAAGCCTGCCTGAAGGACCCGATGAGGACAGCCGACGCACCCAGCACTTCACCTACGTGCTCGACGCCACCAGTACCGACGGCCGCCGCGCCCGCGGCATCGTCCGGGGTCCCGACACCTACGGCATTACCGCGGTGATCGCCGTCGAAAGCGCCCGCCGTCTCATCGCCGAACCTGCCAAGCCGGGAGAACTCGCACCCGCCCAGGCATACCACCCGACCGCCTTCCTCGACTTTCTTATCCCGCATGGGATCCAGTGGATCGTCGAGGACGCGCCGGCAACCTGACAATGAGCCTTCTCCGGCAACAATCAGCCATGGTGTGTGATCGTCTGGGCAGTCGTCGGATCCCGATCAGGCCCAGCTCTTTCCCGACCCTCTTCGGGCTAGCCCCCGAAGACCTGTAGATCAGCTACCTGGCGGCTGGGGACACGTTCGGGAGCTGAGGGCCACGATTTCCCAGAGTTCGGGCGAACTGAAGGTTCCTCACGCTGAATCCAGGGGTCTTCAGGCTTCATGGACGATTTTGACCCTTGGGTTCGTCTCGACTGGCGGGGTCCTGTTCCTCCGCAGTGCTCGTCAAGAGCCGCTGGGCGGCGTCGGCGTAGCGGATGGCGGTCTTGGGATCGAGGCCGAACACCGCGGCAAGGTGGAGAGGGTCCGGGCCGTTTGTCAGAGCTTCGTCGAGTTGGCGATGGACGCGGAGCCGTTCCAAGGTGGCGGTATGGCCGCGGAAGGAGTCGGTGAGATGGACCTTGCTGACCGGGCCGGTCTCCATCGCGGTCTGCTGGTTGATGATCAAATGCGGGTTGGCGGTGTGTCAACGGTCACTGAGTTCTCCCCGTAGGCGGCCTGGAGTTCTCCCCGCTGGCGGCCACGAAGGTCTCCCCAACGGCGGCCATTTATCTCCCCACCGTTGGTGCCGGTCTGGTTAGCTGAAGGGCT